>NZ_QGGF01000602.1 GCF_003857015.1 Micromonospora globispora | reverse complement strand
AGAGGTGTATAAGAGACAGCGCCTCGGCCTCGAACAGCTTCTCGAGTTCACCGCGGTCGAGGAAGATGCCGCGGCACTCGGTGCACTGGTCGATGACCACTCCGCTGCGCTCGTACTGGCGCATGTCTCCGTGACACTTGGGGCAGGTGAGCTGCATGACACCGAAGGTACCCGGTGGGATCACGCGGTGGCGTGCAGCGTTTCCGTCACCTCGTCGTCGGAGATCTCGCGGAAGTCGTCGTAGTACGCGCCAACCGCCCCGAAGCCCGGCGGGATCTCGGGGCAGATCACCTGGTCGGCCTCGGCGGAGAGCATCTGGTGCGCCTCCTTGGAGGCGACCGGGACGGCGACGATCACCCGAGCGGCGCCCAGGTGCCGGGCCACCTGTACGGCTGCGCGCGCGGTGGCCCCCGTGGCCAGGCCGTCGTCGACGATCACCGCGGTCTTCCCGGTCAGGTTCAGCGGGGGGCGTCCGGCACGGTAGCGGCTCTCCCGGCGCTCCAGCTCGGCCTGCTCCCGCTGCCGGACCTCGGCCCGGTCCGACTCGCTCAGCTGGCCCGCGACCATCTCGTTGAGCACCTCCACCCCGTCGGGACCGAGCGCGCCGAAGGCCAACTCGGGAGCCCACGGCATGCCGAGCTTGCGGACCACCAGCACGTCGAGCGGCGCGCGGAGTCCGTCCGCGACCACCCGCGCCACCGGCACGCCGCCGCGTACCAGGCCGAGGACGATGAGGTCGGGCTGCCCGGTGAGCCCCTTGAGGTGGTCGGCGAGGACCTGGCCGGCCTCGGTCCGGTCGCGGTACGTGGTCATGTCCTCAGGTGTACGCCCTGCGGGCCGGTCCCGCCCGCGACTCGGCGAAAAGCCGGTCAGCCGGTCGGGGCCACCCCTGCCGTCCGGTCGTCGGCCCGGGCCGACGACCGGGTGAGCGCGAGCGCGGGTGCCCAGACCAGCAGGGCGAGCGGGTAGAGCAGGTAGCCGAACCGGGTCGAGGGCATCAGCAGGATCGCGGCGAGCAGCCCGTACCCGCAGATCAGCGCGGTGGCGGCGGCGGTGCGCGGCGGACGGCGCAGCAGCCGGACGGCGATCGCCACCCCGACGGCGACCAGCAGCGCGGCGGCCACCACCCGGCCGGCGGGCAGCAGCGTGGCGATCAGGTGGCCGGGGAACGGGGACTGCGCGGGGCTGGTCACCAGACCGTGCCCGAGCGGGAAGCGCAGCACGTTCTCCATCAGCGCGTCCCGGTCGACCAGCAGGGCGGGCACCAGGGCGACGACCGGCAGCCCGATCGCCCCGGCGGCGGTGCGGACGCCGGCCCGTCGGGTGGCGGCCCAGGCCACCAGCACGATCGCCACCGGCCAGGCGAAGAGCTTCAGCGCGCCGGCGATCCCCACCGCGACGCCGGCCCGCCCGGGCCGGTCGGCGGCGGCGAACGCCAGGGCGAGCAGGCAGAGCGCGAGGACGGGCAGGTCGTCGCCGCCGGTGGCGAGCGTCAGGGCGCAGACCGGCAGCACGGTGGCCGCCTGTACGCCCCGCAGCACGGCGGTGCCCGGCTGCACCGCCCCGGGGGTGCGGCTCACGGACCGCAGCGTGCCCACCGCGAGGGCGAGTACCAGCGCGGTGGCCAGGGCGAACCAGACGCGGGCGTCGGTCCACCAGGCGTCGACGGCGGCCCGGGGCAGCCCGAACAGCGCCATTCCCGGCTGGTAGGGGGTGTAGCCGAGCAGTTGCTCGCCGGCTGGCAGCGCGGCGATCGCGTCGTGCCCGAGGTAGGGGGTGCCGTGCTCGGCGAGGCGGCTGCCGGCGTGCTCGACCACCACCACCTCCTCCTGCGCCCGGTCGGTACGCCCCGCCGCCCGTTGGATGCTCTGCGCCGCCAGCGGCAACAGGGCGGTGGTGGCCCAGGCGACGCTGGTAACCACCCAGCGTGCGGTGAGCCCGGCGGCCGGCGCGTCCGGGCGTACCCGCCGGACAAGAAGCTGGCCGGCCGCGGCGAGCGCGGCGACCAGGTAGCCGACGGCGGCGATGGTCCCCCAGGCGCGGTGCGGCGGCAGGGTGGAGGTGGCGGCGGTGATCGCCGCGAAGGCGGCCGACCCGGCGTAGAGACCCAGATCGAGAGCGAGACCGCCGGCGGCGGAGTCCAGAGCCGACCAGCGGCGGTGGCTGCGGGAGGTCCCGTCGGAGGCGGCCGTCACGCCGGCCAGTCTGGCAGACCGTCGCCGTCGCATCGGCCGCCACCGGGGCGTGGTTGGCGGCGGGTCCCCACGGCCCGGTGCCACCCACCGGTCACCGCCGGCTCGGCTCCTCCGCGGTCTGTCCGGTGGTCGGCGGAGTGCCGGCGGGCCGGCCGCGACCGCCCTGGCGGCGGCCGGGGAGGCGGATCACCGCACCGGCGTCGTGTAGCGGGGCCGCCAGGCTGCCGGGGCGTCCGCCGGCGCCCCGCTGGAGCGCGGCGAGCAGGGTGCCGGCCGGCAACGGCCGAGCGAAGAGGTGGCCCTGCCCGGCGACACAGCCCAGCTCCCAGAGCGCCCGCCGCTGCGGCTCGCTCTCCACCCCCTCGGCCACCACGGCCAGGTCGAGGCTGCGGCCGAGGTCCAGGGTGGAGCGGATCACCGCGGCCGCCTCGGCGGAGCTCTCCATCGCGGTCACGAAGCTGCGGTCGATCTTCAACTCGTGCACCGGGATGCGGGAGAGCAGGGAGAGGGAGGAGTAGCCGGTGCCGAAGTCGTCGAGGGCGAGTCGGACACCGGACTCGCGCAGCCGGCTGAGCACCTGATCCACCACGTCCAGCTGACTGAGGGTCAGCGTCTCGGTCAGCTCCAGCACCAGCCGGTCGGGCGGCAGGTCGTGCGCGCGCAGCCGGGCCAGCACCGCACCGGGAAAGCGGGCGTCGAGCAGGCTGCGCGGCGAGACGTTCACCGACACGGGCAGGTCGAAACCGGCGTCGCGCCAGGTCCCGGCGGCGATCAGCGCCTGGTCGAGGATCGCCTCCGCGAACGCCGGCAGCAGACCGGAGCGTTCCACCGCTTCCAGGAAGCGCAGCGGGTCGATCATGCCGTGCGTCGGGTGGTGCCAGCGGGCCAGTGCCTCCGCGCCGGTGACCTCGCCGGTTGCCAGGTCGACGATCGGCTGGAAGTTGACGGTGAACTCGTGGTCGGCGACCGCCCGGGGCAGTTCCCCGTTGAGGGTGAGCTGGCCCAGGTCGGCGGTGTCGCGCGTCGCGCTGTAGGTGGAGATCCGCAGGCCGGCCCGCTTGGCCTGGTACATCGCCACGTCGGCACGGCGGAGCAGCTCGGTCACCCCGCCGCTGGCCGGCGCGACGGCGATGCCGCCGCTGGCCTCCACGCTGATCCGCATGCCGTCCAGGTCGAGCGGTTCGTGCAGCGCGGCCAGCAGCACCTCCGCCCGGTGGGCGGCCACCGCCGGCGCCGGCAGCCCCCGCAGCAGTACGGCGAACTCGTCGCCGCCGAGCCGGGCCACCAAATCGTCGGGGCGGGCCGCGGCGCGCAGCCGCTCGGCGACCTGCGTCAGTACCCGGTCCCCGGCGCCGTGCCCGAGCGTGTCGTTGACCTCCTTGAAGTGGTTGAGGTCGATCAGCATCAGTGCGCTCACCCCGTCGGCATGCCGGTTGGTGAGCTGCTCGGTGCCCTCGTCGAGGAGTTGCCGACGGTTGGCCAGGCCGGTGAGGGGATCGTGGGTGGCGGCGTGGGCGTGCTCCTCGGCGACCCGGGCCAGTTCGGCGTACGCCTGGGCGTTGCGGACGGCGGTGCAGAGCGCGGAGGCGAAGGTGCGCAGGATGTACCGCTCCCGCTCGGAGAGCTCGACCGGGCCGGTGAAGCGCAGCCGGAGCACCCCGACGTCGACGGAGCGGTCGTGCCCCTCGAGCGCGACGGAAACCACCGTGCCGTCGACGGTGCTCGGCTCGCCGGTCGGTCCGTCGTACCGGACGGCGTCGCCGTTGCCTCGGACGGTGCGACCCGCGTCGCGAAGTTCGATTTCCACCTCGTCGGCGGAGAAGAGTTCCGCGGCCTGGGTGACCGCGGTGGTGAGCACCTGGTCGAGGTCCACCACGTTGAGCGCGTCCGTCGTCCGGGCGAGTCGCTGCCAGGCCTGTTGCTCGGTACGGGCCTTGACCCGGTTGGAGTAGAGGAGGTGCAGGCTCAGCACCAGCGGCGGCACCGCCAGCAGGAACCGGCTGCCCGCCTGAAGGATGAAGACGGTGCCGATGATGACCACGAGCCGGGCCAGCGCGCCCGCCAGCCGCAGCCCCCAGTCCTCCTTGAACAGGATCCGGAAGCGTTCACCGGTCGCCATCGAGATGACGGGAAGGGTGACCAGTTCGTCCAGCACCACGGCGGCGACGTAGGCCAGCGAGAAGGGCAGGACGGTGTGGCCGGCGTCCTCCGCGAGCCGCCAGCCGGTGAGGTGGAGCACCAGGCCCGCCACGGTGGCGACCAGCATGTTCTTCCCCACGCCGAACAGCGCCTTGATGGGCGCCACCCGGGTGAGGAACATGGCGAGTGCGATCCCGCAACCCGTCGCCAGAATGACGGTCGAGGCGGGTGCGACGGCAAGACCGATCACGATCGCTGTTTCGGTCCAGGCGATGTTGTGGTTGGTGGCTCGGACGCGGATCCGGACCTTCACCGTGAAGCCGACCGCAACCAGGGAGACAAGGGCCACCCAGATGGCCAGAGGCGTGCCTGGGCTGCCGGAATTAAGATCGACAACCGAAACGGCCGCCGAGACGGTCGCCAAAACGACGACGAGACCGACTAGCGACATCAGTCGCTGATCGGTCCCGTTTCGTCGGTCTCCAGGAGCCACCCATCGTCCTTGTGTGGTTACCGATGGCTATCCGCTCCGGAAGCGTACCCCGCTTCGTGTCACCGCAGAAGGTTGCTCAGGTCCACTCGTGCGACTTCATCTCGACCCCCAGCTGTCGTTGTCCTTCGCCGTTGCTGGAAGCCTAAGGCGTACCTGGCAGAACTTGTACGGATATTTGTCCCTATGCGCAAAATAAGATAACCAGCGTAGATTTGTGACGTTCTGTCCATGATGCGTGTGCGGAGCGCTCGGCTGCTTCGGATCATGCCCCACGCAGTCGGCACGCATATGCGATCCGCCTCTTTCAGTGTGCGCTGAACCGGTCCACCGTTCCATCCCCAGTTCGGACCGCCGTCGATCCCGAATCGGCAGATCTGGTCGCGCGCTCATCGACGAATTGCGGGCCGAGGAGGCGCTGAACTCGGCTGCGGCGAACGCCCGTGCGTATGCCGGAAATCTGCGTCGCATGTTCAAGGAGAATGGCAGTTCGCGGTCCCCGCGGGCGATGACGGCACAATTATCTGGCCTGCGCCGACGCCGGGACCGGGAGTCATCCCGCCTTGAATCGGCGGTCGCTGTCCCCGCACTCTCGGTAACAACTCGGACGAACACCTTGGGCGCTCCCCGCGAGCGGCTCGGGCGCACGCCGTACCGGAAAGATAGGCTCGCGGCCGTGACCGATCCCGCGCAGCTCACCCACGTCGACCCGGCCGGCGCGGCCCGGATGGTCGACGTCTCCGCCAAGCCGGTCTCCGGCCGGCTGGCCGTCGCCGCCGGCCGGCTGCGCACCACCGCCGAGGTGGTCGAGCTGTTGCGCCGCGACGGCCTGCCGAAGGGCGATGCGCTCGCCGTCGGCCGGCTCGCCGGCATCATGGGCGCCAAGCGCACCCCCGACCTGATCCCGCTCTGCCACCCGATCGCCCTGCACGGGGTGACCGTCGACCTGCGGCTCACCGCGGACACCGTCGAGATCACCGCCACCGTGAAGACCGCCGACCGGACGGGGGTGGAGATGGAGGCGCTTACCGCGGTGGCCGTCGCCGGGCTCGCCCTGGTCGACATGGTCAAGGCCGTGGACCCGGCCGCCTCGATGGAGGCGGTACGCGTGCTCCGCAAGGAGGGCGGCAAGACCGGCGAGTGGGTTCGGCCGGAGGACCGGCCGTGATCCGGGCCCGGGTGATCGTCGCCTCCAACCGGGCCGCCGCCGGGGTGTACGCCGACACCAGCGGCCCGCTCCTCGTCGCCGGCCTGCGCGAACTGGGCTGCCAGGTCGACGAGCCGGTCGTGGTGCCCGACGGCGAACCGGTCGGCGAGGCGCTGCGCGCGGCCCGGGCGGACCGGGTCGACGTGGTGCTGACCAGCGGTGGGACGGGCATCACGCCGACCGACCGGACGCCCGACGTCACCCGGGAGCTGCTCGACTACGAGATTCCCGGCATCGCCGAGGCGATCCGCGCGCACAGCCGGGACAAGGTGCCCACCGCCGCCCTCTCCCGCGGCCTTGCCGGGGTGGCCGGCCGGATGCTGGTCGTCAACCTGCCCGGTTCGACCGGTGGCGCGAAGGACGGCCTCGCCGTGCTCAGGCCTATCCTGGCCCACACCGTCGACCAGCTCCGCGGCGGTGACCACTGACAGCGAGGTCAGGTCGCCGGCGATAGGCTCGGCGGATGAGCACGGAAACCGCAGCCGCCGCGGAGCAGGTCGCCGCGCCGCCGCCAGCCGGGTGGGAGGAGGCCCGCTCCCGGGTGTACGCCGTCGGCCTCGCCGCCGCGCTCCCCGCGGTCAACCGGCCGCTCGCCGACGCGGACGGCCACACCCTCGCCGAGCCGTTGGCCACCCGTACTGACCTGCCCGCGTTCCCCACCTCGAGCGTGGACGGATGGGCGGTGCGCGGGGACGGCCCGTGGGAGGTGGTCGGGCGGGTGCTCGCAGGCAGCACGCCTGCCCCGTTGACCACCGACGGCACCACCGTCGAGATCGCCACCGGGGCGATGGTGCCCGAGGGTGCCACCGCCATCCTGCGGATCGAGGAATCCACCCGGACGGCCGACGGCCGGGTCGCCGGCACGCCGCGGCCCAACCCGGAGTGGCGCGAGCCGGGCGAGGAGGCGTACGCCGGTGAGGAGCTGCTCCCCGCCGGCACCCCGGTCGACCCGGCGCTGATCGGGCTGGCCGCCTCGTGCGGCCACGACACCCTCCGGGTCCGCCGGCAGCCCCGTGCCGGGCTGCTGGTCTTCGGTGACGAGCTGCTGACCGCCGGCCCGCCCGCAGCCGGGCGGGTCCGCGACGCCCTCGGCCCGGCGGTGCCGGCCTGGCTGCGCCGGTACGGCTGCCAGGTGCGCCCGGCCGATGTGATCGGCCCGGTCGCGGACACCCTGCCGGCCCACGTGGCCGCCCTGCGCGGGGCGCTCGCCGCGGCGGACCTGGTCTGCACCACCGGCGGCACGATGCACGGCCCAGTCGACCACCTGCACCCGACCCTGGAGGCGCTCGGCGCCGACTACGTGGTGAACACGGTCGCGGTCCGGCCCGGCTTCCCCATGCTGCTGGCCCGGCTCGCCGGGGCGGACGGCCGGGTCCGCTTCGTCGCCGGCCTACCGGGCAACCCGCAGTCCGCCATCGTCGCGCTGGTCTCGCTGGTCGCGCCGCTGCTCGCCGGGCTGCAGGGCCGCCCGATGCCGGTGCTGCCGCAGGCCACCCTCGCCGAGCCGGTCCCCGGCCGGGGCCAGTACACCCACCTCGCCCTGGTCCGGGTGGACCGGGCCGGCGGTACCGCCCATCCGGTGCGCCACGTCGGCTCGGCGATGCTGCGCGGGTTGGCCGGCGCCGACGGCTTCGCGGTCATCCGCCCCGGCACCAGCGGGGAGGCCGGCGCGCGGGTGCCGATCGTGCCGCTGCCCCTGCTCCCCGGGGAGCGGGCGTGGTGAGCGCGGCGTCGGAGACGGCCGGGCCGACCATCTTCGGCACGGTCACCGACCGGCCGCTGGACCTCGCGGCGCACGAGGCGGCGGTCGCCGACCGCCGGGCCGGTGCGGTGGTCTCGTTCCAGGGCGTGGTCCGCGACCACGACCACGGCCGGCAGGTGGTCAGCCTGGAGTACGAGGGTCACCCGACCGCCGAGGCGGTGCTCCGCGAGGTCGCCGCCGAGGTGGCCGCCGACCCCGACGTCTACGCGGTGGCCGTCTCGCACCGGATCGGCCCGCTGGAGATCGGCGACGCGGCCCTGGTCGCGGCGGTCAGCACCGCCCATCGGGCCGCGGCGTTCGCGGCCTGTGCCCGACTGGTCGACGAGGTGAAGGCCCGGCTGCCGATCTGGAAGCGGCAGGTCTTCACCGACGGCACCGAGGAGTGGGTGAACTGCCCCTGACCCGTCCCGTCGGCCCGGCCGAGTGTCCGGGCCGGGACGGTCAGCGGCCGGCGAGCTGGGCGGCCCGGACGAGGCGGTCGGTGTAGAACGCCGGCTCCGCGCCGGGTCGCCAGGGCAGCGCCGCGACCAGGACGATCAGCGCGATCGCGAGGGAGTTCTCCATCAGCGCCCCGAAGAGGCCGTCCTGGTAGTGCGACACCTCGGGGAGCTGGTGCTCGTACGGCCAGATGGGCGAGATCAGGAAGAGCAGGTAGAGCGCGACCGCCGCGACGCCGTGCCGCAGACCGGTGAGGGTCGGGTACCAGATCGGCGGGCGCAGGGCGTTGACCCCGGGCACCCCGTTGGCCACCGGCGTGGTGGCCCGCGGCAGCAGACCCCGGCTCGCCTCGCGGCGGCGCACCGCGGCGTCGGCCAGCACGATGATCGCCGGGATGACCCAGACCAGGTGGTGCGACCAGGAGATCGGGCTGATCACGTTGGCGGTCAGCCCGACCAGGGTGAACGCGGTCAGCTCGTCGCCGTCGGCCCGCGCGGTGGCGGCCCGGGACAGCCCGAGGGCAAGGACCAGCACCGAGAAGGCGAGCCAGAGCAGGCCGGGCGTCTCGATCGAGTCGTAGAGCCGGGCCAGCAGCCCGGCCAGCGACTGGTTGGGGGTCATGTCCGCCGCGCCGACCCGCTCGGTCTGCCAGAGCACGGTCCCGAAGTACGTCCGCGACTCCTCGCCCATCAGCGCGAACGTCCCGAGGGTCACCGCGACGGTGGTGCCGATCGCGGTCATCGCGGCCCGCCACTGCCGAGTGATCATCAGGTACGCGATGAAGAGCGCCGGGGTCAGCTTGACCGCGGTGGCCAGACCGATCCCCGCCCCGGCCCAGACGCCGCTGTAGCAGAAGCG
Source organism: Micromonospora globispora (assembly GCF_003857015.1). GTDB lineage: Bacteria > Actinomycetota > Actinomycetes > Mycobacteriales > Micromonosporaceae > Micromonospora > Micromonospora globispora. The sequence continues at coordinate 17,429 of NZ_QGGF01000602.1, read as the reverse complement.
TTCCAGGGCGGAGTCGGCGCTGTCGTGGTGGGTCCCCCGCTTCGCCCGCCAGCGCAGCCCCACCATGTCCGCCATGACCAGCGCGAAGAGCAGCAGGTTCACCTGTCCGTAGCCGAGGGTCTCCCGGCTCGGCTCGAGGGCGACGGCCATCGGCACGGCGATGGCGACGGTGAAGCGCAGCGACCAGCCGAGCCGGTCGACGATCGGACGCAGCAGCGCGGCCAGGACGACCGCCAGCGCGACGATGCTGGCCAGCGCGTTGAACCAGCCGGCCACCTCGATCGGCAGCCAGGACATCGGCAGCATGACCAGCCCGGCGAACGGCGGGTAGGTGAAGCCCAGCGTGGTGTCGGGTGAGATGAAGTCGTAGAGCTGGTTGCCGCTCGCCCACCACACCACGGCACCGTGGTAGATCTTCATGTCGAAGAAGTTGTACGGCCGCCCGAATGCGCCGATGGCGAGCCATGCGGCGTAGGCGACGGCGGCCACGATGCCGATCCGTACGACTGTCCTGCGATCGATCCCACGCGTTACGCGCTGAGCTGGAGCGAGGCGGTCGGTCCGTCTACCGACTGTCGCCGGCATGGCGTGGCCACCCCCGTACCAAGATCTTCCTACCCGTCCAGGTTCCGCACGGAGCCTAGAACGGCGCCTCACGTTACTGCCTCCCGCGTTATGCGACCGTGTCCGATCCCACACATGTTTTTGACATTTCCACCGCGTTAACGGATGTCAGGTGGTTCAGGTGATTAATGGCCTTGCGGGGGGTGGTGGCCGTATTGACGCAGGTCAGCCAGGAAGTCGTCGGGCGGTGGCCGCCGATCGGGCGGCGATCTTCGCCTCCCGGCGGGCGGTCCGGACGACCCGCTGCACGGAGCGCCGGGAGTGCCCGATCCGATGACCGGCGCGCCAGCGCAGTCCGGGCTTGCCCTCGGTGTCCGCTGCGGCGAGGAGCAGGCCGCCGAGGAGCCCGAGGTTCTTCAGGAAGTGGACCTGGTTGTTGTTCCGCGCCATCGGGTCGTCGTTGGTCCAGAACGGATGGCCCGCGAGGGTGGTCGGCACCAGCGTGCCGGCAAGGACCAGCGCGGCGGGCCGGGCAAACCTGCCGGTCGCCAGCATCAGCCCGCCCACGAGTTGGGTGGCCGAGTTGGCCCGGACCAAGGTCGCGGTATCGGTCGGGATCCGCGGGTGCAGGTTCTGGATCAGTGGGGCGACGCGGTCGGTGATCGGCTGCGCGGCGGGGACCAGCCGGCCGGGGTTCTGGAGGTTGCGGACGCCGCTGACCACGAAGATGCCGCTCAACATGACGCGGGCGAGGGAGCGCACGGGCTTCATAATTCAGTCATACCCCGTCAGTAGGGCCGTTACCCCTGCAATGCCCGAAAGGGATCGGCCGACGTGGACGTCCAGCGGGCGCATGTCCCGTGGGTCAATTCGAGCGACCGTCGCGGATGGACCGCTCCGGCCCGGTAAGGTCGCGCGGGTGACGACCCTGCGGCTCCGACCCGAGGACCCCGCGGACGAAGGGCCGGTCGCCCGGGTGCTGGCCGCCGCCTTCGCCCGCCCCGACGTGGCCATCCCGCCCGAGGTGGAGCTGGTCGACGAGCTGCGGCACAGCGACGCCTGGATCCCGGAGCTGGCCATGGTCGCCGAGCACGGCGGCGAGGTGGTCGGCTACGCCCTGCTGACCCGGGTCCAGGTCCGGTCGGACGAGCACTCGGCCCCGGCGCTGGCGCTCGGGCCGGTCGCGGTCGCGCCGCATCGGCAGCGGATCGGGCACGGCACGGCGGTGGTGCAGGCGGCGCTGGACGCCGCGACCGAACTCGGTGAACGGCTCGTGGTGGTGCTCGGCGACCCGGCCTTCTACCGCCGGTTCGGCTTCAGTCGCGCCGACGAGATGGGGCTGACCAGCCCGTGGTCCGGGCTCGGCGAGCCGTGGCAGGCGCTCGTGCTCCCGCCGTCGACGATCGACGAGGGCCCGCCCCCGCGGGGCGAGGTGGTCTTTCCGGCGCCCTGGTCCCGGGTCTGAGCCGCCGGACACCCGCCGCGGTCAGGCCGGCTGGGTGCGCAGGTACCGGCCGAAGTGCGGGACGGTGAACGCCACCGTGCCCCGCTCGCCGGAGTAGATCAACCCCTTCTTGATCAGCGCGTCCCGGGCCGGTGAGAGGCTGGCCGGCTTGCGCCCGAGCGACCGGGCGATCTCCGCGGTGGGGACCGCCGCGTCCATGTCGTCCCGTCCACCCTCCTCCCCCTCGATCAGGGAGAGCGCCGCCATGGCCCGCATGTACTCGCGTTCCGCCGGGGTGGCCCGCTCGAACCGGGAGCCGAAGAAGCCGACGGCGAGCTCCGCCTCGGCCTCGGGGGCGGCGACCCGCACGTCGGCGGCGGTGATCGGCGAGCGGGGGGCGTGGTCCCAGGTGGCCTTCCCGTACGCCTGGACGAAGTAGGGGTAGCCGCCGGACTTCTCGTAGAGCAGGTCGAGCGCCTTCTGCTCGTACTCGACCTCCTCCCGCTCGGCCGGCGCGCAGAGCGCCTGGTCGGCGGCGATCCGGTCCAGCCGGTCGATGCGTTGGTAGCGGAAGAGCCGCTCCGAGTACGACTTGGCGGCGCTGAGGACGGCGGGCAGGTGCGGCAGACCGGCGCCGACCACGATCAGCGGCGCGCCGAGCTGGGAGAGTTCGTGGCAGGCGGCGCAGAGCGCGGAGACGTCCTCGGCGCCGAGGTCCTGCATCTCGTCGATGAAGATGGCGACGCCGGTGCCCACGTCGGTGGCGACCGCAGCGGCGTCGGTGAGCAGCTCGACCAGGTCGATCTCGATGTCCCCGGAGTCGGCCCGGCCGCTGCTGGCCGGTACGTCGATGCCGGGCTGCCAGCGGTCGCGCAGCTTCGGGGCGGCCCCGCCCCGCCCGGCGGGCGCCGAGCGCTGGGCGAACGCCTTGAGCACGCCGAGGAACGCGTCGATCCGGTCCGGCGCGCGGTGCCGGGGGGCGAGTTCCCGGACGGCCATGTGCAGGGCGGCGGCGACCGGGCGGCGCAGCGACTGATCGGGACGGGCCTCGATCTTGCCGGTGCCCCAGAGGTGGTTGATCGCCTGGGAGCGGAGGGTGTTGAGCAGGACGGTCTTGCCGACGCCGCGCAGCCCGGTGAGCATCAGGCTCCGCTCGGGGCGACCACGGGCGATGCGCTCCAGGACGACGTCGAAGACGTCCAGTTCCCGCCCCCGCCCGGCGAGTTCGGGCGGGCGCTGGCCGGCGCCCGGGGCGTACGGGTTGCGGACCGGATCCACGCATCGCACAGTATCGGGCCGTCTAGCTGCGGGCCTAGACATGCGTAGATGCGGCTACCGGCGTGTCGGGACCGTCGAGACGAAACTAGGGCTGTCTAGCGTGGATGCTAGACAGCCCTAGTTTTGCCTACGGCCGGGGATCAGCGCTGCTTGAGGCAGAGCACGAAGTCGAGGGTGTCCAGCTCGCTGTCGAAGAAGTACCAGTTGGTGTAGCCCTCCACCTTGGCGCACTTCGCCTCGGCGTCCTTCTCACCCGTGGTGGGCCCGTCGAAGCGGCGCAGCACCTGATACGTCTTCGCGGCGCATTCGCTGATCACCAGCTTCGGCTTGCCGCCGGCCGTGCCCTCGTTGCGCACGCACTGACCCACCTTGACGAACCGGGGGTCGGCCGAGGAGGCCGGTGCCGGCGCCGAGGTGGCCGGGACGGCCGCCTCGCTCGCCTCCGCCGAGGGCTCCGCCTTCACCGGGGCGGTCGGTCCGGCAACCGGGGTCGCATCGTCGCGGTTGAGCACGTAGAAGGTGGCCGCACCGCCGAGGACGAGCGCCGCCAGCACGGCGAGCACGGCGATCAGCGGGCCCTTGCCGCGCTTCGGCGGGGGCGTCGGATCGGCGTACGGCTCCGCGGGCGGATACCCCGGGTACGGGTCGGCGGGCTGGTAGCCGGTCTGCCCGGCTGGCGGATACCCGTGCGCCGCCGGCTGGTACGGGCGGTAGGTCGCGGCGACGCTGGGCTGGGTCGCGGTCTGCCCGGCGTCCCAGCCGTTCCCCGGCGCCGGCTCGTACCGTGGCCCCGCCGGCTCACCCCAGCCGCCGGGCTGCGCCTGGTACGGCGGCTGGTACGGCGGATCCGTCGGCGGACCGTACGCGTCCTCGGGCCGTCGTCCACCCCACGGCTCCGCGGAGCCGCCGCCGGGTGGTCCGAAGTTCGTCATGAACGCCCTCCTGCGTACGCCAGTATTGAGAGGCCGGCCACCTACGCGGGACGCCGACGCCTCGGTCACCGTAGCGTGGTCCACCGATGAGCTCACGCCCCGCAAGTGCGACGCCGTCCGGTACCGCGTCCACGCCCTCCGCCCGACCGGCCATGATCTGGACGGCGCTGCTCCTCGTCTACGTCCTGTGGGGCTCGACCTATCTCGGGATCCGGATCGCCGTCGAGTCGCTGCCCCCGCTCACCTCTGCGGCCGCCCGGTTCGCCGCCGCCGGCCTGGTACTGGCGGTCGTCCTGCGGATCCGCCGGGGACGGGGAGCCCTCCGGGTCGACCGGTGGCAGCTCGGCTCCGCTGCCGGCGTCGGGGTGCTCCTGCTGGCCGGCGGCAACGGCCTGGTGGTGCTCGCCGAGTCCGGGTCGGCCGGTGTCGCGGTGCCCTCCGGCATCGCCGCGCTGCTGGTGGCGACCGTTCCGCTGCTGGTCGTGCTGCTGCGGACGCTCAGCGGCGACCGGCCCCCGCTGTGGACCTTCGCCGGGGTGACCCTGGGCTTCGTCGGCCTGATCCTGCTCGTGCTCCCAACCGGTGGCTCGGGGGCGGTGCCGCTGATCGGGGCGCTGACCGTGGTCGCCGGGGCCGTCTCCTGGTCCATCGGCTCCTTCCTCTCCGGCCGCCTCCGGATGCCGACCGATCCGTTCGTGGCCACCGTTTACGAGATGTTCGCCGGTGCCGCCGCGCTCGCGGTGATCGCCGTCGGCCGCGGTGAGCTGCGCGGCTTCTCCCCGGCCGAGGTGACCGGTCGCTCCTGGGCGGCGCTGGCGTACCTCATGGTGGCCGGCTCCCTGGTCGCCTTCACCGCGTACGTCTGGCTGCTGCACCACGCCCCGATCTCGCTCGTCGCCACCTACGCGTACGTCAACCCGGCGGTGGCGGTTGCGCTGGGCGCGCTGCTCGTCGCGGAGCCGGTGACCGCGCAGGTGCTGCTCGGCGGGGCGGTGATCGTGGCCGGGGTGGCGCTGGTGGTGAGCACCGAGCGCCCCCGCCGGGCCGTCGAGGAAGAGGCTCCGGAGCCGGCCCGCCGGTAAATGGCCCTCGGCAGCGTCCCGCCGGCAGCGTCCCGCCGGCCGCGTCCCGCCGGGCGTGTCCCGCCGGGCGGAGGCCAGCCGGCATGCGGTCGGGGGGCGGTCAGATCAGCCGGAGCTGACGGTCCTTCGGGCGTCGCGGCTCCGCCTCGCCGAAGCGTTCGAACAGTCCCGGGTCGATGACGTCGAGGAACGGCGACGGCCGGCACTCGCGCTCCGACCCCTGCCGGAAGCGGCGGGCGGCATGGCTCATGTACAGCCGGTCCTGGGCCCGGGTCAGGCCCACGAAGAAAAGCCGCCGCTCCTCGGCGACCGCGTCGGAGTCCGGCTCCGAGCCGGGCCAGCGCAGCGGCAGCAGCCCGTCCTCGGCGCCGATCAGGAAGACCACCGGGAACTCCAGCCCCTTGGCCGCGTGCAGGGTCAGCAGGGTGACCGCCTCGGCACGCGGGTCGAGGGCGTCCACCTCCGCGCCGGTGGCGAGCTGGGACAGGAACAGCCCCAGGTCGTCGCCGCAGCGGCGGGCCAGCGGGGTGAGCAGGTCCACCGCCGACCAGATCTCCTCCGGTCGCACCGCCCCGGAACCGTCGAGGGTCGGCGCGGCGAAGCGGCCCGCGAGCACCTGGCCGGCGAGGCGTACCCGGGCGGGCAGCCCCCCGCCGAGGCCGTCGGCGTGGCGCAGCTCGCGGGCGATGGCGGCCACCCCGGGCCGGTCCCGGAGCCGGTCGTGCGACCGCTTCTGCACCGGGATGTTGGCCCGGGCGAGGGCGTCCACGATCGGCGCCGCCTGCGAGTCGGTGCGGTAGAGCACGGCGATGTCGGAGAACGACAGCGAGGTCATCCGGCCGTCGATCCGGCCCGAGTCGAGCGACCGGTGGGAGAGGCCGCCGACCAGCTCGTCGATCGTGCGTGCCACGAAATCGGCCTCGTCGGCGACGGAGGCCGCGGGGTAGCGACCGACCAGCGGGGCTTCCGGGTCGAGCCGGGCCGGGTCGAGCCGGCGGCCCCGGACCAGCGACGACGGCGCGATGGCCTGCACCGCGGCGGCCAGGATCGGCGCCGACGAGCGGTAGTTGCGGTTCAGCCGGACCAGCCGGGCGTCGGTGAAGTCCTGGGAGAAGCGCAGGAAGTAGCCGACGTCGGCGCCCCGGAACGAGTAGATGGCCTGGTCCGGGTCACCGATCGCGCAGAGGTTGCCGTCCGCGGGGCTGAGCAGGCGCAGCAGCTCGTACTGCACGGCGTCGACGTCCTGGTACTCGTCGACGAAGATCCACCGCCACCGCTCCCGGTAGTCGCGCACCAGCTTCTTGTCCGCCTTGAGCAGCGCCACCGGCAGCGTGAGCAGCTCGTCCAGGTCGACCAGGTCCCGCTTGCGCAGCAGCGTCGTGTAGGACTCCGGGTCGTCGCCCGCCTCCGCGCGGGCCGCCACCCGGTCCGCGTCGTCGGCGATCCGGAAGTCCATCGGCAGGCCCGCCGCCGCCGCGTTCTCCCGCAGGATGGTGAGCCCCAGCGAGTGGAAGGTGCCGACGGTGACGTCCTCGGCCACCGGCCCGAGCAGGCCGTCGAGGCGGTGCCGCAGCTCCTCGGCCGCCCGGCGGGTGAAGGTGATCGCCAGGCACTGCTCGGGGAAGACGTTCAGCTCGGCGCAGAGGTAGGCGATCCGGTGGGTGAGCGTCCGGGTCTTGCCGGTGCCCGGGCCGGCCACGATCAGCAGCGGCCCACCCGGCGCGGAGGCGGCCACCCGCTGCATCGCGTCCAACCGGTCCAGCAGCCCGGTGCCGACCTCCTCCATCCCGGCGAGCATCGGCTCGAACGGTTCGTGCGGGGAGGGCGCCGGCGCGATCGGCGGGGGCGGCGCGGCCTTCCGCTTCGGCTCGGCCTTCGCCGCCGCCGGGCGCCTGGCCTTCGGCTTCGGCGCCGGCTCCGCGGGCCGCCGCTGCGCCGGCACCGGTACGTCGAAGAGCGTCTCCTGCGACCCCGGGGTGCCGCCGGTGCCGCCGCTGCCCAGCTCGGCCGGGTCGAAGAGGGTGATGACGCCGTACTCGCCGTCGTAGCCGGGAATCCGGCGCACCTCGCCCCGGCGCAGCCGCCAGATCCCCTCGGCGAGCAGCTCCCCGCCGACCCGACCGATCTCGTCCAGGGGAGTGCGGGTGAGGATCTCCAGCTCCGGGCCGAGCGCCGCGATCAGCTCGTTGAGCTTCCCCTCGACCTTCTTCGACCGGGCGCCCACCTTGTTGATCTCACCGAGTATCTCGGCCAGCGGCACCAGGTGGGTGACCTCGCGGGCGTGCGGCGGTCGGTACCCCGCCGGCCGGTCGGCCAGCTCCGCCACCCGGCTCAGCACGCCGACGGTCAGCGGCTTGCCGCACTTTGGGCAGCGGCCACCCGCCTCCCGGGTCCGCTCCGGCGCCCAGTTGACGCCGCAGAGCCGGTGCCCGTCGGCGTGGTACTTGCCCTCCTCGGGAAAGAACTCGATGGTCCCGGTCAGCCCGTCGCCCGTCCGCAGCGCGTCCCGGATGGCGTAGTAGTCGCGGGCCGAGTTCAGGACGGTGGCCTCGCGGCCCAGCGCGGGCGGGGAGTGCGCGTCCGAGTTGGAGACGAGCTGGTACCGGTCCAGGCTGCCGACCCGCCAGTTCATCTCAGGGTCCGAGGAGAGGCCGGTCTCCACCGCGAAGATGTGCTCGGCCAGGTCGGCGTAGCAGTCGGCGATCGCGTCGAAGCCGGACTTCGAGCCGAGCGCGGAGAACCAGGGCGTCCAGATGTGCGCCGGGACGAGGTAGCCGTCCGGGCTGGCCTCCAGCGTGATCTCCAGCAGGTCCCGCGAGTCCAGGCCGAGGATCGGCCGGCCGTCCGAGCCCAGGTTGCCGATCCGCCCCAACGCGGCGTTGAACCGGGCCACCGCGTCCAGGTCGGGCAGGTAGATCAGGTGATGGACCTTGCGGGTCCGGTCGTCCCGCTTGTAGATCGTGGAGATCTCCACGCTGAGCATGAACCGGACCGGGTCCGTTTCCGCCTCGCTGGCCAGCCGGGGCGGCAGCCGCCGGGCGATGTCCCGTTCCGCCTCGGGGCTCAGCCGGTGCAGGCCGGGCTCGGCCGGGTGCAGCGTCTCGCGGAGGTGGTCGTACCAGGCGGGGTGGGTGAAGTCGCCGGTGCCGAGAACGGCGATGCCCTTGCGCCGCGCCCACCAGCCGAGGTTCGGCAGGGTCAGGTCGCGGCTGCACGCGCGCGAGTACTTCGAGTGGATGTGCAGATCCGCGACGAATGGCGGGAGGCCACCGAGGGGTGCGGCGCTGAACGGAGGCACGCCGCATCCTGTCACGCCCGCCCCATCGGCCGCCCGCCGCCACGCGTACGCGTGACCTGAGCAATCCAGCGCTGGACTGGACGCGCCGGTCGCGCTATTGGGCGCGGAGTTGAACGAGGGTGACCTGCGGTGGGGCGCCCACCCGGACCGGCGGCCCCCAGAACCCGGCGCCGTTGGTGACGTACACCTTGGTGCCGTCCACCTCGCCGAGGCCGGAGGTCACCGGCTGCTGGAGCGGAACCAGGTAGTTGAAGGGCACCATCTGGCCGCCGTGGGTGTGCCCGGAGAGCTGCAGGTCCACGCCGAACTTCGCCGCCTCGATCGCGGCCACCGGCTGGTGCGCGAGCAGCACCACCGGCCGGCTGGGGTCGCGGTCACCGAGCGCGGCGGCGTAGTCGGCGGGGGCGGCCAGTCCGGTACCGGCGGCGCTCACGTCGTTCACACCGGCCAGGTCCACCACGCCGCCCCGGGCCCGGATCTCCTGCCGCCGGTTCTGCAGCACCCGCAGGCCCAGCCGGTCCACCTCCTGGACCCACTCCTCGACGCCGGAGTAGTACTCGTGGTTGCCGGTGACGAAGAAGCTCCCGTACCGGGAGCGCAGGTCGCGCAGCGGCGCCGCCGCCTCGCCCAGCTCCGCCACCGAGCCGTCGACCAGGTCGCCGACCACCGCGACCAGGTCGGCGTCGAGTCGGTTGATCATCGCCACGATCCGCTCGGTGTGCGACCGGCCGCGCAGCGGCCCGAGGTGGATGTCCGAGACGGTGGCGATCCGCAGGCCGTCCATGCCCCGGGGGAGCTTCGCCAGCGGGATCTGCACCCGGTCCAGCTGCGGCGGACCCATCGCGGTGCGGACGCCGTACCCGGTGATCCCGGCGGCGGTGAGGCCGGCGAAGATCGCGGCGCCGCGTGCCAGCAGCAGCCGGCGGGACGGGTCGTGGTCGGGTGGCGCGGCGACGGCCGTCGGATCGGCGGCACCGCCGGCCGAGTCGGTCTTGCCGTCCGTCGGGTCGGCGGCCACGTCGGCGCTGGCGGCGGCGGTTCCGGTGGCCACGTCGGCGCTGACGGCCGTCGTGCTGGCGGCGAGGTCGGCGCTGGAGGTAGCGGTGCCGGCGGTCGAGCCCGCGCCGCCGACGGCCCCGACCAGGGCCGGTTCGGGTGTGGCGGCGGTGACCGGCTCGGCGATCCGCTCCCGGCGGCGCAGCACCAGCTTCGCGATCGCCATCGGCACTTCCAGCGCCAGCAGCAGGACCAGCAGGTAGAACATCAGCGCGAGCCAGAGGTAGCCCGGCCAGGCCAGCCAGTGGACCCCGTTGCGGGTCGCCGCCATGGTCGCTGGCACGAGCGCGGCGAGCACGAGCGCGGCGATCCCGCCGACCCTCCGCCGGCGACCCGGCGCGGTGGTGTCCCTGACCAGCCGCTTCCACAGGTAGAGGTGGATCAGGCCGGTGACGACCGTCAGGAAGCCCATGAAGGTCAGGACCGCCAGCACGTGAGCCTCCTCAGCCGCCCGCGAACGGCGGCAGTACGTCCACCGTCACCCCGGCCGGCAGCGGCGCCTGACGATCATGGCAGTTGACGCCGTCGACCAGGAAACTCGCCACCTTCAGCACGGAGGCGAGCCGTTCGCCGTGCCGGTTTGTGAGCTCATCCAGGAGTTCGTCGAGGGAGCGCCCGGCGGACGCGGTCTCCTCCGGGCGGCCGGCGGCGGCGCGCGCCCCGGCGAAGTAGCGGACGGTGATCTCCACCGGGGGTCAGCCTCCGATCGCGGACATCGGCCGGGCGGGTTGCAGGAAGGACGGGTCGTCGATGCCGTGACCGGCGCGCTTGCCCCACATCGCCGCCTGCCAGCGGCGGGCCAGTTCGGCGTCGTCGGCGCCGGCGCGCAGCGCCCCGCGCAGGTCGGACTCCTCGGTGGCGAAGAGACAGGCGCGCACCTGGCCGTCGGCGGTGAGCCGGGTCCGGTCGCAGTCGCCGCAGAACGGCCGGGTCACGCTGGCGATCACTCCGACCCGGGCGGGACCGCCGTCCACCAGCCAGGTTTCGGCGGGCGCGGCGCCCCGCTCCGCCTGGTCGGGAGTCAGGGTGAACTCCCCGGCCAGCGAGGCCAGGATCTCGTCGGCGGTGACCATCGTCGTACGGTCCCAGCGGTGCTGCGCGTCCAGCGGCATCTGCTCGATGAAGCGCAGCTCGTACCCGTGGGCCAGGGCGAAGCGGAGCAGCGCGGGTGCCTCGTCGTCGTTGACGCCCCGCATCAGCACCGAGTTCAGCTTGACCGGGGTCAGCCCGGCGGCCGCCGCTTCGGACAGACCGGCGAGCACGTCCGCCAGCCGGTCCCGCCGGGTCAGCTCGGTGAACCGGGCCCGCTCGAGGGTGTCCAGCGAGACGTTCACCCGGTCCAGGCCGGCGGCGTGCAGCACCGGCGCGAGTCGGGCCAGGCCGATGCCGTTGGTGGTCAGCGAGATCCGCGGACGGGGTTGCAGGGCGGCCACGGCCGTCACGATGTCGACCAGACCGGGCCGGATCAGCGGCTCCCCACCGGTGAAGCGGACCTCCGTGATGCCGAGCCGCTGCACCGCGACCCGGATCAGCCGGACGATCTCGTCGTCGGTGAGCAGCTGCGGCCCGGCCAGCCAGGGCAGACCCTCCGCCGGCATGCAGTACGTGCAGCGCAGGTTGCACTTGTCGGTCAGCGAGACCCGCAGGTCCCGGGCGACGCGGCCGTACCGGTCGACGAGGACCCCGTCGGTGGTCGGGGCGGCGGTCACCTGTCGACCGTAGCGCGTCCGACGCCGCGGAGCGCGGCGCGGGCGGTGGAGCTCACTGCGTCCCGGTACGCCGCACCGAACAGGGCGGTGTGCACGAGCAGCAGGTGGAGCTGGTGCAGCGGTACGCGCTCCCGCCACCCGTCCGCCAGCGGCCACTCCTCCTGGTAGGCGCTCATGATCCGCTCCCGGTGCGGCGGGCCGCCGAAGAGCGCGAGCTGGGCGAGGTCGGTCTCCCGATGGCCGCCGTGCGCCGCCGGATCGACCAGCCAGACCCGGTCGGCGGCCCCCCAGAGCAGGTTGCCCGGCCAGAGGTCGCCGTGGATCCGGGCCGGCGGCTCGTCGCCGCCGAACTCACCGATCCGGTCGATCAGCTCCTCGACCAGGCCGGTCTCGATCTCGCTGAGCGCGCCGTTGTCGACCGACATCCGCAGATAGGGCGCGAGTCGGCGGCGGGCGAACCAGTCCGACCACGGGCCCGGGTCCGGGCTGTTGTCCTGCGGCAGCGCGCCGATGAAGCCGACCCATTCCGCGCCGAACGTCGGCGCGCCGGCCCGGTGCAGCCCGGCCAGCTCCCGGCCGAAGCGCTCGGCCGCCTCCGGCGTCGGCTCGCCGGGCTCCACCCAGTCGAGCGCCAGCAGCTCCGGCAGCGCCACGATCACGTCCGGTACGGCGACCGTGCCCGCCTCGCGCAGCCAGCGCAGGCCGGCCGCCTCGGTGGCGAAGAAGCCCTCCGGCACCGGCCGTCCCGCCCGCTCCGGCCAGGTCTTGGTGAAGACGGAGTGGCCGTCGTCCAGGGTCAGCCGGGACGCGGTGCAGATGTCACCGCCGGAGACCGGCGTCTCCCGTATCCGTTGGTGGGTCAGGAACGTCGGCAGGTGCTCCGGATGCGCGCGCAGGTACGCGAGGTCCATGAGCGCAACGTAGCGGCTCCCGGCCGCCGGTGCCCGCCCTGCCGCTCGGCGAGCGGTACCGATCCGCTCCCACCTGGGCCGATACTCTCCGTACCTGTGGATAACCGGCGTGTCATCCACAGGGCCTGTCGGGGCGGTGCCGGGTCGCCGCACGCTCCCCGCATGACACCGACCGACCGCCCCCGGCTCGCCGTCCGCTCACCCGCCGACCTCATCGCCGCCGTGCCGTACCTGCTCGGCTTCCATCCCGCCGACAGCGTGGTCGTGGTGGCCCTGCGCGGCCGGCAGGTCATCTTCGCCGCCCGCGGCGACCTGCCCCAACCGGGCGCCGACCCGCAACCGGCCGCCCGGCACCTGGCCGAGGTCATCGGGCGGCAGGGCGCCGAGTCGGCCACCGTGGTCGGCTACGGGCCTCCCGATCGGGTCACCGGAGCGGTGGACGCGGTGGGCGAGGCGCTCAGCGAGGCCGGGCTGATCGTCCTCGACGCGCTCCGGGTGACCGACGGGCGCTGGTGGTCCTACTTCTGCACCGAGCCCGACTGCTGCCCGCCCGACGGCACCCCGTACGACCCGGCGGCCAGCGAGGTCAGCGCCGCGGCCGTCTTCGCCGGTCAGGTCGCCCTGCCCGACCGGGACGCGCTGACCGCGCAGGTGGCTCCGCTCGACGGTCCGGTCCGGGTGGCCATGCGCCGGGCCACCGTCCGGGCCCGGCGGCGGATGATGGCCCTCACCGAGGAGTCGGCGGAGGCGGTCCTGGTGGGTGGCCGGTCCGTGCGGTCCGCCGGGGTGGCGGCGGTACGTACGGCGTTCCGCCGGCACCGCCGGGGCGAGCGGCTGAGCGACGACGAGGTGGCCTGGCTGACCGTGCTGCTCACCCAGGTCCCGGTACGCGACCACGCGTGGGAGCGGACCGACGGGCGGGACGCGGACATCAGCCTCTGGACCGACGTGTTCCGCCGGGCCGAGCCGGAGCTGATCGCCGCCCCTGGCAGCCTGCTCGCCTTCGCCGCCTGGAGGGCTGGGCAGGGGGCGCTGGCGGCGGTGGCGCTGGAACGGGTGCTCGCCGACCGTCCCGACTACTCCCTCGCGCTTCTCCTCGACGACCTGCTCCGGCGCGGCGTGCCCCCGTCCGAGCTGGACGGTTGGCCGGCCGCCGCGCTCCCCGGCGTGGTACGCCGCCGCCCGCGCCGGCGCATCAACCGCCGACGCATCTGACCGCCGTGCGGTCGCACCACTCCGACCACGTAGGGGTGTGCCGGTCAGGCCGTTCCCTGGTCTGGGGCGTCGTGCTGGCGGTTCATGCCTCGCGTGATCGCGGACTCGATACGCATGAGCAAGCCGCCGAACAGAAGCATCCCACCGAGCAGGAACCCCAGTTCGGCGTGAGGCATCTGCCAGCCGACCAGGATGGCCACCGCTCCCGCGAATGCCGCGAGGGTGCCTACAGCGCCGACGATGACGCCCGGCCGGGGCGGTGGGGGTGCTGGATCCGCTGGATTCCATCTCGTGATCATGGGGCGCAGTGTAGGGAGGCGTCACGACCACGGCGCCCTGCCGTCCAGTCGTGATTTGGTCAGCCCCGGGCTCGGGCCCAGCCGATGAATCGGTCGGTCAGATCGGCGGGCGAGCCGATGCCGCCGAGCTGCCCGAGCTGATCCCTTGCCTCGGCCAACTGGCCGGACAGGTACAGGATCAGGGCCGTTCGTTCTCCCTTGTACTCGGCGAGCAGCGACAGCCGCGCCGGACCGCATGGCCAGGGCTGGCCGCAGTTGCGGCACATCCAGAGTGGGCGCATCGGCAGGTGGGGGCGGGAGGGGCGGCTCACCACCGGCCCCCGTTCGCCCGCCAGGTCTGAGCAGGCGTCAACCAACCGGCCCGGCCGACCTGTGGAAAGGCCATGGTCTGGGCGTTGTCGATCCAGCGGGCACGGTTCGGCGGCTCGGCTGGCGCGGGGCGGTAGCGCCGGTCCGGGCAGGGCCAGCGCAGACCGCACACACAGCATCGCGACCACCAGTGTCGTCGCCTGTGCACGAGGTTCGACGGTATCGCCAGCGCAACTCTTCGGTCACCCATGGCGCTATGTTGTCGTGTGACTACAGCGAGAGTCAAGAGCGTGAAGCATCTTGCTCCGTGACCTGCTGACGAGTGCCTACGGTCGGCTTGTGAAGCTGATGGGCGCGCACGAGATCCGGATGCGACTTGGCGGAATCAGCCGTCAACGCGTGTACGCGATCACGTCGCACCGCTCTTTCCCGGCTCCACTGGCGGAGTTGCAGCAGGGGAACGTCTGGCTCGCCGAGGATGTCGAACGGTGGATACGCGAGCACCGGCCGGAGTTGGCCGACGAGGAGTAGTGGGCGCTATTCGGTGATCCGCTTGGCGCCGGCGTAGACGTTCATCGTCCGGCCGCGCAGGAAGCCGACCAGCGTCATCCCGGCCTCCTCGGCCAGTTCGACCGCGAGGGTGCTGGGCGCGGAGACCGCCGCGAGCAGCGGCACCCCGGCCATCCACGCCTTCTGGGTCAGCTCGAAGCTGGCCCGCCCCGAGACCAGCAGCACGTGCCCGGCCAGCGGCAACCGGCGTTCGCGTACCGCCCAGCCGACCACCTTGTCCACCGCGTTGTGCCGGCCGACGTCCTCGCGCAGCACCACCAGTTCGCCGTCGGCGGTGAACAGGCCGGCCGCGTGCAGGCCGCCGGTCCGGTCGAAGGCCCGCTGTGCCGCGCGCAGCCGGTCGGGCAGGTCGACGAGCACCTTCGCCGGTACGGCCAGCGGGTCGTCCGCCACGGCGAACTGGGAGCGGGTGCGTACCGCGTCGATGCTGGCCTTGCCGCAGACCCCGCACGCGCTGGTCGTGTAGAAGTTGCGGGACGGGTCGACGCTGGGCTCCGGCACGCCCGGGGCCAGCACCACGTCGACCACGTTGTAGGTGTTCGGCGTCTCGGCCCCGGCGCAGAGCTGCGCGGTGTGCACGTCGTCAGTGGAGCGGATCAGCCCTTCGGTGAGCAGGAAGCCGATCGCCAGGTCCAGATCGTCGCCGGGGGTCCGCATGGTGACCGCGAGCGGGCGCCGCCGGCCGGGGCCGGCCGGGCCGACCCGGATCTCCAACGGCTCCTCCACGGCCAGGGTGTCCGGGCGTCGTACCTGGACGCGTCCGTCCGCCGCCGCGTCGAGGTCGATCCGGAGCACGCCCCGCCGATCAGTTGCCCGTCCCATCCCGTCATCCTCTCCCGCCCGCCCCGCCCTCCGCACGACGACACGGGCCAGCGGTGATCGCGCTCAATATCCGGCAGGCCGCACTGACGATCGTGCTCGATCCTGGATGTAGTGGCATCCCGTCGCCCGCGAGGCCACTAGATCGAGGAAACAGCGCGATCTCCGGTGGGCGTCGGGGCGCGGCGGGCGGCGGGTCACGCATCCGGCTACGGTGGCCGCGTGACGGCGTACGCGGCGGTGGTGCTCACGGGCGGCGCGGCCCGCCGGATGGGCGGGGTGGACAAGCCCGCGCGTCCGGTCGGCGGCCGGCCGATGCTGCACCGGGTGCTGGCGGCGGTCGCCGACGCCGAGCCGCGGATCGTGGTCGGCCCGGCCGACGCGGTCCCCGAGGGCGTATGGGTGACCCGTGAGGACCCGTCGGGCGGCGGCCCGGCCGCCGCCACCGCGGCCGGCCTCGCGCTGCTCGACCCCGGTACGACGACCGTCGCCCTGCTCGCCGGCGACCTGCCGCTGCTCACCGCCGAGGCGGTCGCCGACCTGCTGCGGCAGCTCTCCGGATCGCCTGCCGACGGGGTCTGCTACCTGGACGACGACGGACGGCGGCAGCAGCTCTGCGGGGTGTGGCGGGTGGCCGCGCTGCGGGGCGCCCTCGACCGGCTCGCCGGGGAGCGGGGCGGCACGCTCGACGGGGCGTCGATGCGGGCGCTGCTGGCCGGGCTCACCGTGCGGGAGGTCGCCTGGGCGGGCACCGGCCCGCCGCCGTGGTTCGACTGCGACACTGACGAGGACGTACGCCGGGCCGAGGAGTGGACACGATGACGGTGATGGACGACTGGGTCACGGCGGCCTGCGCCGAGCTGGGCCTCGACCCGGCTCAGGTGTCGGTGGCGGTCGTGCTCGACCTGGCCAAGGACGTGGCCCATCAGGTGCTGCGCCCGGGGGCGCCGGTCACCGCGTATCTGCTGGGGCTCGCCGTCGGGCGGGGTGCGGACCTCGCCGACACCGCGTCCCGGCTGAGCCAGTTGGCCGGCACCTGGCCGGTGGAGCTGGACGGTACCGCGCCGGCCGAATGAGCCGTTCCACCGCCCCGTCCGCTGCCTGCGCGGGCGTTCGCCGATCCGGTCCGGCTTGATTGGAGCCCCACCCTGCGTGGGTAGGGTGACCGTGACGGACGGAGGCGATCATGACGGCAGACCACCCCTCGGCGCCGATGAGTGACCCCGCTGGCGGCACGCCGGAGCAGTACGAGTCGATCCTGCTGGACGAGCCGACCACGGCCGACCTGCGGGCGAAGGTGACGGAAGCGTGGCGGGAGTTCGCCCGGGCACTGGCCGCCCAGCTGGCGGTCCTGCCCGCCGGCGCGCACCTGGAGCTGACCCTCGACCCGACCGCCTCCGGCACCGGGGACGCCGTCTACTCGATCAACGTGGACGTCGGCGAGGAGGGGAAGCTCTCGGCGCGGGCGGTCGGCAACGCCACCCTGCCGCAGGGCTACCGGCTGGACCGGGCGGCGGTGGCGGACATGATCGCGCTCGGCTGGTCCCCGCCCGGGGTAGTCGAGGGCTCCGGTGAGAACTTCGGCCTGGACTGCGCTGTCGCCGAGTCCACCCGGCTGGCGACCGTGCTCTCCCGGACCCTGCGGGACGTCTACGGCGCACCGCATCCCGCCTTCCTGGTCTACCTGGTGCACGACGCCGAGGGGGAGCCGCTGTCGGTGGAGCCGCTCGGCACCGCGCGCAGCGAGTTCGGCCCCGACCGGGACGTCGAGACCGACCTGGACGAGGCGCTGGCCGCGGCCGCCACCGCGCAGGCCGTCGAGGGCGACGTGCTGGCGCTGGAGGAACGGGTCCGCACCGTCGTCTCCACCATGCTCAAGTCGAACTCCGACCAGTTGCAGATCGACTCGGACGGCGACATCAACATCCGGGCCGGCTCCGCGA
>NZ_QGGF01000019.1 GCF_003857015.1 Micromonospora globispora | reverse complement strand
GGCCGGCGGGGGGCGGCAGCGCGCCGACCCTGGCGCCGGTCGGGCCGGCGGCTCCGGCGGTCGACGACGGCACCTGCACCGATGCCGAGATTCTGGTGACCGCGGTGGCGTTGCCGTCCACCGCGCAGCGCGGCACGGTGGTCGACCTCCAGCTGAAGATCAAGAACAAGTCCCAACGCACCTGCAGCCGGGACGTCGGGGCCGACCTCCAGGAGCTGTTCATCAAGTCCGGCGCGGCGAAGGTGTGGTCCTCCGACACCTGCGGCACCGGCAAGGGTTCGGACGTGCAGTCGTTCACGCCCGGCTTCGAGCGCCTCTACGAGCTGGGCTGGAACGGCCGGGACACCACCCGCTGCGCCAACGGACTGGCCGCCGGCCCGTACGCGCCGACCGGCACGTACGAGGTCTTCGCCCGGGTGGGCACCAAGCTCAGCGAGCCGGTGAAGCTGACCATCACCGCGTGAGCGGCGGGTCCGCTCAGACGTACCGCTCCAGGATGGACGCCTCGGCGAGCCGGGAGAGCCCCTCCCGGACGCCGCGGGCGCGGGCGTCACCGACCCCCTCGACGGCCTGGAGATCCTCGACGGTCGCGCCGAGCAGCCGCTGGAGGCTGCCGAAGTGCACCACTAGCCGGTCCACCACCGCCGCGGGCAGCCGGGGCACCTTGGCCAGCAGCCGGAAGCCGCGCGGGCTCACCGCCGCGTCCAGGGCGTCCGAGGCGGCCGGGTAGCCGATCGCCTTGGCGACCGAGACCAGGTCGATCAGCTCGGTGGCGCCGAGCAGGTCCAGCTCGACCAGCGCCTCGTCGAGGGTGCGCGACTTCCGGCCGACCGGGAGGTAGTCCCGGATGACCAGGGTGCGGTCGGCGTCCACGCCGGCCATCAGCTCGTCGAGCTGAAGCGCGAGCAGCCGGCCGTCGGTGCCCAGCTCGACCACGTAGCCGGAGATCTCGTCGGCGATCCGGCGGACCATCTCCAGCCGCTGCACCACCGCCACCGCGTCCCGCACGGTGACCAGATCCTCGATCTCCAGGGCGGAGAGCGTGCCGGAGACCTCGTCCAGCCGGAGCTTGTACCGCTCGAGGGTGGCCAGCGCCTGGTTGGCCCGGGAGAGGATGGCCGCCGAGTCGTCCAGCACGTGCCGCTGGCCGTTGACGTAGAGGCTGATGATCCGCATGGACTGGCTGACCGAGATCACCGGGTAGCCGGTCTGCCGGGCCACCCGCTCGGCGGTGCGGTGCCGGGTGCCGGACTCCTCGGTGGGGATCGACGGGTCGGGCATCAGGTGCACGGCCGCCCGGACGATCCGGGTGCCGTCGCTGGAGAGCACCACCGCGCCGTCCATCTTGCACAGCTCGCGGACCCGGGTGGCGGAGAACTCCACGTCCAGCGGGAAGCCGCCGGTGCAGATCTGCTCGACGACCTTGTCGTACCCGAGAACGATGAGCGCGCCGGTGCGGCCGCGCAGGATCCGCTCGAGCCCGTCGCGCAGCGCGGTGCCTGGCGCCATCAGAGCGAGGTTGGCCCGCAGTGGGTCGCCGCTGGCCCCGCC
Organism: Micromonospora globispora; assembly: GCF_003857015.1. Lineage (GTDB taxonomy): Bacteria > Actinomycetota > Actinomycetes > Mycobacteriales > Micromonosporaceae > Micromonospora > Micromonospora globispora. The sequence goes on along the minus strand of NZ_QGGF01000019.1, from coordinate 2,960 downwards.
GACGCTCCCGGTCACGCTGACGCTGATCGGACGGGCGGGCGAGCCGACGGCGCCGGAGCGGGCGTGCGGCGTCGCCGCGGCGGGCTTGGTGGCATCGCGGTCGATCGGCACGGGCACAGTCTACGGACTGCCGTGCGGTGGGTGCTCTCGTGGTTACTGTGATGTGTCACGATGTCCCGCTCCCGCCGCTGATGACCGGTGCGCGAGCTGTCCGATATCGCCCAGCCGGTCCCACCGCTGCGTCACGGTCGGTCACTCGGCCGATGCGCGGGCGGCAGCCTGGAGCGCCGCGCGGACGTCGGTGACCTCGATCACCCGCAGCTGTTCCGGGGCCACCCCGGTGCTGCCGGGGCCGCAACCGGGCGGCACCAGGGCCAACCGGAATCCGAGCCGGGCCGCCTCCGCCAGGCGCCGGGGAACCGCGCCCACCCGCCGCACCTCGCCGGTCAGCCCGACCTCCCCGATCGCCACCAGATGCGGAGCGATGGCCAGGTTGAGACCGCCGGAGGCGACCGCGAGGGCGACGGCCAAGTCGGCCGCCGGCTCCACCACCCGGATGCCGCCCACCGTGGCGGCGAAGACCTCCCGGTCGTGCAGGGTCAGCCGCTCGGTGCGGCGCTGGAGCACCGCCAGCACCATCGCCAGCCGGGCACCGTCCAGGCCGGAGACCGTACGCCGGGGGGAGCCGGCGACCGTCGCGCCGATCAGCGCCTGCACCTCGGTCACCAGGGCCCGGCGGCCCTCCATCGCCACCGTGACGCAGGTGCCCGGCACCGGCTCCGAGTAGCGGGTGAGGAAGAGCCCGGACGGGTCGGCCAGGCTGCTGATGCCGCCCTCGTGCATCTCGAAGCAGCCGACCTCGTCGGCGGCGCCGAACCGGTTCTTGACCCCGCGGACCATCCGCAGCGACGAGTGTTTGTCGCCCTCGAAGTGCAGCACCACGTCGACCAGGTGCTCCAGCACCCGGGGGCCGGCCACCTGACCGTCCTTGGTCACGTGGCCCACCAGCACGGTGGCGATGCCGCGCTCCTTGGCCACCGCGACCAGGGCGGCGGTGACCGCCCGCACCTGGGTCACCCCGCCGGGAACGCCCTCGGTGCCGGTGGTGGAGATGGTCTGCACCGAGTCGAGCACCAGCAGCCCGGGCTTGACCGCGTCGAGATGGCCGAGGACGGCCGATAGGTCGCTCTCGGCGGCCAGGTAGAGCTGGTCGTGCAGGGTGCCCATCCGCTCGGCACGCAGCCGGACCTGGCTGACCGATTCCTCACCGCTGACCACCAGCGACGGGCTGCCCGCGTTGGCCGCCCACTGCTGGGCGACGTCGAGCAGCAGCGTGGACTTGCCGACCCCGGGCTCGCCGGCGAGCAGCACCACCGCGCCGGGGACCAGGCCGCCGCCGAGCACCCGGTCCAGCTCGCTGACGCCGGTGGGTCGGGCCCGGGCCGGGGCGGCGCTGATGGTGGCGATGGGCCGGGCCGGCTCGGCGGGCATCCGGGAGCTGACCACCCGGCCGGAGACCAGCGGCCCGGTGACGGTGCACTCCACCACCGATCCCCACTCGCCGCACTCCGGGCAGCGCCCCACCCACTTCGGCGGCTGGTGGCCGCAGGCGTCGCACTCGTAGGCCGGCCGGGGCTCACGGCTGGCCGCCCGGCCGCGGCCGGCAGCCGAACCGGCGCGCGGGGAGGTGGATCGGGAGGTGCTCACCCCAGGACGCTAACCGGGTGGTGCGACGAAAACCCAACCCGAAACGAAGACACCGCCGGCGTGGTGGTCACCACGCCGACGGTGCCGTCGACAGTTCGTCCGCGGATCAGGCGTGGCCGCCCTCGGTGCCGCCCTCCGCGCCACCCTCGCGGGTGATGATCGGCGAAGCCGGCGCGCCGGGGGTCAGCGGGATGCCGATCGGGGCCGCGGTCTTGACGGTCTTGCCGTTGCCGAAGTCGAAGACCAGGTTGACCTGCTGACCGGGGAGCAGGTTGTCCTTCAGGCCGACGAGCTGGAGGGCGCGACCGGCGGTGGCGCTGAGCTGCACGTACCCGAGGGCCGGGATGTCGATCCGGGCCGGCTGGCCGGCCGGGGCCGACTCGCTCGCCGAGGCCGACGGGCTCGCCGAGGCGGACCCACTGGCCGACGGCGAGGTCCCGAGCGACTGGCTCGGCGACGCGCTGGGGTTGGTGGCGGTCGGCGATGCGGACGCGGGCTCGGTCGCCGACTGGCTCGGGCTCGCTTGAGCACCGGTCGGGGCCGCCCCGGTGAGCAGGACCTCGCGGGCGCTGTCCGTGGTGACGGTCACGGTCACAGGGTCGCGGCTGTCGTTGTAGATCACGACGTTGATCGGGGCGTTGCTGCCCGCCTTGTAGCCCTCGGTGCCCGGGTACTGGACGTAGAGGCCGCGCAGCTTGTAGGCGTTGTCCGGCGTCTGTGCGTTGATCCCCTGGACCGACGGGACCTTGACGGCGGTCTCGGCCACCTGTCCGGCACCGCACCCGGACAGCAGCAGACCCGTCGCCGCCGCCGAGCCGGCCAGCAGCAGGGCCGCCCGTCGGGAACCCCTGATCGAGCGCGTCACGTCGGTCCTCCTCGTCAAATCCCCACCCGGCCGTACCCCGGGCACGGTGGCCATACCCGCGCAGACCGCGCTCCAGGGTAGTTGGGGCTGATCGAGGGCCGCACGCCGACCCGGTAATGCCACCCTTCCCGGCGGGGTTCAGACCACCCGACCGGTCGCCACCAGCAGGACCACATCGATGAGCGCGACCGCCATCACCGCCCGGAAGGCGAACACCGGGCGCGCACCGGCCGTGGCGGCGCGTCTTCCGCCGTACCAGCCGAGCGCCGGCACCAGCACGGCGGCCGCGACCGCCGACATGCCGGCCCACGACGGCCGGCCGGGCGGCCCGACGACCAAGATGACCGTGGCCGCGAGGAGCGGCCCGGCGGCGGCCGCCGGGCTGCTC
>NZ_QGGF01000094.1 GCF_003857015.1 Micromonospora globispora | reverse complement strand
TCCCGACGGGCCTCGACCGCCAACCGGGTCGCACGCTCACGCAGCTCATCGTTGTACTTCTTCGGTGCGGGCATCGCTGGTGTTCCTCCCAGGTTTCGATGTCTCCATCAAACCCGGTGCGGAACACGGGGCCCGATCCCGTTGCCCGACGATGGCGGGGGATGGACGCACATGAGCGGCGCTCGCGGTAGACATCCATGATGGTTTCCCCATCCGGTTGTGATGGCAGGGAAAGCTCCGCTCGTCCGCCCAGCCGTCCTCGGGCTCTCCCCGCACGTCAGGCACGGGCACGCGCACCCATGTCAGCTCTGTCGTCGCCACGGCCGCAATCATCGGTGATACGCCTATCGGCCGACCAGGGATTAAACTCGGCCCATCTCGTCGAGAAGCTCGACACCGCGCAGCTACGCCATGGCCGGCTGTCCGCCATCCTCGTGCCGTCGTCCGCCCGAGCACCATCCAACACGCGATATCCCGTGGGCGCTCATGCCGCCCTCCGCGACGTCGCTGGCCGTTCGGCGACGCCGAGAATTCCTGAACTATGTGCTCAGGCGCACCACCAAGATCAGGCGGTTTGACGTGGACCAGCGGCGACAACCACTGACGAGCGCCCGCAGGCTGGCCGGAATCGTGCACAGCGGCGAGATTGGGCTGTGAGTTCCCATTATCGCGGGGTGGGTAGAGGTAGGCGTTCCCGGCGAAGCGCCGCGTGCAGCAGGAGCCCGGACAGGGCCGTGAGCAGGGGTGCGATCGCGAAGCCGGCGGTCATTCCGATGTGGTCGGCGAGGGAGCCGAGGAGGAACGGGGCGGCGAGTACCAGCACTCCGCCGAGAAGCTGGGCGCGGGCGTTGGCCGCGTCGGTGTTGCCCGGTGCGGCCGCCAGGGTCAGAGCCAGGGCCAGCGGGAACTGGTTGGCAATGCCCAGGCCCGCGGCGAACAGGCCGAGCAGGGCGACGACGGGGCCGCCGGGAAGCCACAGAACGACCAGGCCGGCCAGGGTGACCGCCAGGGACAGGCCGAGCAGCAGGCTCGTTTGGCCGGGACGGCGGGTCAGGCGAGCGCCGGCGACCCGGCCGAGCAGGATGCCGGCGTAGAAGGCGGTCATAGCTGTGGCGGCTGCGGAGGTGGACAGCTGGTGGGCCCGCGGTCAGGAGCTCGGCGCCGAAGTACACCACGCAGAATTCGACCCCGATGCCGACCGCCACGAGCAGGCACAGCAGCCAGCACGCTATCGACAGCCGAAAGGCGTGCCTGTCTTGCGTGGCGGGCTGCGGGCGGGACGGCGGTGCAGGCAGCGGCTGGTGACGGTAGACGACCGCAAGAATGGCCATGGCGACCGCGGGTAGCGCCATTGCGGCCCGCCACGTACTCGTGATCGCCTCGGACAGGCCGAGGGCCAGCGGAGCGACGACGGCGCCGAGTCCGGCACCGATGTTCATCTCGATCAGGGCTTGGTCTCGGCGTGGACCATGATGGTCGGCGAGCACCGACTGGGTGGTGGTCTGCACGGTGCCGGCGAGACCCATCATCGCGGCACCCAGCAGGGTGATGTGAACACCGCATTCTGCAGGCACGCCTCGGCTTACCCGACAGCATCGGTCGCCGTCGAAGCGTCGTGCCGGGGCGCAGGCTGCCATGGCGGGCTATACCGTGGGCTCGGGTCGCCGGCGCCCGGCCGGCGCCCGACGAAGGGAACCGGTACGTGGACCTGCCCGACGATCTGCTCGCCCTGTTGCGTGAGTCGAGCACCTGCTACGTTACGACGCTGATGCCGGACGGCTCACCGCAGCTCACCCAGACCTGGGTGGATACCGACGGCACCCACCTGCTGATCAACACGGTAGAAACCCACCAGAAGACGCGCAACGTCCGGCGGGACCCCCGGGTGGCCGTGGCGGTCTCGGATCCGGAAAAGCCGACGCGCTACTACGCGGTCCGGGGGCGGGTGGTCGGCATCCGCACCGAGGGTGCGGCCGAGCATATCGAGCAGCTTGCCCAGCGTTACCTGGGTGGGCCCTATCCGTGGTTCGGCGGCCGCGAACAGGTCCGGATCATCCTCACGATCAAGGCCGACCACCTGCACGCCATGGGCTGACCGGCGCGGGATGACGCCCCGGCCGTTCGGGACGCAAGGCGTGTCCGAAGCAGGCCGTCGTCTCCGTAATTGTCATGGTGCTCGTCGCGCCCGTCGGCAGGGACACCGAGGTGAGGTTTTCGTCGTTGGGGTCCCAGCCGAAGGTGACCTGCTTCTGCAGCGCGTCGGTCATCGTGGCGATGTTGTCGGTGCTGGTGTACGTCTTTTCCGCGGTGTGGCCGAGCGCGTCGATGACCTTGGTGACCCGGTCCCGGTCGTCGTACTGGTAGGTGGTGATCCCGTCGCTGGTGTCACCGCTGGTGTTGTTGCCGTTGGGGTCGGTCACCTTCGTCTCACTGTTGCTCGTGTAGCTGAACGTGGTCACCGCGCTGGTCGGCATCCCATTTCCCGGGTCGTACTGGGTCGTGAAGTCCTGGATCCGGCGGGTTCCATCACCGAGGTAGGTGATGTTGGTCATCGAGCCGCCGGCGGGGGGCCACCTTGGTGAGCAGCTCGGGGTGGTAGCGGTAGTTGGTGGTCTTGCCGTTGGCGTCGACGAAGTCGCTTACGTTGCCATCGGCGGTGTAGTAGTAGTGCAGGGTCCGGCCGGTGGGGTCGGTGACCGTGTCGAGGCGCCCGCCGGAGTAGGTGAGGTTGATGACGCGGTCCTGCGTGTCGGTGACCTTCGTCAGCAGACCGGAGGTGTACTCGAAGCGGATGTCGTTCTTGTTGCGGTCCTCCTGCCGGGTCAGCTGCCCACTGCTGTGGTGAATGACCGGTAGCGGCCCGTTCGCCGCGTCCGGCCGGTCACCCCGTCCAGGCCGTCGGCCGTGGACGGGGTGGCCGGCAGGTCGCTGACTCACCAGGCCGCGGGCGCCGGCGGCGGGACGACCGCCGGCCGGTCGTCGCAGGTGATGGTGTTCGGCAGCAGCCATGGCGCCAGCCAGCCACCGTCGTTGCCGCCGAGGTCGGTCAGGCTGAACTCGGAGCCGGCCGGGGTGAAGTGGAACGATCCGCAGTTGTTGACCCCGACCGCGCCGACGTTGCGGGCGTCGACGTCGGCGAACGAGGCGGCCCCCGCCGTCCGGGCGCTGACCACCGAGGTGCCGGTGCCGTCGACCCGGATGTCCTGGAAGTGGACGCCGGTGATGGACACCTGGTCCTTCACCGGCCAGTCGCTGACCAGCATGATCGCGTTGTAGGTGTTGTCGAGGAAGGCGTCCCCGACGACCTGGATGTCCGCGTCGATGCTGCGGTCCAGCGCGTAGAACCAGATCGCACCGAGCCCGATGTTCCAGTTCAGCTCGTACGTGCCGGCGCGCACGGTGGTGTTGTCGGTGATCCACAGGTGCCCGGTGAACGGCTCGGCGCCGAACCGGGTGCCGACCTGGATGGCGCTGCCCTCGCGGACCGGATCGGCGACGAGGTTGTGTGACACGGTGTTGTCGGTGCCGCCGTAGAGCGCGATGCCGTTGGCCAGGACGGGCGACTGCACGGTGTTGTGGTTGAAGGTGTTGTGCGCGTTGCCGGTCCGCTCGGACCACATGGCCAGGCCGTCGTCGCCGGTGTTGCGGACGAAGCTGTTCGAGACCGACGAGTGGGTGACGCCGGTGTGGAAGTTGACGCCGTCGGCGATCTGGTCGGCGATGACCGTGTCGGTGACCCGCAGGTCGGTCATCGGTCCGTCGAACCACATGCCCACCTTGGTGTGGTGCAGGTACAGCCCGTCGATGGTGGAGTGGTTGAGCGCCCCGCCGATGGCGTTGACCTGGTCGAGGTCGATCCGCTCCCGGACGTCGCCCTCGATGGCGAAGCCGGACAGGTGCACGTTGCTGCTGCCGCCGACCGCCGCGTCCCGGCCGTAGAAGCCGACCCCGGTGTGCACGGAGCCGTCGGGGGCGGGGGTGTCCAGGGCGACCTCCCGGCCCCGGATCACGGTGTACCAGTTGCCGGCGCCCTCGATCGTCACGTCGTCGACGATGATGTGCCGGTTGACCTGGTACGTGCCCGGCGGCAGGTAGACCGTGCGGTGGGTGCGGCGGGCGGCCGCGATGGCCCGGTCGAGCGCGTCGGCCGAGTCGCGCTGGCCGGACGGGTCGGCGCCGAGCGCGACGGCGTTCACCGCGTGCGGTGCGACGTGCGGTGGGCCGACGAGCTCGGAGTCCAGCAGGTCGATGATGGTCCAGGCGGCGGCGCTGCCGGCCGGCGCGGTCAGCCGGACGATCTCGCCGGCGCGGTGGGTGCGGCCCAGCAGTAGGCGCTGCTGGTCGTAGAAATGGTGCGGCCGGAACGGCGTGCTGATGGTCGGCGCGGGCGTGGTGGCCGCCGGGACGCAGGAGCACTCGGTGATCCACCAGTCGGGGTGCAGCAGCCCGGCGTCGGGGTCGTTGCTGAACGGATACTGGTTGTAGAGCCAGGCGTACTGCGAGGTCAGGGTCATCGTGCGGGGCCGACC
>NZ_QGGF01000418.1 GCF_003857015.1 Micromonospora globispora | reverse complement strand
GGACGGCGGGGCGGCGCCCGATCTGGCGGCGGCATGAGGCGCCGCCCCGCCGTCCCCCCACGGCCGGCCGATCCGGGCCTTGCCGACCTCGCCCCCGACCAGCGGCTGCGCCGGTTGGAGCTGACCGTCACCCGCCGGCTCGACGGGCTGCTGCACGGGCAGCACCGCGGCCTGCTGCCCGGCCCGGGCAGCGAGATCGCCGGCAGTCGGGAGTACCGCCCCGGGGAGGACGAGGTCCGCCGGATGGACTGGGCGGTGACCGCCCGGACCACCGTCCCGCACGTCCGCGAGGTCGACGCGGACCGGGAGCTGACCACCTGGCTGCTGGTCGACGCCAGCCCCAGCATGGAGTACGGCACCGCCACGCTGGACAAGCGGGAACTCGCCGTCGCCGCGGTCGCCGCCGTCGGCTTCCTCACCGCCGGGGTCGGCAACCGCCTCGGCGCGCAGATCCTCGGCCCGACCGGTCTGCGCCGCTTCCCGGCCCGCAGCGGGCGTACCCATCTGCTGGGGCTGCTCCGCGCGCTACTGGCCGCCCCGCGCACCGGCGGCTACGACGTGGCGACCGCACCGGGTCGACAACCCCAGCCCGGCGCCCAGGGACCTGGAGCCGTCGTTGCCCCGCCGGCGCTGACCGACGGGCTGGCCGGGGTGCAGCGGGTGGCCCACCGGCGCGGCCTGGTCGTGGTGGTCTCCGACTTCCTCGACGACCTGCCCGACGACCCGGACGGCGCGCCGCCCTGGGAGCCGATCCTGCGCCGGCTCGCCGTTCGGCACCAGGTGCTCGCGGTCGAGGTGACCGATCCGCGCGAGCTGGAGCTGCCGGACGTCGGCCTGATCACCCTGGTCGACCCGGAGACCGGTCGGCGGCGCGAGGTGTGGACCGGCGACCGGGCGCTGCGGGAGCGGTACGCCGCGGCCGCCGCCGCCCAGCGTGACCAGGTACGCCGGGCGCTGCGCCGGTCCGGGGCGACCCATCTGGCGCTGCGTACCGACCGGGACTGGAGCGCCGACATCGTCCGGCACGTGCACGCCCAGCGCCGGCTCGCCGCCGCGCCCGCCGCGGCCCGGGGAGGTGCCGCGTGACCTGGCAGTCGCCCGCCCGGCTCTGGCTGCTGCTCGGCGTGCTGGCCCTCGCCGTCGGCTACCTGGTGATGCAGCGCCGGCAGAGCCGGTACGCCGTCCGCTTCACCAACCTGCGGCTGCTGGACCGGGTGGCGCCGCACCGGCCCGCCTGGCGTCGGCAGGTGCCGGCCGGGCTCTTCCTGGCCATGCTGGCGCTGCTGGTGGTCGGCTTCGCCCGGCCCAGCGCCGAGGTGCGGGTGCCGCGGGAGCGGGCCACCGTGATGGTCGCGGTGGACGTCTCCACCTCGATGCTCGCCACCGACGTCGACCCGGACAGGCTGACTGCCGCGAAGGAGGCCGCCCGGCGCTTCGTCGACGGACTGCCCGACGAGTTCAACGTCGGGCTGGTCGGGTTCGCCGGCAGCGCCGCCGTGCTGGTCCCGCCCGACACCGACCGGGAGGCGCTGCACGACGGGATCAAACGGCTCAACGAGGGGATCACCGGGGTGCAGGGCACCGCCATCGGCGAGGCGATCAGCACCTCGCTCGGGGCGGTGAAGAGCCTGGACGCCAAGGCGGCGAAGGACCCGCCGCCGGCCCGGATCATCGTGCTCTCCGACGGGGCGAACACCTCCGGCATGGACCCGATGGAGGCGGCCGCGCAGGCCGTCGCGGCCAAGGTGCCGGTGCACACCATCTCGTTCGGCACCCCGACCGGCTTCGTCGACCGCGGCGGACGGGCGATCCAGGTGCCGGTGGACGGGCAGACGCTCAAGGCGGTCGCCGACGAGACCGGTGGCCGCTTCCACGAGGCTTCGTCCAGCGCGGAACTGCGCGCCGTCTACGAGGACCTCGGCACCTCGGTCGGCTATCGCAAGGAACAGCAGGACATCTCTGCCCGCTTCATCGGCCTGGGGCTGGTCTTCGCCATGGGCGCCGCGGCGGGCTCACTGCGGTGGTTCTCCCGACTGCCCTGACCGGCGGCAACGAACACGTGATGACCGCACGAAACGTGAGGAGCACACGGATGGCAGCGCAGACCGGACTGGGCGAGCCACGCGGTCCCTGGTTCATCTCACCGGAGCTCGATCCGGACGGACGGGCGCGCTGGGACGTACCCGGATCGGGTCGGGACCCCGGGCGGCGGAGCCGGCACGGCCGGCTGCTGGCCGCGCTCGCGGTGGTGGCCCTCTCCTCGGTCTCCGGCGCGGCGGCCGGCGGCTGGGTGGCCGGCCAGGACGGCCACCCGGGGTCGAACGCGGCGTCCGCGGCGCCGGTCCCCGCCGAACTGGTCACCGCGGCGGAGAAGACCGTGCCGGGGGTGGTCTCGGTGATGGTCGGCGGCGCCTCCGGCTCCTCCGCCACCGGCTCCGGCTTCGCCATCGACGACCAGCAGCACATCATCACCAACGACCACATCCTGTCCCGGGGCGGCGGGGGACCGGTCACCGTGGAGATGCCCGACGGCCGGCAGTTCACCGCCGAGGTGGTGGGACGCGAGCCGAGCAGCGACCTCGCGGTGCTGAAGGTGCCGGCGTCGGCGGGCCTCTCCCCGCTGCCGTTGGCGAAGCCGAACTCCACCCGGGTCGGCGAGCCGGTGCTTGCGGTGGGTTCCCCGCTCGGCCTGGCCGGCACGGTGACCGCCGGTATCGTCAGCGCCCTCAACCGGCAGGTGCGGCTGGGCTCGGGCCGGCACACCGCGGTGCAGACCGACGCCTCCATCAACCCGGGAAATTCCGGCGGCCCGCTGGTCAACGCCCGGGGCGAGGTGGTCGGGGTGAACACCGCGATCGCCACCATCGACGGCAGCGGCTCGATCGGCATCGGCTTCGCCATCCCGATCGACCAGGTCCAGCAGACCGCCGACACCATCATCGGCCGGGGCGGCTGACCGCCCCGGCGGTTCCGGCCGCCGGGGCCGACCGACCACTCGGCCGGACCGGAAGAACTGTCGGATATCGAGCCGGGAACCATTGGGGCATGGAAATATCACGCTGAGTATGGATACTGGCGTGGGTGGAGCAAGCTGTCGTCGCGGCCCTCCTGCTGGTGGGCCTGTTCATCGGATGCGGGGTCGGTGCCGCGTACGCCCGCGCGCGGCGCGGCTGGACGGACTACAAGACCGCCCAGAAAACGGTTCCCGGTGCCCGGCGGACCGCCTGGATGGCGATCCGCGCGGTGATCACCAAGGTCGGGGTGATCGCGCTGCTGCTGTTCGGTGCGGCGGCGTACGCGGCGGTCGGGTCGGACCACGAGCGGGCGGATCCCGCACCCACGCCGACCGTGACCCCGGCCCCCAGCCACCGGGCCGGGCGCTAGTGCGGCGTCCACTAACGTTCGCCGGGTCGGCCGCCGGGTGAAACTGTCGTACGGGTGGTGTTGGCTTCGCCTCGTGCCTCGCCGTCGGGATCCTGCCGCGCCCCGGGTCGTGCATCGCACTGCGGGGGTCGCTCTGCGGTTGACGCCAGGTCAGCGGCGGCGGTGTTTCGGCCTGTTGCGTTCGGCCGGTGACGTGTGGGCATGCGTACTCGAGATCAACGCGTGGCGGCGCCGCCGCCGCGACGTGCCGCTGACCGGCTATCAGCAGTTGTGCCGGGAGTTGGCGGCCTCGGGGCCGGGCACGTTCGCCGGACTCGACACCACCGGCGCCCGGTCGGTGTTGCGCCGGTTCTCGGATGCGTGGTTCGCGGCGGCGAAACGCCGCCAAGCAGGCGACCTGTCGGCGCGGTTTCCGCGTCGGCGGCGAGGGTTGGTGCCGGTGCGCTGGTACCACGGCAAGTTCACCCTCGACGAGCGCCGAGTGTGGATTCCCACCGCCAAAGGCACCCCGCCGTTGTGGGTGCGTCTGGCGCGGGATCTGCCGTATCCGCTGGAGCAGGTCCGGTCGATCACCCTGCTGTGCGAGGGCGGCCGCCTGTTCCTCGACGTGACCGCCGAAGTTCCGGTGGCGGTGTATCCGCCGGGTGAGGAACCAGATCCTGCTCGGGTGGCCGGGGTGGACCTGGGCATCATCCACCCCTACGCATTAGCCGGCCCAGACGGCGATGGGCTGCTGGTGTCCGGGCGAGCGATCCGGGCCGAGCACCGCATGCACCTGGCCGACACCAAAGCCCGCCGCCGCGCAGTCTCACGCCGGGCACCCGGCAGGGGTGGGCGGGGTTCGCGGCGCTGGCGGAAGTACCGCCGCCGCGCGCGCCAGGTCGAGGGTCGGCATCGCCGGCGGGTGCGCCAGGCCCAGCACGAAGCCGCCCGCACCGTGATCTCCTGGGCGGTTCGGCAGCGTGTCGGCCTGCTGCACGTCGGCGACCCGCGTGGCGTGCTCGACATTGCGGCGGGGCGGCGGCACAACCTGCGACTGCGGCATTGGCAGATCGGCCGCCTCCTGCAGGTCCTCACCGACAAGGCCACCCTCGCCGGGATCACCGTCTGGCTCGTGAACGAGCGCGGCACCTCCTCCACCTGCCC
>NZ_QGGF01000177.1 GCF_003857015.1 Micromonospora globispora | reverse complement strand
CTGCGGCAGTACGCGGAGCTCGGCCCGGTCCGGGGTGGGCGGACCTTGCACGGCGGGCATTCCGCGCTGGACTTCATGGCTCCCGAGCCGCGCGGCGTGGTCGCCGCGATCACCCCGTGGAACGACCCGGTGGCGGTCTCCTGTGGGCTGCTCGGCGCGGCCTTGGTCACCGGCAACGTGGTGCTCTACAAGCCCAGTGAGCGGACGCCGGGCACCGGCTGGCTGCTGGCGAAGGCGCTGGACTCGGCTTTGCCGGCCGGGGTGCTGTCGCTGCTGACCGGCGGCCCGGAGGTGGGCGCGGCGCTGGCCGGGCAGGAGGTGGACGTGGTGGCGCACGTCGGCTCCACGGCCACCGGCCGGGCGATCGCCGCGGCCGGCGCCCGGACCGGCGCGAAGGTGCTGCTGGAGAACGGCGGCAGCGACCCGCTGGTGGTCGACGCCGGCGTGGACCCGGTGTGGGCGGCCGAGCAGGCCGCGCTGGGCTGCTTCGCCAACGCGGGCCAGATCTGTGTCGCGGTGGAACGGATCTACGTGCACCGGGACCTGGCGGAGGACTTCGTCGACGCGCTGGTGGAGCGGGCCAGGGCGCTGACCATGGGTCCGGGCCGGGACCCGGGGACCCAGCTCGGACCGCTGGTGGATCGGCGCCACCGCGACCACGTGCACGGGCAGGTGACCGCCGCGGTGGCCGAGGGGGCGCAGGTCCGTACCGGCGGGACGCTGCCGGACGGCCCGGGCGCGTTCTACCCGGCGACGGTGGTGGCCGAGTGCCGGCACGAGATGGCGCTGGTGCGGGAGGAGACGTTCGGTCCGGTCGCCCCGGTGATCGTGGTCGACTCGTTCAGCGAGGGGCTCCGCTGCGCGGCCGACTCGCCGTACGGGCTGGCCGCCACGGTGCTCACCGGGTCGATGAGCCACGCGCAGCGGGCCTGGCGGGAACTGCCGGTCGGCACCGTGAAGATCAACGCGGTCTTCGGCGGCGCGCCCGGCGGTGCCGCGCAGCCGCGCCGCGGCAGCGGCCAGGGCTTCGGGTACGGCCCCGAACTGCTGGACGAGTTCAGCACGGTGAAGACGGTGCACATCGAGGCCCCCGGCGGCGGCCACTGGTGACCGTACGACGACGGGAGCCCGGGACCAGCGGTCCCGGGCTCCCGTGCTGTCGGCCGGTCAGCGGCCGCCGCGCGCCTCGCGGGTGGCCTTGTCGTTCGCCTTCTGGATCGCCTTGACCAGTTCCGGCTTGGTCATCCGGGACCGGCCCGGCACGTCCAGCTTCTTGGCGACCTCCATCAGGTGGTCCTTCGGGGCGTTGGCGTCCACGCCGGCGGCCGTCTTGGCTCGCCGCTGCGGGCCGCCCCCGGCGGCCTGCCGGTCGCTGGGGCCCTTGCGCCCCTTCGACTCCCAGTGGTCGCCCACCTTCTCGAACTCGTTCTTGACGGCGGCGAACGCGGTGCGGTGCGCCCGCTCCCCCTCGCCGTACGTCTCGATCGCCGAATCGTGCGTCTTCTCCCACGTCCGCTGGGCCTTCTCCGGGGAGCGCCGCAGCGTGCTGGGCAGTACCTCGCGCCCGGGCATCTCGTCCTCCTCGCGTTGTGGGCTCCCTGTTGACCGTTCCCCCACGCCCCGACGGCAAACCGGTACCCGGTTTGTCGATTTCGCGGGCGGGGTACCGCCGGGCCACGCGCGGGGGTGCGCCCGCGCGGCGAGAACAGGGGGCGGGTTCATGGCAGCGACGACCGAACCGGCGGTCACCGGCCGGCAGCGGGCCCGGATCCCCCGTCGGGTACGCCAGCTGAGCTGGGCGACCTGGCGTGGAGTGCTGGTCCGCAGCGCGAAGAACTTCGTCAAGGACAACTGCGCGGACTGGGCGGCGGCGCTCACCTACTACGGCGTGCTGGCGCTCTTCCCCTCCACCATCGTGGTGGTCGCCCTGGTCGGCCTCGTCTCCGACGGCCAGCGCACGGTCGACACGGTGATCGGCCTGGCCCGGGAGGTCGGCGCCGGCTCCGTGGTCGGCAATGACAGCTTCGTGAGCGTCGTTCGGGGCGTGGTCGAGCAGCAGGGCTCGGCGAAGGTGCTGCTCAGCTTCGGTCTGCTCGGTGCCCTCTGGTCGGCGTCGGGGTTCATCGGGGCGTTCACCCGGGCGTCCAACGCGATCTACGGGGTTGAGGAGGGCCGCCCGTTCTACCGGCTGCGGCCGTTGCAGATCGGCCTGGCCGGGGTGTCCCTGGTCCTGTTCGCGATCCTCGCCACCGGTCTGATCGTCAGCGGGCCGGTCACCGACGCGGTGGGCGACCGGCTGCACGCCGGTGGGCTGGCCCGGACGGTGTGGAGCATCGCCAAGTGGCCGGTGCTCGCGCTCGTGATGATGGCCCTGCTGTCGCTGCTGTTCTGGATCGCCCCGAACGTCCAGCAGCCGCGGTTCCGCTGGCTGACCCCGGGCGGCGGGCTGGCCCTGGTGGCGTGGGTGCTCGCCTCCTTCGGTTTCGGCCTCTACGTCGCCAACTTCGGCTCGTACGACGTGACGTACGGCAGCCTCGGCGCCGTCATCGCCTTCCTGGTCTGGCTCTACCTGTCCAACTCGGCGCTGCTGCTCGGCGTGCAGGTGAACGCCGAACTCCAGCGCGGCCGGGTGATGCAGGCCGGCGGCGGGGATCCCGGCGAGCCGGTGCTGCCGCCCCGCGCACCAGCCGACTCGTGACCGGGTGACGGCGACCGGCCCGGTTTACCGGCGGCCCCGTCGGGCATGTCTGCAGGCATGGAACGTGGCAGCAGCAAGCACGGGCCCAGGGTTGACGAGCAGATGAGCCGGGAGGTCGAAGGCCTCCTGCAGGGGCCGGGGGCCGGCGGCTCGCGGGTCGACGAGTCCCGCCAGCCGGAGCCGGCGGGCGAGGACCAGCCCGAGCCGAAGACGCTCACCGCCGGCGCGTCCCGCGGCGGCAATCCGCAGGGCATGAGCATGGACGACGTCGAGGGGCGCAGCCGACTCGGCCGGTACATCACCATGTCGGCCCTGCCCGGGGACCGGGAGGCGCTGATCGCCAACGCGCGGGACAACGACGCGCCGGCCGACATCGTCGACGCGCTGGAGCGACTGCCCGACGGCACCCGTTACCAGACGGTTTCCGAGGTGTGGGCCGCGCTCGGACACAAGAACGAGACGACCCGCTGGTGACCGGATCGGCCCACGATCCGAACTGTCAGCGGCGCGCAGAGGAGGATTCTTCATGAGTGGCGTTGTCGAGCACATGGACGTCGCCGTACCGATCCGGACCGCCTACGACCAGTGGACGCAGTTCGAGGAGTTCCCGCACTTCATGGAGGGCGTGCAGGAGGTGCGGCAGCTCTCCGACACGGTGACCCACTGGACGGTCGAGATCGCCGGGGTGAAGCGCGAGTTCGACGCCGAGATCACCGAGCAGCTGCCGGACGAGCGGGTCGCCTGGAAGTCCACCGGCGGCACCCAGCAGTCCGGCGTGGTGACCTTCCACCGCCTGGACGAGGGGAACACCCGGGTCACCCTGCAGATGGAGTTCGAGCCGCACGGGGTGGTCGAGCAGGCCGGCGACAAGCTGGGCGTGGTGGACCGCCGGGCCAAGGGCGACCTCGAGCGGTTCAAGCAGTTCATCGAGCGGCGCGGTCAGGAGACCGGCGCCTGGCGCGGCAAGGTCGACCGCCCGCAACCGTGACCCCCTGACCCCCGGGTGACATTCGCGATGGCCGCCGGTGATCCGGCGGCCATCGGCGTGTCCGGGCGGCCGTTTGCGATCATCGCCCTCGGGTACCGACGGGGAATGACCGACAACGACAGCCACGTGTGGCGCGACGAGGAGAAGACTCCCCTGCGGGAGCTGGACCGGGCGCTCGCCGGCTCGAGCCTCGACGGCCAGGCCGACGACGTCACCGGCAACGACGCCGGCGAGGAGGCCGCGTTCGGGCACGGTCCCGAACCGGTGGACCGGGGTGCCGGGCCGGAGGCCGAGCGGCAGGAGATGACCGACTCGGAGAGGGCGTACCGGCCCTCGACGACGGGACGGACCGGCCCCGACACCATGTGAGTCCGGCCCACCCCCGGTCGCCCGGCCTCGCCCCGGCGGGCGCCTGACCGGGCGGCCGGCGGGACGGTGCGGCAGCCGGCGACCGGGGCCCTCCCCCGCGCCCCGGCGGCGTGCAGCGCGATCAGCGCCACCGCGAGCACCACCAGCGCCGGGCCGAGCCTCTCGACCGAGGTGCGGCCGACCAGCAGGCCGATCCCGGCGGGCACCAGCGCGCCGCCCAGCCCGGCAGCGCCGATCTGCAGGCCGATGGTCCGGTCCGCGTGCGCCCCGCCGACCCGCTCGGCGGTGGTGAGGGTGAGCAGCGGGAAGACCGGCGCGGCGGCGAAGCCGACGACGAGCAGCCCGGCCACCGCCACCCAGGCGGGCGCGGGCAGGGCGATCAGCAGCGCGCCCGCCGCCATCCCGAGCAGGCTCCCCCGCAGCACCCGCGAGCTGCCCAGCCGTTCGGCGACCACCCCCTGCACCACCCGCCCCACGA
>NZ_QGGF01000034.1 GCF_003857015.1 Micromonospora globispora | reverse complement strand
CCTCGGCCCGCGCCGGGCGTCCATCTGGCCCGCGGTGGAGGAGCGGGTCTTCTCGCTGATCCGGTCGCACCGCTCGACCATCGTCTTCACCAACTCCCGGCGCGCGCAACGGACCCACGGGACCGACGAACGCGTCCCCGTCACGCCCTTGCCCGCCGGTGCCGCCCTCCCAGCGTGGTCGTGTCACGGCGCACGCCGCCGCCCCGGAAGCGGGGACCCGGTGACCAGGGGCGCTCTGCGCGCTGGCGAGGGAGGATTGAGGGGTGCCCGAAGGTGACACCGTCTGGAACACCGCCCGCGTCCTCCAGCGCGCGCTGGCCGGCGCCCGGCTCACCGGTTCCGACCTCCGGGTGCCGCAGCTCGCCACGACCGACCTGACCGGCTGGACCGTCCGCGAGTCGGTCAGCCGGGGCAAGCACCTGCTGCTCCGGCTCACCGCTCTCGAAGATGCCGAGGGTGGGCGGGACTGGACGCTGCACTCGCACCTCCGGATGGAGGGCGCCTGGCGGGCGTACGCGCCGGGTGAGCGGTGGGCCGCCCGGCCGGCGCACCTGATCCGGGTGGTGCTGCGTACCGCCGGCGCGGTGGCGGTCGGCTACCACCTGCACGAGCTGGCCCTGATCCCGGCCGCCGAGGAGGAGTCGCTGGTCGGTCACCTCGGGCCGGACCTGCTCGGGCCGGACTGGGACCCGGCCGAGGCGGTCCGCCGGCTCGCCGCGCATCCGGACACCACCATCGGCGAGGCGCTGCTGGATCAGCGCAACCTGGCCGGGGTGGGCAACCTCTACAAGTGCGAGCTCCTCTTCCTGCGCGGTATCAATCCGTGGACGCCGGTCGGCGCGGTGCCCGACCTGGCCGGCACGGTCACCCTGGCGCAGCGGCTGCTCGCCGCGAACCGGGGCCGATGGACCCAGAGCACCACCGGCTCGCTGCACCGCGGCCAGACCAGCTACGTCTACGGCCGCCGCGCCCAGCCGTGCCGCCGCTGCGGCACCGCCATCCAGAAGGAGGAGCTGGGCGAGCGGGTCACCTACTGGTGCCCGGTCTGCCAGCCGGAACGGTCCTGACCGCCCCGGCGGCCCACGACCCGGGCCGGCGGGCGTAGAACTTCCACGAATCGCCAAGATCTCCCCGAGACACGGACGAATGGGTAGTTCCCTCCCGGTCGTCGGCGTCGCATGCTGCGATTGAGTGCTCACCGATCGTCAGCAGCGCGGTCGCCCGCCACGTCGCCGTGACGGCCGTCGTGCCCCGATCCCGGGGAGAGCCATGGTGCTGTTCCGCAGACAGCGGCCGAACGGGGCGGACCGCGCGGTCCGTAACGGTGCGGACGCCACATCCATCGTGCCCGCCGCCCGGACCGCCGAGGAGATCGAGGTCACCCCGGCCAGCCTCGACCCGGCCGCCGTGCCGCGCGGCTTCGGTCCGGTGCCGAACTTCGCCGGCAGTCCGCTGCCGGTGCTCGACGGGGACGGCCGGCCGCTGCCCGGCACCGGTGTCCGCAAGTTCGTCGACCCGCTGCCACTACCCGATCCGCCGGACCGCGCCGCACCGGGCGCGCACCTGCCGGTGGCGGTGCCGGACACCATCACCTGGCCCGGCTGCGACTACTACGAGATCGGGTTGCAGGAGTACACCCAGCGCCTGCACCGGGATCTCCCGGCCACCCGCCTACGCGGCTACCGGCAGCTCAACCTGGGCACCGACCCGTACGGGCACAACACCGTCCACCCGCCGGACCGGCCCTGGCACCTCGGTCCGCTCATCATGGCCCGGCGCGGACGGCCGGTCCGGATCAAGTTCATCAACCAGCTCCCGAGCGGCCGGGCCGGCGAGCTCTTTCTGCCGGTCGACGAGACGATCGACGGGGCCGGGGTGGGGCCGCTCGACGGGCCGGCGCCGTACCCGCAGAACCGGGCGGTACCGCACCTGGCGGGGGCCCAGACGGCCTGGATCAGCGCCGGCAACCCGTGGCAGTGGGTCACCCCGGCGGGCGAGATCACCCCGTACCCGATCGGGGTGGGAGTGGTCCCGGTACCGGACATGCCGGCGCCGGGCGCGGGCGCCACCACGCTCTACTTCCCGAACGAGCAGAGTGGCCGGCTGATGTGGCTGCGCGACAACACCTTGGGCCTGTCTCGGCTCACCGTCTACTCCGGCCAGTCGGCCGTCTACCTGCTCACCGACCCGGCGGAGGAGCAGCTCGTCGCCGACGGCGTGCTCCCGGACGAGCAGCTGCCGCTGGTGATCCAGGACCGGACGTTCGTGCCGGACGACGCCCAGCTCGCCGCGCAGGACCCGACCTGGGACCGGGAGCGGTGGGGTGCCAAGGGCAGCCTCTGGCACCCGCACGTCTACCAGCCCCGGCAGAACCCGTGGCGGGCCAGCGGAACCAACCCGACCGGCCGCTGGGACTACGGCCCCTGGTCGCACGACCCGGACGGCCCGGGCAGCCCGTGGGTCGCCCCGGTGCCCAACCCGCACCACGACCCGGTCGCCGAGCCGGACGAGCCGCCGCTGGCCCCGGGCGTGCCGCACCCGTCGGCGGTCCCCGAGGCGTACGGAGACACGCCGCTGGTGAACGGGGTGGCCTACCCGTACCTGACGGTGGAACCGAAGGCGTACCGGTTCCGCATCCTCAACGCCTGCGCGGACCGCAGCCTCAACCTCCAGCTCTACCGGGCCCGCTCGGACGCTCCGATGTGGCCCGACGACGGCCGACCGGCCGATCCGGACGCCGGCGAGGTGCCGATGGTCGAGGCGGTCCGGGCGGCGGACCGGCCGCCGGGGTGGCCCACCGACGGGCGGGACGGCGGTGTCCCCGACCCGCGGGCGGCCGGACCGGAAATGATCCAGATCGGCAACGACGGGGGCCTGCTGCCCGCCCCGGTGGTGCTGCCGAACCGGCCGGTGGGCTACCGGTACGACCGGCGGGATCCGACCGTGCTCAACGTGGACGGCCACACCCTGCTGCTCGCCCCCGGCGAGGGCGCCGACGTGGTGGTGGACTTCTCCACGGTTCCCCCGGGCAGCACGCTGATCCTCTACAACGACTGCCCGGCGCCGCTGCCCCGCTTCGACCCCCGGTACGACCACCACACCCACGCCGCGGACCGGACCGCGGTCGGCGGGCTCCCCGCCGCCCGGCCCGGGTACGGCCCGAACACCCGGACGCTGCTCCAGATCCGGGTGGCCAGCGTCCCGGCCGCTCGGTACGACCGGGCCCGGCTCGCCGAGCGCCTGCCCGGCGCGTACGCGGCCAGTCAGCGTCCGCCGGTCGTCCCCCAGCCGGCGTACGACCCGGCGTTCGGCACCCGGACGGCCGGGGACACCCTGGTGCCGGTGCACGCCACCTCGGTCCGGGTCACCCCGCCCGGCGCCGCCGCCCCGGTCACCCTGCCGGTGTCGGTGAAGGCGGTCGGGCAGGTCTTCGAACCCCGGCACGGCCGGGCGGTCGGCCGGCTCGGCGTGGGACACCCGCACGCCGGCCTGCTCGCCCCGGCCACCCTGCCGCTCGGGCCGGTCGACCCGGCGACCGAGGTGCTCTTCGCGGCCGACCCGGCCGTGCCGCTGGGCGTGCTGGCCGACGGCTCCCAGCTGTGGCGGATCGTCGGTGACGCCCCGCAGACCCAGGCGGTGCACATCGGCGGCTGCGACGTGCAACTGGTCAACCGGGTCGGCTGGGACGGGACGGTACGCCCACCGGACGCCAACGAACTGGGCTGGAAGGTGACCGTCCGGGTCAACCCCCGGGAGGACGTCATCGTGGCGCTGCGCCCCGTCCCGCCCGCGCTGCCCTTCAAGATCGGCGACAGCGTACGGCTGCTCGACCCGACCCGGCCGGCCGGCGTCCGGCTCGACGCCACCCCGGTCAGCCCGATCGACGGGCGGCCGGCGATCGTGGTGAACCAGCTGGTCAACCTCGGCTGGGAGTACCGCTGGCAGAGCACCTGCGCGGGCCAGCGGGACCAGGGCATGAGCCGCCCGCTGGTGCTGCGGGTCTCGCCCAAGGCGCCGACCGGGCTGACCGCCACCCCGGTGCCCGGCTCGGCGACCGCGCTGCCGGCGATCGCGCTGGCCTGGACGGGCAACGGCAGCCGCCCACCGGCCACCAGCCACCTGCTGCAACGGGCCACCGACGCGACGTTCACCGAGGGGCTGACCGAGATCACCGTGGCGGCGAGGGCCACCCGGTACACCGACGCCTCGGTGACGCCGGGGGTGACCTACCACTACCGCATCCGGGCCGAGAACGCGGTGAGCTGCTCGGCCTGGTCGAACAGCGTCCCGGCGTGCGTGCAGCTCACCGCGCCGGCGAAACTCACCGCCGCGGTGCCCCCGGCCGCGCCGCTGCGGGTGGCGCTGCGCTGGGTGAGCCGCTCCTTCGCGACCGGGATCGACGTGCAGCGGGCCACCAATCCGACCTTCACCAGCGGGCCGGGGACCACCGCGATCGCGGTCGGCGACAACCACGTCGACCCGGCGGTCGCCCCGGACACCACGTACTACTACCGGGTGCGGACCACCTACCTCGGCGCCGCGTCACCCTGGTCCACGGTGGCCACCGTGACCACCCCGCCCCGGCCGGGGATGCCGACCG
>NZ_QGGF01000049.1 GCF_003857015.1 Micromonospora globispora | reverse complement strand
CGGCGGGCGGCCATCGCGCCCGCGCCGGCCGCCGCGATGGCCGCCCGCACCGCCACGTGCACGGGGTGGCGGTAGTCGCCGGCCTCCACCGCGTCGAACATCGGACCGGCCAGTACGGGCTCCTGGAGGGCGAGCTTCAGCGCCTCCCGCTCGACCATCGACTGCGGGCTGTCCACTGCCGGGGCGGCCTGCGCCGGGCGGGCCGGGGCGCGGATCTCCCCGCCCGGCTGGCCGTGGGCTGCGGTCAGCACCGCCCGCTGCACCGGCTCGATCTCCATGCCGAGGTCACCGGCGAGCTTGCGGACGTACTCCGGGCGCTTCTCCCGGTCCTTGATCTTGGCGACGAGCGGGGCGGCCCGGCGCATCGCCTCCACCCGGCCGTCGACCGTGTCCAGGTCGTACCGGTTGATCACGTGGCGGAGCGCGAAGTCCACCAGCGGCTCGCGGCGGGCGACCAGGTCGCGAACGGCCAGGTCGCCCTTGGCCAGGCGGAGCTCGCACGGGTCCATGTTGTCGGGGCTGACCGCGATGAAGGTGCGCCCGACGAAGCGCTGGTCGTCCTCGAAGGCGCGCAGCGCGGCCTTCTGGCCGGCGGCGTCCCCGTCGAAGGTGAAGATGATCTCGCCGGCCACCGCGTCGGTGTCCAGCAGGAGCCGGCGCAGCACCCCGATGTGGTCCGACCCGAACGCGGTGCCACAGGTCGCCACCGCGGTCGGCACCCCGGCCAGGTGGCAGGCCATCACATCGGTGTAGCCCTCGACCACGACCACCTTGCCCTGCTTGGCGATCTCCCGCTTGGCCTGGTCGATGCCGTACAGGACGTGGGACTTCTTGTAGATCGGCGTCTCGGGGGTGTTCAGGTACTTCGGGCCGTCGTCGTCGTCGAAGAGCTTGCGGGCGCCGAACCCGATCACGTCACCGGTGAGGTCCCGGATCGGCCACATCAGCCGGCGGCGGAACCGGTCGATCAGCGTGCCCGAGCGGGACGGGCGGGACAGCCCGGCGGTGACCAGCTCGTCGTGGGTGAAGCCCTGCTGGCGCAGGTGCTTGGTGAGCAGGTCCCAGGCGTCCGGGGCGAAGCCGCAGCCGTACCGCTCGGCGGCGGCCCGGTCGAAGCCCCGTTGGGCGAGGAACTCCCGGGCCGGCCGGGCGCCGGCCGTGGTGAGCTGCGCCCGGTAGAAGTCCACCGCGGCGGCGTGCGCGGCGACCAGGCGCTGCTTCTGCCCCTGCTGCGGGCGGGTACGCGGGGCGGCGTGGTCGCCCTCCACGTACCGCAGCTGGATGCCGGCGCGGGCGGCGAGGCGCTCGACCGACTCGACGAAGCTGAGGTGCTCGGCGTCCATCAGGAACTTGATCGCGTCGCCACCGGCCCCGCAGCCGAAGCAGTACCAGACGTTACGGGCGGGCGAGACGTTGAACGACGGGCTCTTCTCGTCGTGGAACGGGCAGAGGCCCTTGAGGTTGCCGCCGCCGGCCGACTTGAGGGTCACCGTGTCGGAGATGACCTCGGCGATCGAGGTGCGCTCGCGGACCAGCGCGATGTCCTCGTCCCGGATCCGCCCCGCCATCTCCGCCACCTCCTCGGCGTACATCCTGCCCTGCCGGACCGACGATCCGGCGTCCGGGGGACGGGCGTGTGGCGGACGCGACCGGCGGGCCGCCCGGTCAGGCCGGGCGGGCCGCGCCGGTGGTGGCGTCCCCGATCCGGGGGAACGGCTCGATGGAGAAGACCACCTCGACCGGCACCTCGAAGTACGCGGCGATCCGCAGCGCCAGGTGCAGGCTCGGCCGGAATTCGCCGCGTTCCAGGTAGCCCACCGTCTGGTAGTGCACGCCCAGCGCGTCGGCGAGCTGCCGCCGGGAGATGCCGCGCTCGGCGCGCAGCACGGCGATCCGGTTGTGCACCGTCTCACTCATCGCCGGCCTCTCATACCGCCCGCTGCATGGCGCGCTCCCGGCGTGCGGCGACCCGTGAGCCGGACTCCCGGCGGGCCATCCGGCGCAGCACGACCGGGGCCAGGACCAGCCCGAGCACGGCCCAGATCCCCAGCACGCCGAACATCTCCAGGTGCCGCCAGGACCCGCCGAGCTCCACGGCGGCCATGCCGTCCGGCAGCAGCGCCGAGCGCATGCCCAACCCTAGCCAGTAGATCGGGAACGCCTGCGCGACGGCCTGGAGCCAGCCCGGGTACCCGTTGATCGGGTAGAAGATGCCGGAGAGGGCGATCAGGCCCATGTTCGGCAGCATGACCAGGCCCAGGTTCCGCGGGTTCTCGATCAGAGAGCCGAACACCGCACCCATCGGCAGGGTGGCGATCAGGCCGAGCACCGCCACCCAGGCCAGCGTGAACCAGGCCGCGGCGCTGGTCACCCGGAGCCCGTCGAGGAAGAAGAGCGCCGGGATCAGCTGGAGCGCCATGCTGACCAGCGCCATCGCCGACATCAGGACGATCTTGCCGATCAGGTAGCCGAGCATGCCGTTCGGGGTGGCCTTGGCCCGCAGCAGGGTGCCGTCCTCCCGGTCGACGACGAGCTGGGAGGCCAGCACCAGCATGCCGCCGAAGGCGAGCCCCATGCCGAGAGCGCTGGGCAGCGTACGGGCGCCGAGGGAGAAGGTGGTGCCCGGCACGGTCGAGCCGCGCATGAAGAACATCGCCACCAGCAGGACGAACGTCGGGAAGAAGTAGTTCCAGAGGTCCTGGTAGTTGGTGAAGGTGTTGCGCAGCTCGATCCAGCCGCGCCGCAGGCCGGCGCGGACGGCCACGCTGGTCGGGTTCATCGGTCACTCCCCTGCTGCCACACCCGGGCCGTGGCGCCGGTCCGGGCTCCGGATTCCTGCTCGTACACCAGCGCCATGTAGGCGTCCTCCAGGCTGGCCCGGCGGACCTCCAGCTCCTGCACGCTGTCGCCGTGCTCGCGGAGCAGGTCGCGGACGAAGCGGGTGGCGTCCGCGGCGGAGTGCACGAACCGCTCCCCGTCGCGGCTCCACCGGATCTCGGCGTCCCCGGCCACCCGGCGGGCCAGCGCGTCGGGCGAGCCGTCGGCGATGATCCGGCCACCGGCCAGGATGAGGATCCGGTCGGCCAGCTTCTCGGCCTCGTCCAGGTCGTGCGTGGTGAGCAGGATGGTGGTCTCGTCCAGGTCGGCGAGGCGGTGCACCAGCTCGTGGAACTCGCGCCGGGCGGCCGGGTCGAAGCCGACCGTCGGCTCGTCCAGGAAGAGCAGCTCCGGGCGGCCGACAATGCCGATCGCCACGTCGAGCCGGCGGCGTTGCCCGCCGGAGAGCTGATGGACCCGCTTGTCGGCGTGGGCGGTGAGACCGACCGTGTCGAGCAGGTCGGTCACCGGCCAGGGTCGGGGGATCCGCGCGGTGGAGTACGGCGCGTAGAAGGTGCCGAGGTGGGTGAGTAGGTCCCGGACCCGCCACTTGCCGTGGTCGCGCCAGGACTGGAGCACGACGCCCATCCGGGCCCGCCACCGCTCGTCGCCGCGGCCGGGGTCGACGCCGAGGACGCTGACCTCGCCGGCCGAGCGCATCCGGAAGCCTTCCAGGATCTCGATGGTGGTGGTCTTGCCGGCGCCGTTCGGTCCGAGCAGGGCCAGCACCTCACCGCGCCGGGCGGTGAAGCTGACCCCGTGCAGCACGTCGACGCTGCCGTACCGCATGCGCAGGTCGCGGACGTCGAGGACGAAGTCGTCGTCGGGCGGGTGGGGAGTCTGGCTGACTCCCGGTAGTTCGACCGCGGTCATGGCCGTCCCCCGAGGTGTGTTGGATGACTGCCTCGGAATGTAGCACCTCTACTACAGGTTGGGGTACACCCACTCTCGTCGGTTGCCCGACCCGGACGCCGTGGACCTCCACCGGGCGCCGAGGGTGTAGACGCGGCGGCGACGGGGGACAAGGGGCCCATGTCGCGTACGGCCACACCCCGGATCGCGTACCAGCCGGCGTTGGACGGGGTCCGGGCGCTGGCGGTCGCTGCGGTGCTCGCCTTCCACGGCGGGGTCGCCGCCCTGCCCGGGGGCTTCCTCGGCGTGGACGCCTTCTTCGTCCTCTCCGGGTTCCTGATCACCTCGCTGCTGCTCGCCGAGCACCGGGACGCCGGCCGGATCGACCTGGTCGCCTTCTGGGGTCGGCGGGTGCGCCGGTTGCTCCCGGCGCTGCTGCTGGTCCTCGTCGTGGTGCTGCTGGTCTCCCGGCAGCTGATGCCCGGCACGGAGCTCGGCGCGCTGCGCTGGGACGCGCTGGCCGCGCTCGGCTACGTCGCCAACTGGCGGATGGCGAACCGGGGCGGGGACTACTTCGCCGCCACCGGCAGCCCGTCCCCGTTGCAGCACACCTGGTCGCTCGGCATCGAGGAGCAGTTCTACCTGGTCTGGCCGCTGTTGCTGATCGTGCTGCTGGCGTGGGCAGCGCGCCGCCGCCGGCTCGGTGTCGCGCTGCTGGTCATCCTCGTCGGCGCCGTGGGCTCGGCGCTGGCCGCGGCGCTGCTGTTCGCCCCGGACGCGGTCGACCGGGTCTACTACGGCACGGACACCCGGGCGGTGGCCCTGCTGGTCGGCGCCGCGCTCGCCGTGCTCCTCGCGCGACGGGTGCCGGCCCAGCCCGAGACACC
>NZ_QGGF01000443.1 GCF_003857015.1 Micromonospora globispora | reverse complement strand
CCTCGGCGGCGGCCGGGACGGCGGTGGGCGTGGTGCCGGACGCGGCGGGGGTTCCGGCCGCCGGGGAGTCGGCCGGAGCCGGCGCGGCGGCCGGGGTGTCAGCTGCGGAGTCGGACTGCCCGCGCTCGACGCGGGACAGCTCGGCCGTGGGATGCGACGGCTCGGCGTCGGCGGGAGCCGGCGACCGCTGCGGGTCGGTCTCGTACTCGTTCATGGATCCACCTTCTCCCTCGGCACTGCGATCAGCCTGGAATGTGCCTGAATGTTTTCTGAAAGTCACTCGCCCTGCTCGGCGACGTCCGGCAGCAGCGGCAGCCGGACCCGGAAGGTGGCCCCGCCGCCGGGGGTCTCGGTCACCTCCACGGTGCCGTGGTGAGCCGCCACCAGGGCCGCCACGATGGCCAGCCCGAGCCCGGTGCTGATCGCCCCACCGGCCCGGCGGGTACGCGCCACGTCCGCCCGGTAGAACCGCTCGAAGACCCGTTCGGCCTGCTCAGGGGTCAGCCCCGGACCGGTGTCCGCCACCTCCACCACGGCCAGGTTTCCCGGCTCGGTACGCAACCGCAGGGTCACCGAGGCGTCCGCCGGGGTGTGGGTGAGCGCGTTGGTCATCAGGTTGCCGATCACCTGCCGCAGCCGCGCGTCGTCGCCGTGCACCACCAGGTTGCCGGCGCCCGGCTCGATCTCCAGCTCGATCCGGCGATCCGGGGCGACCGCCCGGGCGGCCTGCACCGCGTCGGTGGCCAGCAGCGGCAGCTCCACCGGCCCCAGGGCGAGCGGCCGTTCCCGGTCCAGCCGGGCGAGCAGCAGCAGGTCCTCCACCAGCAGCCCCATCCGGGCCGCCTCGTCCTCGATCCGGCGGAGCAGCCCCGCGGTCTGCTCGGGGTCGCGGGCCGCGCCCTGCCGGTAGAGCTCGGCGAAGCCGCGGATGGAGGTCAGCGGGGTACGCAGCTCGTGCGAGGCGTCCGCGACGAACTGGCGCATCCGCTCCTCGGAGCGCCGGGCCCGCGCCTCGGACGCCTGCGCGGCGGCGGCCGCGTCCCGGGCACTGACCTCGGCGCTGCGCGCCGCCGCCTCGGAGGCAGCCCGGGCGGTGAAGGCCGCCTCGATCTGAGTGAGCATCGCGTTCAGCGCGCGGGAGAGTCGACCCAGCTCCGAGGTGGGGCAGGGCCGCCCCTCCTCCGGGTCGGGCACCCGCCGGCTGAGGTCGCCGCCGGCGATCGCGGCGGCGGTCTGCTCGATGTCCACCAGCGGCTTGAGGCTGGTACGGACGATCGCCGCGCCGACGGAGGCCAGGATGATCAGCACCGCGCCGCCGACCAGCAGGTCTACCCAGACCAGGCGCTTGACCGCCAGGTCGACGTCGGTGAGGTGCTGCCCCACCGCCAGCACCTGCCCGTCGGGCAGCTCTCGGTAGATCATCCGCCAGCGCTCCCGGTGATCCTGGGAGTGGACGGTGAACGGTTCCCCCTCGTCGGCCCGGAAGCCCGCCAGGTCGCGCGGGAACGGTGGCAGGTCGTCCGGCTCCAGGTTGTTCATGTCGTACAAGAGGATCTGTGTCTGCTGGTTGTCGGCGAGCGCAACCACGTAGTCGGTGGGCACCGTGGCTGAGCGGGCGGTGCCGTTCTGCAGGGCCGGTAGCACCTTGCTGAGGGTGTCGCTCGCCCCGCGCAGCTCTCCGTCGACCTGCCCGATGAGGTAGTCCCGCAGGAAGTACGTGGTCAGCGAGCTGATCACCACCAGCGCGGCGGCGACCAGCGCCAGGACGGACGCGACCAGCTTGACCCGGAGCGGAACCCCGCGGAGCCGGCCCTTCGCCTCGTGGATGACGCTCACGCCGCCGGCTTGCGGAGCACGTAGCCCACCCCGCGGAGGGTGTGGATCAGCCGGGGTTGGGTGTTGTCGACCTTCCGCCGCAGGTACGAGATGTAGGACTCGACGATGTTGTCGTCGCCCCGGAAGTCGTAGTTCCAGACGTGGTCGAGGATCTGCGCCTTGGAGAGCACCCGGTTGGCGTTGAGCATCAGGTAGCGCAGCAGCTTGAACTCGGTCGGCGAGAGCTGGACCCGCTGGCCGGCCCGGTGCACCTCGTGGGTCTCCTCGTCCAGCTCCAGGTCGGCGAAGCTGAGCCGGGACGGCGCGTGCTCACCGGTGGCGGTACGCCGCAGCACGGCCCGGATCCGGGCGGTCAGCTCCTCCAGGCTGAACGGCTTGGTGACGTAGTCGTCGCCGCCCAGGGTCAGCCCGCGGATCTTGTCGTCGGTGGCGTCCCGGGCGGTCAGGAAGACCACCGGGGTACGCGTGCCGCCCTCGCGGAGCATCCGGATGACCTCGAAGCCGTCGAGGTCGGGGAGCATCACGTCGAGCACGACCAGGTCGGGCCGGTGGTCCTTGGCGGCGTTCAGGGCGCCGCTGCCGCTGGTCGCGGTGGCAACGTCGAAGCCCGCGAAGCGCAGGCTCGCGGAGAGGAGTTCGAGGATGTTGGGGTCGTCCTCGACGACGAGCAGTCGAGCTTCGGTCTGGGTAGCCGCCATGTGCCCATCATCCGCGCTCAGCCTGCGGCCCCGCTGGGCGGTTCCTGGAAACAACCTGTGAGCGGGCGCGGGGCCGCGCGGGGTCAGCGGAGCAGCCGGCGCATCCCGTCCAGGGCGCCGTCCAGCACCCGGATCGCCGTCCGGAGCTGGGTGTCGCTGAGTCGGCCGGCCCGGACCAGCGCGCCGACCTCCACGGTGAACGCGGCCAGCCGCTGGTCGAACTCGGCGAGCAGCGGGGACTCGGCGGTCGGCGGGGTGCCGTTGGTGGCCGGTCGGGTCGGCGGTGGCTCCCACCGGGCCCGCCGGGTCTGCCGGGTGGCCTCGCGCAGCTCCCGCTTGAGGTCTCGCACCGAGCCGCGTACCTCGGTCTGGATCTCGCCGGCCAGGGCGGACAGGTCCTCCACCGAGGCGTTGATGTCCGATTCCAGGGTGGCCAGTTCGTCGGCGCGCTGCCGCAGCTCGGCCCGGCCCGCGTCGGTGATCTCGTAGACCTTGCGGCCACCGGCGGCGGTGTGGGTGACCAGACCCTCGACCTCGAGCCGCTGCAGGCGGGGATAGATGGTGCCGGCGCTCGGCGCGTACAGGCCGAGGAAGCGGTCCTCCAGCAGCCGGATCAGCTCGTACCCGTGCTTCGGGCCGTCATCGAGCAGCTTGAGCAGGTAGAGCCGGAGCCGCCCGTGACTGAACACGGCGGTCACGGCAGCTCTCCCTCGTCCTCGTCGTCGTCCACCGGGCGGGCCAGCAGCGCGATGCTGCCCGACGTCGCGGACGCCCAGAGCTTACCCTCGCCCGCGCCGAGGACCCCGTGGCTGTCCTTGACGGAGCCGAGCCCGGCGTCCCCGCGTACCTGCGGGAAGGCGCTGGTGATCCGGCCGGAGGTGGTGTGCAGCTGGACGGTGAGGTCGCTGTCCTCCCGGACCCGGACGGTGATGCTGCCGGAGATGGCGCTGAGCCGGATCTCGCTGCGTCGGGGGTTGTCCAGGTCGCAGGTGATGGCGCCGGAGACGGTGTGGGCGTGCACCCGGCCGGCGGCGCTCTCGGCGAGGATCACCTCGCCGGAGACCGTTTCCAGGGTGAGGTCGCCGGCCACCCCGAGGGCCTCGACCGGACCGGAGATGATCTTCGCGGCGGTCCGCCCGCGGAGTCCCATCAGGGTGATCTGCCCGGAGGTGACGTCGACCTGGGTGTCCCGCCGCAGGCCCGAGGCGACCAGCGAGCCGTCGATCAGGCGGAGGTCGGCCAGCACGTCGGCCGGGACGGCGATGGAGACCTCGGCCCGGAACCGGCGGCCGAGCTGACCGAGCCACCAGAGGAAGCCGGGCCAGCGCGGGCGCCGCTCGTGCCCGACGTGCAGCCGCCCGTCCCGGTGCTCGACGATGACCGGCCGCCGGCTGACCCGGGTGACGTCGATCCGGGCCGGACCGTCGGTGCCGACCACGTTGAGGCGCCCGGTGATCAGCCGGACGTCGAGCCGGGTGACCGGCCCCTCCAGGGTGAGCCGTTGCGGGCTGTCGACCGTCCAGCTGGCCATCGTGTCCTCCCCTCGGCGACGCGCCGCCGACGGCGCGTCGAGTGACGGGAGCAGCATAACGCGATACATCGCGACTGAACAAGACCGTCGCGGTGCCTTCGCGTCAGGCGGCCAGATCCAGCCCCCGCTCCGACCCGGCGGCCCGCAGGCGGGGAGGAACGCCCCGAGCGCCCACCGCCACCGGAGACGCCGGGCGCGGCCGGGCCGGGACCAGGTGCACCGCCGACTCGGCCGCCCGGGCGAGCAGTCGGCGGTCGGCACCCGCACCGGGATGCAGCGCCGCGGCGACCGACACCGTCACGGTCAGGCCCGGGGCGTCGAGCACCCGAAGGACCGAATCCCACAGGGTCTCCTCGCCGAGAAACGCGCCGGCCGTCGTCGCCGCTCCGGTGACGGCGCACCGGTAGCCGATCCGCAGCGGCACCACCGGCGCCCCCGTGTCCACCGCCGCCTGGAACATGGCCGGCCGGAAACCGCGGCCGGGCTGGCAGCCGGCCCCCTCGCCGCACCAGGTGGTGCCCGTCGGGAAGACCGGGACCGGGTGGCCGGCCTGGCTCTTA
>NZ_QGGF01000021.1 GCF_003857015.1 Micromonospora globispora | reverse complement strand
GTGCCCGCCGCCACGGCCTGGCCGCTCATCCCGGCCGCCGCGTCGTCCGGGGCGGCCGGCCGCTCCGGGGACTGCGTACGGCCGACGCCGAGCGCCGGAGCCTCCTCATCGGAGCGCTCGATCACCGGCGCGCCACGGCCGGCTTCGCCGTCGACGGCGGGCGCCGAGTACTGCAGGCCCTGCGGCTGCGGAGCACGGTTGAGGCCCTTGGCGCGGATCTCGACCGGCTTCTCCAGCAGCTGCACTTCCTCGGCCTCCGGCTCCGGCTCCTGGACCTGCACCTCCAGGTTGTAGAGGAAGCCGACCGTCTCCTCCTTGATGCCGTCCATCATGGTGGCGAACATGTCGAAGCCCTCGCGCTGGTACTCGATGACCGGGTCGCGCTGGGCGTACGCCCGCAGGCTGATGCCCTCCTGCAGGTAGTCCATCTCGTACAGGTGCTCGCGCCACTTGCGGTCGATGACCTGGAGCAGCACCATCCGCTCGAGCTGGCGGACCGCCTCCTCGCCGAGCTCCTCCTCGCGCCGGTCGTACGCGGCGTGCGCGTCCTCCTTGAGCCGGGCGAGCAGGAAGTCCTGGTCGAGGCCGGGCCGGGAGCCGACCTCGTCCTCCAGCTCCTCGACGGTGACGCCCACCGGGTAGAGCTGCTTGAGGCTGGACCAGAGCTGGTCGAGGTCCCAGTCCTCGGCGTAGCCCTCGCTGGTGGCGCCGACCACGTACGCGGTGACCACGTCGTCGATCATGTTGCGGACCTGCTCGGAGAGGTCCTCGCCGTTCAGCACCCGGAGCCGCTCGGCGTAGATCACCTGGCGCTGCTTGTTGAGCACCTCGTCGTACTTGAGGACGTTCTTGCGGATCTCAGCGTTCTGGCCCTCGATCTGCGCCTGCGCGCTCTTGATCTGGCGGGTGACCATCTTCGACTCGATCGGCACGTCCTCCGGGATGTTGAAGCGCTCCATCACCGCCTCGACCGCGCCGGCCCGGAAGCGCTTCATCAGCTCGTCCTGGAGGGAGAGGTAGAAGCGGGACTCGCCCGGGTCACCCTGCCGGCCGGCGCGACCGCGCAGCTGGTTGTCGATCCGGCGCGACTCGTGCCGCTCGGTGCCCAGCACGTAGAGGCCGCCGGCCGCGGCGACCTCCTCCGCCTCGGCGTCGCAGGCCTGCTTCCACGTGGGCAGGACCTCCTCCATCGCCTTGGCGTACTCCTCCGGCTGCTCGACCGGGTCGAGGCCGCGCTGGCGCAGCTCATTGGCGGCGAGGAACTCGGGGTTGCCGCCGAGCAGGATGTCCGTACCACGGCCGGCCATGTTGGTGGCGACGGTGACCGCGCCCTTGCGCCCGGCCTGGGCGACGATCTCCGCCTCCTTGGCGTGGAACTTGGCGTTCAGCACGGAGTGCGGGATGCCCCGGCGGCGCAGCAACTGGGAGAGGATCTCGGAATTCTCCACCGAGACGGTGCCGACCAGCACCGGCTGACCCTGCGCGTGCCGCTCGGCGATGTCCTCGACCACGGCGTTGAACTTGGCCTTCTCGGTCTTGTAGATGACGTCCGGCCGGTCGAGGCGGACCATCGGCCGGTGCGTCGGGATGGTCACGACGCCGACCTTGTAGACCTTGTTGAACTCGCTCGCCTCGGTCTGGGCGGTACCGGTCATGCCGGAGAGCTTCTCGTAGAGGCGGAAGTAGTTCTGGAGGGTGATGGTGGCCAGGGTCTGGTTCTCCTGCTTGATCTCCACCCCCTCCTTGGCCTCGATCGCCTGGTGCATGCCCTCGTTGTAGCGGCGGCCGTGCAGGATACGGCCGGTGAACTCGTCGACGATCAGGACCTCGCCGTCGCTGACGATGTAGTCCTTGTCGCGCTTGTAGAGCTCCTTGGCCTTGATCGCGTTGTTCATGTAGCCGAC
This sequence comes from Micromonospora globispora, assembly GCF_003857015.1. Taxonomy (GTDB): domain Bacteria; phylum Actinomycetota; class Actinomycetes; order Mycobacteriales; family Micromonosporaceae; genus Micromonospora; species Micromonospora globispora. The sequence continues at coordinate 2,745 of NZ_QGGF01000021.1, read as the reverse complement.
GAGCGGGGTGTTGACCGACTCGTAGAGGTTCTCGATGCCGAGCCGGTCCTCGATCTTGGCCACGCCGCGCTCGGTGACCGCGATTGTCCGCTTGGCGTAGTCGACCTCGTAGTCGCCCTCGCCGTCGGTGCCCGGCTGCATCCGGGCCACCACGCCGGCGAACTCCTGGTACCAGCGGGCGGAGTGCTCGGCCGGGCCGGAGATGATCAGCGGGGTCCGGGCCTCGTCGATGAGGATCGAGTCGACCTCGTCGACCACCGCGAAGTTGTGGCCGCGCTGAACCAGTTCGTCCTTCGACCAGGCCATGTTGTCGCGCAGGTAGTCGAAGCCGAACTCGTTGTTGGTGCCGTAGGTGATGTCGCACTCGTAAGCCGCACGGTGCTCGCTGGCCGGTCGGTTGGGCAGCACCACGCCGACGGTCAGGCCGAGGAACTCGTGCACCCGGCCCATCCAGGCGGCGTCGCGCTGGGCCAGGTAGTCGTTGACCGTGACCACGTGCACGCCCTTGCCGGAGAGCGCGTTCAGGTAGACCGCCATGACCGAGGTCAGGGTCTTGCCCTCACCGGTCTTCATCTCGGCGATGTTGCCGAAGTGCAGCGCCGCGCCGCCCATCACCTGGACGTCGTAGGGGCGCTGGCCGAGCACCCGCGCCGCCCCCTCGCGCACCGTGGCGAACGCCTCCGGCAGCAGGTCGTCGAGGGTCTCACCATCGGCGAGCCGCTCGCGGTACTGCTCGGTCAGGCCACGCAGCTCCTCGTCGGTGAGGTTGACGTAGTCGTCCTCGATCGAGTTGACGGCGGCGGCGATGGCTTTGAGCCGGCGCACCATTCGGCCCTCGCCCGCGCTAAGGACCTTTTCCAGAATCGACACGGATCAACGCTCCCCTAGACAGTCTCGAACCATCGTAGGCGCTCCATCGCGGCGATGGTCACTGGTGGCGGCGGCCCGGGCCGCCGAACCCGACATAACGCACCGACCGTCCGTTGACCGGCGGATATCGGGTTACGCCCAACGCGAACGATCCGGCACGATGGCTCGGGTGGAGCCTGTGGAGATCATCGAGGACGGCCTGCTGCTACGGCCCTGGCGGACCGAGGACGCCGACGCGGTGCACCGCGCCTGCCAGGACCCGGACATCCAGCGCTGGACCACCGTACCTCGCCCGTACCTGCCCGAACACGCCCTCGGTTTCGTCACCGAGATCAGCGGCAGCGCCTGGACGGACGGCACCGGGGCACCGTTCGCCGTCTGCGACGCGGCCACCGGGGAGCTGCTGGCCTCCTGCGGCCTCGTCTCGATCGACCGGAGCCTGGACTCCGCCGAGGTCGGCTACTGGACCGCACCCTGGGCCCGCGGCCGCGGCGTGGCGGTCCGCGCCACCCGGGCGGTCGCCCGCTGGGCGTTCGACGCGCTCAAGCTGCGCCGGGTGATCTGGCAGGCCGAGGTCGGCAACCACGCCTCCCGGCTGGTCGCGCTCCGCGCCGGTTTCCGGGTCGAGGGCGAGTTGCGGCTGGCCCACCCGGCGGTCGACGGCCGGCCGGAGGGCTGGATCGGCTCACTGTTCCCCGGGGAGCTGCCCGCACCCGGCGAACCCGGTCCCGCCGGCCCGGACACCCTGGAGGCCCGCAGGGCCGCCGTCTTCGGCCGCCCTCAGGCGGTCCTCTTCGCCACCGCCGGCGCCACCGAACTGCGGCTGCGCCCGCTGGAGGAGCGGGACCTCGACGCCATCGTGACGACCTGCCGGGACGAGGACACCATCCGCTGGACCACCGTGCCGCACCCCTACCAGCGGGAGCACGCCGAGGGCTTCATGCGGGACTTCGCCGGGGCGGCGTGGGCCCGGGGCACCGGCGCCTACTACGCCATCGCCGACGGCGACGACCGGTACGTCGGCTCGGTCGACCTGCGGATCTCCGGGGCCGACCCGCTCAACGGTGACGTCGGCTTCATGACCGCCCCGCACGCCCGTGGCCGCGGCTACATGCCGGCCGCGGTGAGCGCCCTGGCCGCCTGGGGTTTCACCACCCTGGGCCTGGCCCGGATCGAGTGGCGGGCGCTGGTGGGCAACACCGCCTCCCGCCGGGTCGCCGAGAAGGCCGGCTTCGCCTTCGAGGGCACCGCACGGGGCGTCCTGCCCGCCCGGGACGGCCGGGGCGACGCCTGGGTGGCCGCCCTGGTGGCCGAGGACCTGGCGTGACGCCGGAGCCGTTCGAGGCGTACGGGGTGCGGCTGCGGCCGTTCCGCCTCGACGACGCGGCGGACACCGCGGCCGCCTGCGCCGACCCGCTCACCCAGCGGGGCATCTCCGGCCTGCCGGAGCCGTACACCGAGGAGAGCGCCCGGTGGTGGATCACCGAAGGCGCGCCCGCGGCCTGGGCCACCGGCGGTGCCGCGTACGTGATGGCGGACCCGGCCACCGACCGGCTGCTCGGCGGGATCGGACTGAGCCAGCCGGTGCCCGCCCGCGGGCAGGCGGAGATCGGCTACTGGGTGGCGCCGTGGGCACGCGGCCGGGGCGTGGCGACGGCCGCGACCCGGGCGCTGGCCGAGCGCGCCTTCGCCGACGGCACCGCCCGCCTGGAACTGCTCACCAACGAGGAGAACACCGCCAGCCAGCGGGTCGCGCTGGCCGCGGGCTTCCGGCACGAGGGGGTACGCCGGGCGGCGAACCCGACCCGTGGCGGCGGCCGGCACGACCTCATCGCCTGGGTGCGCCTCGCGGACGACCCGTCGGGGCCGGCCGCC
>NZ_QGGF01000343.1 GCF_003857015.1 Micromonospora globispora | reverse complement strand
GCCGACCCGTACCCCGGGCGCCCAGGCCGGCGGCGTCCCCGCGCAGCCGGCACCGCCCTCGTACACTCCGCCGTCGGTGGCGTCCGCGCCGCCGGCGTCCACGCCCCCGCCCTCGACGCCACCGTCGTCCTCGACGCCGGCCGCGGACGCCTGGAAGACGGCGGCCGACGAGGGCTGGTCGCGGGCGACCCAGGCCGCCCAGCCGACCACCGCCGGCACCACCCGCTCCGGCCTGCCGAAGCGGGTGCCGCAGGCCCAGCTCGTCCCCGGCGGCGTCGAGCCGAAGGGCGGCCGGGACCGCAGCCAGCGCACGCCGGACGAAGTACGCGGTCTGCTGTCGGCCTACCACCGCGGTGTGCAACGCGGTCGGTCGGCCGGCGCGGACCTGAACAGCACCTCGACCAAGGAGACGAACCGATGAACAGGCCAGCGGCCATGCAGGACATGGGTTGGCTGCTCACCAACTTCGCCGACAGCGTGGCGGGCATCGCCCACGTGGTGGCGGTGTCCGCGGACGGGCTGCTGCTCGCTTCCTCCCGGGACCTGCCCACGGACCGGGCCGACCAGCTCGCCGCGATCACGTCCGGCGTGGTGAGCCTGACCGAGGGCGCCGCACGGATGTTCAGTGCCGGCGGGGTGCTCCAGACGGTGATCGAGATGGACAGCGGTTACCTGTTCCTGATGTCGATCAGCGACGGCTCCTCGATGGCGGTGCTGGCCGCCCGCAGCTGCGACGTCGGCCAGGTGGGCTACGAGATGGCGCTGCTGGTGGAGCGGGTCGGCCAGGCCCTGGTGCCGCTGCCGAGGGACGCGGTCCGGTCCTGACCGGGATTTCCGCAGGACAAGGTGATCCGGAGCCGGTCCGGCTCCGTACGGAGGGAGGTGATCGCGAGATGGACCAACGGCGGGACCCGCGGGGGGCGCTGGTGCGGCCGTACGCGGTCACCCGGGGCCGTACCGAACCCCTGCAGGACATCGCCCTGGAAGCGGTGCTGTCGTCCACTCCCACCCAGGTGGCCGAGTCGCGGTTCGCCGGGCACGACAAGTACCGCATCGCCACGGTCTGTGAGGGCCGGGCGCAGTCGCTGGCGGAGATCGCCGCGTACACCCGGATGCCGTTGGGCGTGACCCGGGTGCTGGTCGCCGACCTGGTGGCCGAGGGCCTGCTGACGCTACACACCGCCGCTCCCGCAGAGGGGTTCGAGGAGCGGATGAACCTGCTTGGAAGGGTGCTAAGTGGACTTCGCGAACTATGACCCCGCCGGGGCGCACCGCAGCCGGGAGATCATCTCCGCGAAGATCGTGGTCGGGGGCGGCTTCGGGGTCGGCAAGACGACCCTGGTCGGCGCGATCTCCGAGATCACTCCGCTGACCACCGAGGCGCTGATGACCGCGGCGGGGGTCGGCATCGACGACCCGTCGAAGGTGCCCGGCAAGGAGACCACCACGGTCGCCATGGACTTCGGCCGGATCACCATGGCCCAGGACCTGATCCTCTACCTCTTCGGTACGCCGGGTCAGACCCGTTTCTGGTTCATGTGGGACGAGATCATCCGGGGTGCGGTGGGCGCGGCCGTCCTGGTCGACACCCGCCGGATCACCGACGCCTTCGCGCCGCTGGACTACTTCGAGAACCGCAACCTGCCGTACGTGGTGGCGCTGAACCGGTTCGACGGCGCGCCCCAGTACGAGCTCGAGGAGGTCCGCGAGGCGCTGGCGATCTCGCCGGACGTACCGCTGGTGTCGTGCGACGCCCGGCACCGGGAGTCGGTGAAGCAGGTGCTGGTGACCGTCGTCGAGCACGCCATGGCCCGCCTCCAGGCGGAGCACGGCCGGGGCTACCCGACCCCGGTCGGCTGACCGTCGGGCCGTCGCCGCAGGCGGCCCGATGACGCCGGGCGGCGAGCCGGCGGTGGCCGGCGATCCGGGTCAGTCGACCCGCAGCCGGTAGCCCCGCTTGACCACGGTCTGCACCACCCGGGGAGCGTTCAGCCCCACCCGCAGCCGGGCCACCGCCATCTCCACCGCGTGCTCGTCCGCGCCGCGGGGCAGGGTGCGCAGCAGGGCGGTACGGGACAGCACCTTCCCCGGGGACGCGGCCAGCGCCCGCAGCACCGCCATCGGTGCCGGGGCGAGCGGCCGCAGCTCCCCGTCGACCACGGCGGCGTGGCCGCGCAGGGTCAGCAGGTGACCGGCGGCCTTGATGGTCACCGTCCGGCGGGGCAGCTCGTCGACGATCGTGCGGACCAGTGCCCCGAGCCGGGCCCGGGTGGGCGCGCTGACCGGCACCCCCCGGCGGACCAGCGGCTCCGCGGTGACCGCGCCGACGCAACTGGCCAGCACGTCGCCCCGTAGTGCCTCCAGCACCGTCTCGGTACGGTCACCGGCCGCCCGCAGCAGCGCCTCCGCGGCCGGGGCGGAGGTGAACGTGACGGCGTCCACCAGCCGGCCGGCGACCAGGTCGATCAGCCGGTGCAGCGGCGCCGGATCGGTGGGCGGCGCCCAGCGGTAGACGGGCACCTCGATCACCGTGGCCCCGGCCTCCTCCAGCGCTGCCGTGCACTCGGGCTGTCGCTCGCCGTGCAGCTGCATGGCGATCACCTGCCCGGCCACCCCGCGCCGGCGCAGGTGGTCGACCACCTCTTCGCAGCTCTCCGAATCCGGGGACCACTCGTCGTGCAGGCCGGCGGCCCGGATCGCGCCGCGCGCCTTGGGACCGCGGGCCACCACGTACGCCTCGGCGAGCACCGAGCGCAGCGGTTCGGCCAGCCCCCAGCCCTCGGCCGCCTCCAGCCAGCCGCGCATCCCGATCCCGGTGTTCGCCATCAGGATGTCCGGCGGCCGGTCGAGGCAGGCCCGGGTCGCCTCACGCAGGTCGGTGTCGTCGGCCAGCGGCACGATCCGCAGGGCCGGGGCGAGCACCACCCGGGCACCCCGCCGCTGCAGCAGCGCGGCCAACTCGTCGCGCCGCCGGTCGGCGGTCACCCCGATGGTGAAGCCGGCCAGTTCGTCCCGCATCACACCCCCTGTCGCAGCCGCACCTCGACCAGTCCGTCCCGGTAGCGTGCGTCGTGCCGCCGCAGGGTCACGTCGGGCAGGTCCAGGCAGCGCCCGGTCCGCAGGTCGTAGACCTGCTTGTGCAGCGGGGAGGCGAGGGTCGGTACCCCGCCCCGGCTGCCCACGATGCCCCGGGACATCACGTACGCGCCGCCGACCGGGTCGAGGTTGTCGACCGCGTACAGCTCGCCGCCGGTGCGGAAGAGGGCCACCTGCACGCCGTCGACCAGGGCGGCGACGCCCCGGTCGGGCTCCAGCCGGTCGAGGCGGCAGACCGGCGTCCAGTGGATGGTGGTCATGGTGATCATCGACGTACCTCCGGAAGGCCGAGCGCGACGGGTTGACGGTTGGCGCCGGTTTCGGGCGGCGTGCCCCGCGCCGGCACGGGCTGGCCGCGTTCCACCGTGAAGGTGATCGACGGGTCGGGTACGTCCGGGGCGTTGACGAACGAGGTGAACCGGCGCAGCCGGTCCGGGTCGTCGAGGACGTCCCGCCACTCGTCGGAGTAGGACGCGACGTGCCGGGCCATCGCCGCGTCGAGTTCGGCGCAGAGCCCCAGCGCGTCGTCCACGATCACGGCGCGAAGGTGGTCGAGGCCGCCCTCCATCGCCTCGATCCAGGCGGCGGTGCGCTGCAGGCGGTCCGCGGTGCGGATGTAATAAATCAAGAATCTGTCGATTAGCGGAATCAGCGCTTCTGTGGATAGATCAGTGGCGAAGAGGTCGGCGTGCCGGGGCCGGAAGCCGCCGTTGCCGCCGACGTAGAGGTTCCAGCCGGTCTCGGTGGCGATGATGCCGAAGTCCTTGCTGCGGGCTTCGGCGCACTCCCGGGCGCAGCCGGAGACCGCCGACTTGATCTTGTGTGGGGCGCGCAGGCCCCGGTAGCGCAGCTCCAGGGCGATGGCCAGGCCGACCGAGTCCTGCACCCCGTACCGGCACCAGGTCTCACCGACGCAGGACTTCACCGTCCGCAGCGCCTTGCCGTACGCGTGGCCGGACTCGAAGCCGGCGTCGACGAGTCGGCGCCAGATCTGCGGCAACTGCTCGACGCGGGCGCCGAACAGGTCGATCCGCTGCCCGCCGGTGATCTTCGTGTAGAGCTGGAAGTCCCGGGCCACCTCGCCGATCACGATCAGCTTCTCCGGGGTGATCTCACCGCCGGGGATCCGGGGCACCACCGAGTAGCTGCCGTCGCGTTGCAGGTTGGCCAGGAAGTGGTCGTTGGTGTCCTGAAGGGACGCCTGCTCGCCGTCGAGCACGTGCCCGGTGCCGAGCGAGGCGAGGATCGAGGCGACCACCGGCTTGCAGATGTCGCAGCCGCGTCCCTGCCCGTGCTCGGCGATCAGCTGGGAGAAGGTGCGGATGCCGCGGACCCGGACGACGTCGAAGAGCTCCTGCCGGCTCATGTCGAAGTGCTCGCAGAGCGCGGTGGACTGCTTCACCCCGGCCGCGTCGAGCAGCTGCTTCAGCATCGGCACGCAGGAGCCGCAGCTGGTGCCGGCCCGGGTGCACGCCTTCAGCGCCGGCACGTCCTGCGCGCCCGCCGCGATCGCCGTGTCGATGTGGTCGCGGGTGACCGCGTTGCAGGAGCAGACCTGTGCGACGCCGGGGAGCGCACCGGCCCCGGCGT
>NZ_QGGF01000022.1 GCF_003857015.1 Micromonospora globispora | reverse complement strand
GGGCGTCGGCGTCCGCCCGCGGCGCCGGGCCGGGCCGGGTGCCGGCCGGTGAACCCGGCCGGCAGGAACTGCAGAAGCTGATCGGCGTCCGCTGACGGCACGATGCCCGGGGCGATGCACACCGCCCCGGGCATCCGTCGTCGCAGTCGGTCAGGAGCCGGTGCCGTCCTCCCCCGGCGTCCCCATCGCGGACGGCTCCGGCTCGGTCTCCGGCACGGCTGGCTCCGGCGCGGTCGGCTCCGGGACGGCCGTCGCGGGCGGCTCGGCCACCCGGTGCCCGGTGTCGTCCACCAGGCTCGGTGCCATGCTGCCGCCGTGCGCCTCCTCGGCCTCCCGGGTTTCCCGCGGGTCCCGCTCGTCCGGCGCCGGGCTCGTCGCCTCGTCCCGCTCGCTCACACGTTCCCCCTCGCCTCGGTCCTCGGCACCGCCGGTACCCGGAGCGCACCGGGAAAAACCTCCGCCGGCGTCAGGTGGCCGTGACGGCGGGCTTCCGAACGGCTTCCACGCCCAACAGCTCGGCGAGCCGGGCCGCGTCCCGTTGGGCCTGGTCGCCGCAGCAGTTGTTCATCAGCACGTGCAGCTCGGCGCACTGCCCGGCCAGCTCCTCCAGCAGCTCGGACCAGCAGCGCAGCTCCTCCTCGCCGTAGGCGTAGCGGAACTTGTCCTGCTTGTCGCCGCTCTCCCAGGCGGTGCTGTGCCCGTGGAACCGGACCACGGCGAGGTCGGCGGTGGCGACCAGGATCGGCGGCACCGACGAGGCGTACCCCTGCGGCATGTCGACGCAGACGTAGCTGAGCCCGTGCTCGCGGAGGAAGGTGACGGTGTCGACGACGGTCTCGTCGGTGAACCAGGAGGCGTGTCGCAGCTCCACACCGACCCGCCAGGGCCGGCACCGCCGGGCCAGCTCGACGATCCGGCGCTTGGCCGCCGCGCCGTGGGCCAGCCAGGGTGGGAACTGCAGCAGCACGGCGCCGAGCCGGTCGGCCGCCGCAACTGGCGCCAGCGCCGCCCAGAACCGGTTCCAGAGCTCGTCGTACGTCTCGTCGGGCAGGTCGCGCCAGCGGATCCGGCCCTGGGCGCCGGCCGGGCGCAGGTCCCCGGGCAGCGCCGCGACCGGGGTGTGGTGGCCGGTGAAGAGGCGGAACGCCTTGACGTCGAAGGTGAAGCCCGGCGGCGTCGCGGCGACCCAGCCCTCGGTGGTCTCCGGCGGCGGGACGGCGTAGTACGAGGTGTCCACCTCGACGAGTCCGAACCGCTCGGCGTACCAGCCGAGCCGCCCGGCGGGCGTGTTGACCGAGCGCGGGTACCAGCCGGAGCGGACCAGCATCTGGTCGGCCCAGGAGGACGTTCCCACTTTAATAACACCCATGTAATTCAGTTCACCTCCATCCCGGCGAATCGGCAACCGCTGGCCGCCGTCGCCTCCGGCCTGCAGCCGGACCGCCGGGGCCGCCCGACCGCGGGTAGCGCACGGTGGTGATCGAGCTCACCTGCGTGATCGGGGGCGGATGGGGGTCGCGGTGTGACGCCGGAGCAGGCGACGGCGCTGAGAGACACGAGATGAACGCACACCGCATGGACCAGGAAACCGTCGAGCGACTGCTCGTCGGTCCCGTCGCCGACCCGCCGAACGGCTCGGAGGCGCTCCTCCGACTCCTCACCGCCGTCCGCGCCGCCCCGCGTCCGCACGAGCTCACCGGCGAGGCGGCCGCTTTGCGGGCCTTCCGGATGGCGCAGGCCGGCCTGCTGCCGGTGGCGGCATCTCGCCCCCAGCGGCGGACCCTCGCCGGGCTCCTCAGCGCGAAGGTCGCCCTGGCCGCCCTGCTCGTCGCCACCACCGGCGGCGTGGCGCTGGCCGCCGCGACCGGAACCCTTCCCGGTTCCCTGGGTGGCGCCGACGAGGGCACGACACCGGGCGCCACCGCCGGCGGGCACCCGTCGCCGACCGCCGGCCCCGACGTTTCCCCCACTCCGGCCACCGGCGCCTCCGGCCGGCCCACCGACTCGCCCTCCCTGGTCGGGCTCTGCACGGCGTACCGGGCGGAGGCGAACGAGAACCGGCGCCGGGCACTGGAGACGCCCCGCTTCGCGGAGCTGGTCTCGGCCGCCAACGGGCGGGAGAAGGTGCCGAGCTACTGCGACCGCCTGCTCGACGGCCGGGGCAACCAGGCCGACCCGTCCGCCACCGGGTCCGACCGGCCGGGTGGCGAACCGACCGACCGGGTGACCGGCAAACCGGAGCACTCGCCATCGAACCCGGGCACCACCGAGTTCCCGACCGACCGGCCCACCGGCCCCTCAGTCGACGGGCCCGCCCCGACCCCGCGCTGAGCTGACACTCGTCGACCGCCCGGCGTACGGGCGGTCGACGTTGAGTACGGCCGACCGTGCCGGCCCGAGCGGGCCGGCACGGTCTACTGCCGACGGTCAGAAGGTGGAGACGTTCAGCAGCTTCTCCTGGATCCCGTCCGGGTCACCGGCCGGCCAGCTGTAGTTGGTCGTACCGGCCGACTGGAGGGCCGACTTGACGGTGCTGGGGCTGGCCGACGGGTGGGTCGCCTTGTAGAGGGCGGCGCCACCGGCGGCGTGCGGGCTGGCCATCGAGGTGCCGGAGATCGTGTTGTAGCCGCCGCCCTTCCAGGTGGAGTAGATGCAGACACCCGGGGCCATCAGGTCGACGTCGGCGCCGTAGTTGGAGAAGTCGGCGATGGTGTCGTCGACGTCGGTGCGGCAGGTGGGGGCGGCGCCGCCACCCGGCTGGCCGTTGAAGTCGGCGAGCGCGCTGACCGTGATGACCTCGTCGTAAGCGGCCGGCACGTGGTTGGCGGCGTTGTCGGTCTCGTTGCCGGCGGCCACGACGTACGTCACGCCGGCCGCGACCGACTTGCAGATGGCCTCGTGCATGGCGTCCTTGTTGCTGCCGCAGGCGCTGTCGGAACCCGAGCCGCCGAGGCTCATGTTGGCGACCTCGATCTCGCTGGCGTGCGCGGTCACGTAGTCGATGCCGCAGATGATGTCCGAGAACGACCCGCTGCCGTTGTTGTTCAGCACCCGGACCGGCCAGAGCCGGGCCCCCGGCGCCATCCCGACCACGCCGACGCCGTTGTCCAGGGCGCCGATCGTGCCGGACACGTGCGACCCGTGGCCGTTGCCGTCGTTCGCGCTGGTGCCGGTGGAGCAGTTCTTGGCCCCGGCGGTGTAGACGTTCAGGTCGGGGTGGGTGAGGTCGATGCCGGTGTCGATGACCGCCACGTCCACGTTGACCCGCTCGTCCGCGCCGTTGATCTTCGCGGTCGGGCTCAGCTCGGCGTCGGCCCGGTTGATGCCGGTCGGCGTGGTCTGGGCGTCGGCCGTCGCCACCCCGTCGGGCTGGACGAAGAGCACCCGCGAGTCCCGGGCGATGCGGGCGGCGGCGGTGGCGCTCATCCGGCCCGAGTAGCCGCGCAGCGCGTACTCGTAGATGTGGCCGACGGTGGCGCCGTTGGCCCTGGCCTGCTCGGCGGCGACCGACGCCGAGTTGGCGTCGGCGCGGAGGACGACGATGTAGCCGCTGTCCGCCTCGGCGCGGGGGGCGGCGGTGGCGCCGGTCGCCGAGGCGGCGACGACGATGCCGGTCAGCATCGCGACGCCCAGTGTCTTGCGCATGGGGGTTCCTCTCCACGTGCGGTTGGGGCGGTTGGCCCACGCCGAGGCTGTCGCAGGGAGAAGGGTCCCGACCAGGGCCGGAAGCCATTCGTTATTGGAAATATATAAATCTAATAGAAAAGCCGCACAACGGCTGACCCGGCGTCGACGACGCCAGGTGAGACGGTGCACGGCCCTCCTGCCGGGTTATCGCCGTGACCCGGCGCCGCGTTTCACCGCTGACCCCTTGGCGGTACGCCCACCGACCGCTACCGTTCGAGCCAGCGCTGCGGAAGGGCCTCTTGACCTTGATGGACACACCGGAGCCCGACGTCGTCCGTCGGGCCGTCGCGGGAGATCCCGCCGCGGTGGCGCGGGTGCTGACCCAGATCAGGCCGATCGTCGTGCGCTACAGCCTGGCCCGACTGGGTCACGTCGGTGCCGGTGGCGCGACCGCGGAGGACGTCGCCCAGGAGGTCTGCCTGGCCGTGCTCCGGGCGCTTCCCCGCTTCACCGACCAGGGCCGCCCCTTCCTCGCCTTCGTCTACGGGATCGCCGCCCGCAAGGTCGCCGACGCCTGCCGCGCGGCGAGCCGGGACCGGACCGAAAGCGTCGCCGACGTGCCGGACAGCGCCGATCCCGCTCCCGGGCCGGAGCGCCGCGCCCTCACCGCCGACCTGGGCGCCCGCCTCGCCGAGCTGCTGGCCCAGTTGCCGGCCACCCACCGGGAGATCCTGGTGCTGCGGCTGGCGGTCGGCATGACCGCGGACGAGGTCGGTACGGTGCTGGGTATGACCGGGGGTGCCGTCCGACTCGCGCAGCACCGCGCGCTCACCCGGCTGCGCGCCCTCGCCGGTGACAGCCTGGCCATGGTGATCCGGTGACCTTCGACGCCCCCACTCCCCCGCCGCACGACCCGGTACTCCGGGACGACCAGCTGCTCGACGCGCTCCGCCGCGGCGAGCAGCCTCCCGAGGACGACCCGGTGGCTGGTCTCCTGGCCGGCTGGCACGCCGACGTGGAAACCCGCGCCGCGCTGCTGGACGCCGCCACGGCGGGACCCGGC
>NZ_QGGF01000344.1 GCF_003857015.1 Micromonospora globispora | reverse complement strand
TGGGCTTCGTTCGGCCGGTGGCACCCCCCGCCACCCGGCCGCGCTGGCCCCGGGCGAGCTGACTGCTCCGGGTCGCGGCGTGGCGTCAGGCACGCCGAGCCGGAGTGGTTGATCGGGGGCACGCCCGACAGCCCCGGGGAGGCATGACGGCGGCCCGGCGCCGGGGAGCCCCCACCCCTGCGCCGGGCCGCCGTCGATGTCCTCAGGGTCAGCGGACCCCGCAGTTCGGCGCGGACCAGCTCGTCGTGTTCGCCAGGCCGTCGCTGGTGTTCTCCCGGCGCGAGTCCACGTGCACGTGGTTGCTGTGGCCGGGGTAGCCGGGGCCGTAGATGCCGCTGAAGCCGTCGGACCGGGCTGCCCGCGCGACCTGGCAGAGGGTGGCGCCGCCGGAGACCACGTCGGCGGCGGTGCCGTAGAGGTGTTGGCTCTTCGACGCGCCCCCGACCTGCCGGTTGCAGGACGTGCTGCGGAAGCCACTGCGGACGTAGAGCGGCCGGTCGCCGAGCTTGTGGCGCAGGGCCTCCAGCTTCCACATGGTGCGGGTCGCATTGGCCTTGGTGCTGGTGGCCGAGAGCGGGCCCCCGCTGAACCCGCCCTGGCCGCACCCGCCGTCAAGTTCCCGGTAGCTGAAGTGGGCGGTCGAGCAGTCGTTGTCCTGCAACTGGTAGAGCTTGTTGAAGGTCTGGGGGCCGGCGACGCCGTCGGCGCGCAGGCCGTAGGCCGCCTGGAAGCGCTTCACCGCGGCGGTGGTCTCCGGTCCGTAGACGCCGTCGACGTGGACGACGCTCCGGTAGGCGGCCCAGCCCGCCACCCGGATCTGCAACTGGCGGACGTCGCTGCCGGAGCGGCCCTGGTAGAGGGTGCGTTGCCAGGTGTAGCAGCCGTCGGCGTGGGCCGCCGGCGCGGCAACCACCGTGGCGATCGCGGCCCCGGGCAGTGCCAGGGCGAACGCGACGGCCGCCCGTTTCAGGGTGTTGAGACGCACAGGATTCCTCCTGGAAGGAGAGTGATTGGGGTGGTCAGCAGGCCGTCGAGCCGGACGTCCTGTCCTCTCCACCCTGGCAGCCACCTGGGCGATTGGTGCGCAATAAGGAGAATCATCCTCGCAATCACTGGTTCCTGGGAAATTGCGGAAATCGCGAGACGTTCATTCCCACCGGAAGGCGTACTCGACCGGCCGGATGGGGCCAGAGGTGACGGAAACGGCCGTTCGAGGGCACCGAGGGTGATGCCGCCTCGTGACCCGCGACCGGTAACGTCTGCGCCGGGGCTCCACGGACGGGGGAGGTGCGCGTGGCGCGCGGTGGCGTGTTCTGCATCGAGGGTCAGTGGCACCGGGATCTCAACGAGCGTGGTTCCGTCCTGCCCACCCTCGAACTGCTCGAACGGCTCGGCCGGATCCGGTTCATCCACAAGGACGCGGCGACCCGCGACGAGCTCTTCTACTTCCTCGACCGCTGGCTGCTCAAGCAGTACGCCGACTACCGGGTCGGATTCTTCGCCATGCACGGCGAGCCGAGCCGGCTCTGCCTCACCGACTGGGACTCCGTCGAGCTCGCCGACGTCGCCGAACGGATGGCTGGCCGGTGCGAGGGGCGCCGGCTCTACTTCGGCAGCTGTTCGGTGCTGCGCGCCTCCGACGCCGCGCTGCGGGACTTCCTCGACGAGACCGGGGCGGCGCTGATCTGCGGGTTCACCCGGGACGTCGACTGGGTCGAGTCGGCCGCCTTCGAGACCGTGCTGCTCGACGTGCTCGCCAACGGTCAGCGGCACAACGCCGCCGAGCTGCGGATGGGCTCGGCGCACTGGGCGCCGCTGGCGTCGTACCTCGGTTTCCGGGTGATCTACGCCAACGGCCGGGCCTGGCGGCCGACGGCGCCGCCCCGGGTGCCGGCGCAGCCCTCGCCGCGCCGCGTCGCCGACCGCTCCCGCTGATCGCGGTCGGGCCTCCGCCCGTACGAGAGCCTGGGGGCCGCCGACCGGCGGGCGGATGGCCTGGTAGAACCGAGGAATGGCACGGACCATCGCGCGCAACACCCGGGTCGACCGCGACGCCCTGATCGAGTTCCTCCGCCCCCGGCACAAGGTCGTGCTGATGACCACCCGCTCCGACGGGCGGCCGCAGTCCTCCCCGGTCTCCTGCGGCGTGGACGGCGAGGGTCGGCTGGTGATCTCCACCTACCCGGAGCGGGCGAAGGTGGCCAACATCCGCCGCGACCCGCGGGTCTCGGCCTGCGTGCTCTCCGACGACTGGAACGGGCCGTGGGTGCAGGTCGACGGCACCGCCGAGGTGCTCGACCTGCCCGAGGCGCTGGAGCCGCTGGTGGAGTACTTCCGCAGCATCTCCGGCGAGCACCCGGACTGGGACGAGTACCGGGAGGCGATGGTCAAGCAGGGCAAGTCCCTGATCCGGGTCACCATCGACAGCTGGGGGCCGATCGCCATCGGCGGCTTCCCCGCCCGGCTGGCCGACTGAGCCCGCTCAGTACGCCGCGGTGAACCGCGCGTTGCTGAACCGCGGGTTCTCGACCTCGTCCACCACCGCGACGGCCAGATCCTCGTAGGTGAGCACCGAGCGGCCCTGGGCGTCCCTCACCGGATGATCCGTGCCCGTGCGGTAGTGGCCGGTCCGCTCGCCCGGGTGGAACTCGAGCGGCGGCGGGGAGAGGTACGTCCAGGTCACCCCGTCGGCAGCGGACTGGTAGCAGGCCAGGGCGTCGGCCTGCCCCAGCGCCGCGTCCCGGTACTCGTCGGGGAAGTCCGGCTCGTCCAGGTACGGGGTGCCCTTCGGGGTCAGCAGCGTCGCCCCGCCGCCGACATGGATGATCCGCGGCGGGTCGGGCAGCTCGCGCAGCGTACTGACCAGCGTCTGCGCGGCGTTCCGCCACAGCTCCCGCTCACCGCCGCCGATCGCCACCACGAAGACGTCGGCGTCCTCGGCCAGCTCCCGTACGCTGTGCGCCGACGTCGCGTCGCCGGTGACCGTACGCACACCGGCCGGCAGGTAGCTGGTCGCCTCCGGGCGGCGTACCGCCGCGGTGACCCGGTGACCCCGCTCGACCGCCTCGGCGGTGATCCGCGACCCCGCGGTGCCACCGGCGCCGAACACGACGATGTTGCTCATGGCCTGACCACCTCCCGCCGGACGTGCCTCGCACCCCAGGCTAGGGAGCCGGTCGGCGCGACGGTGGCGTAACGCCGATCCTGGCGGATGGTCCGACCGGCCCGCAGGTCGCCGCCACCGGCGACGGCCGGGGCCGGGTCAGTCGATCAGCGCGGAGTAGACGAGCTGGCGCAGCTGCGAGCGCAGCGGGTACGTGCTCGACGGCATGAGCTGGGTGAAGAGCAGGGCGGTGACCTCCTCCACCGGGTCCACCCAGAACGCGGTGCTGGCCAGGCCGCCCCAGTAGTACTCGCCCACGCTGCTCGGCACCCGGGCCGGGACCGGGTCCAGGACCACGGCGAAGCCGAGCCCGAAGCCGATGCCGTCGAGCACCGTCTCGGCGAAGCCCTCCGGGTTGAACGAGGCCAGGTCACGGTCACCGGGCAGGTGGTTGCGGGTCATGAAGCGCAGCGTCCGCGGCGCCAGCAGCCGTACGCCGTCCAGCTCGCCGCCGCGCAGCAGGAACTGGGTGAACCGGTGATAGTCGGCGGCCGTGGAGACCAGCCCGCCGCCCCCGGAGAACCAGCCCGGCTCGGCCAGCGCGTACCGGCCGATCGCGTCGGCGCGGACCGCCTGCCCGGTCGCCGGGTGCGGGGTGTAGAGGGCGGCCAGCCGCTTGGCGTCCGGCTCGTCGACCCACCACCGGGTGTCGGTCATGCCCAGCGGGCGCAGGATCCGCTCGGTGAAGAAGACGTCCAGGCTCTGCCCGGAGATCACCTCGACCAACCGGCCCAGCACGTCGGTGGCGACGCCGTAGTTCCAGCTCGAGCCGGGCTGGAAGAGCAGCGGCAGCCGGGCCATCCCGCGCGTCGCCTCCGCCAGGTCCGCGCCGGCCGGCACGCCCAGGTCGTACCCCGCCGCCCGGTAGAGGCCGTCGACCACCGTGCTCTGCGCGAAGCCGTACGTCAGGCCGGCGGTGTGGGTGAGCAGGTGCCAGACCCGGATCGGCTCCACTGCCGGCACCGTGTACGGCTTGAGCACCGAACCCTTGTCGTAGACCCGGACGTCGGCGAACTCCGGCAGCCAGCGGCTGATCGGGTCGTTCAGCTCGAACCGGCCCTCCTCCCAGAGCATCATCGCGGCGACCGACGTGATCGGCTTGGTCGTCGAGTAGATGCGCCAGAGGGTGTCCTGCTCGACCGGGGTGCCCGCCTCCCGGTCCCGCAGACCGTAGGTGGCGGAGTGGGCGATCTCGCCCCGGCGGGTGACGACGATCTGCCAGCCGGCGAGGCGGCCGTCGTCGACGTACCTGCCGAAGTGCTCGTCGATCCGCGCCAGCCGGGCGGGGTCGAAGCCGATACGGTCCGGGTCGATGCTCACTGCCACGCTCACGCCGGAAAACCTACTAGCCGGTACGCGTGCCGGGAAGTGTCGGCCACGACCACTAATCTGGCCCGATGCCTGAACCGACCGAGGACGTCACCTACCGTGACGAGGACTGGTACGCCGAAGAGCTGGTCGAGCGGCAGTTCGTCCGCTGCTCGTTCTTCCACGTGGACCTGACCGAGGCGATCAGTCAGGGGGCGGTCTTCACCGAGTGCGTCTTCGGCAACGTGGCGTTCAACGCGTCCCGGCACACCGACTCCGCGTTCACCCGCTGCACGTTCAAGCGGTGCAATCTGTTCGAGGCCGAGTTCATCGGCTGCAAGCTGGTCGGAAGCAGCTTCGACCAGTGCGACCTGCGCCCGTTGCGGATCAGCGGTGGTGACTGGTCGTTCGTCGCCCTGCCGGGCGCCGACCTGCGCGGGGTGCGCATCACCGACGTACGGATGCGCGAGGTCGACCTCACCGGCGTCAACCTCACCGGGGCGACGGTCACCGGCGTCGACCTCTCCGGCGCCCAGCTGCACAGCTCTCGGCTGGCCGGGGCGGACCTGCGGGGGAGTGACCTGACCGCGCTCGACCCGGTGGTGGTCGAGCGGGCGGGGGCGATCATCGACGCTGAGCAGGCGATCGTGGTGGCGCAGGCGCTGGGCTTCGAGCTCCGCTGACCAGCGAAAGATGTCGTGCCCTGTCAGGTTTGCCTGCCAGGCTGGCGGACATGGCATGGTGGTCCGACCTGGTCGACGAGGAACCCGAGTTCGCGGCGCGCGTTCGCGCCCGCTTTGCGGTACGCAAGCACGGCACGATGGCTACCCTGCGGCGGGACGGCTCGCCGCGGATCAGCGGTACGGAGTTCGACTTCTCCGATGACGGCCAGTTGCGGCTGGGCAGCATGGCCGGCGCGCTCAAGGCGCTGGACCTGCGGCGGGATCCCCGGGTCGCGCTGCACTGCCCGACGGAGGACAGCCCGGAGGACGACCCAGCCTCGTGGGGCGGCGACGCGAAGATCGCCGGCGTGGCGCACGAGGAGCCGCCGGGGGAGGACGGCTCGCACCGGTTCCGGATCGAACTGACCGAGGTGGTGCTGACCCGGGTCGGGGATCCACCGGACCATCTGGTCATCGAGAGCTGGCATCCCGTACGGGGGCTACGCCGCCGGGAGCGGCGCTGATCGATCGACGGACGCCCTCCGCTACCTCTTGGTAACGAAGTGGAAACGCCCACCCCCTCACATATGGCGCAACCGGGCCGGCCGGTGACAACGTGAGGCGGGGTCACGCACCGCCCGTCACGGCGGCCGGCAGCGGGTGGGAGTGGAGGTCTGGGTGGCGGAGGAAGACCGCGGGCGGGTCGGCGGCCGAGCAGCATTCCCCTGCGGCTACCGCCAGACCCGGACGGCGTTGCGCCGGATGGCCCGCGCCCGGCAGCGCCGCCGCTGGCTGGTCGAGGCCGTCGTCGCCGTCGCCTTCCTGACCGCCGTCGTCACGTACCTCGGCACCGAGCAGCACTCCGGCCCCCGCGAGGAGACCGCGGTCATCCCCGGGCCGCCCGACAGAGGGCGGCCGGCGCTCCCGTCCCGGGGCGTCGAACCGCCGGGTGCGGACGCGGTCACGCCCGGGCTCCAACCCCGGCAGCGGCCGCCGTCGCCGAGCCCCTCACCGACCCCCTCGCCGTCGAAGCCGGCCGCCGGACCGCAGCTCACCGTGAGCCGGGGCGAGGTGCCCGCGCTGGTCGACCTCACCGCCGTCGGCACCGTCGACTGGGTCCACTGGGGACTCCTCGGCGCCGACACGCCCGTCCGGAAGCGGAACGGATCGGGGGAGATCCGCGACGAGGGCGGCCGCGGCGACCGGGACAGCTACAGCAACAACCCGGAGGCCTACGCCTGGCGCGACGGCACCCCCGTCCAGTCGGCCAGCGGCACCACCTCCGGGGTCTACACCTGCGACGAGGGAAACGGCTTCGTGCTCACCGTGGCCGGCAACGGTGAGCTGCGCACCGTACGGCTCTACGCAGGCCTCTGGATGGCCCGGGGGCGGCTCGACGTCCGGCTCTCCACCGGCGGGCCGACCAGCACCCTGCGGATGGAGGACCCGCACACCGAGCAGACCGCCGAGTTCACCATCCGGTTCCGGGCGCCCAGGGGCGCGAAGCTGCTGATGACCTGGACGGTCGAGGAATCCTTCGGCGACTGCGGCAACGTCGGCGTCCAGGCGGTCGCGCTGCGCTGACGGTCGGTTCGTCCGGTGCCGTACGCCCGGCGGGAGTAGCGTGGGCCGAGCGGTCGGCCGACAATCCGGGAGGGACAGATGACGGCGAGCGAGCAGGTGCTGGACAGCCCCGAGGGCTGGGTCGCCGAGCACATCAGACGGTACGTCGAGACCGACGGCGCGGAAGGCCACGAGTGGCGTCCCGGCATCTACACGTTGCTGCTCACCACCCGTGGCCGGCGTACCGGCAAGCTGCGCCGCACCGCGCTGATCTACGGCCGCGACGGCGACGACTACCTGGTGGTCGCCTCGCAGGGCGGCGCCCCGGAGCACCCGGCCTGGTACCTCAACCTGCTCGCCGACCCCGAGGTGCAGGTCCAGGTCGGCGCGGAGAAGTTCACCGCCCGGGCCCGTACCGCCGGGCCGGAGGAGAAGCCGCGGATGTGGCGCACCATGACGGCGACCTGGCCGGCGTACGACGACTACCAGCGCAAGACCGACCGGGAGATCCCGGTGGTGGTGCTGGAACGGATCTGACCGCCCGCGGGTGTCGACCCGGCGGCCCGCCCGACGCAGAATCGGTGCAGGCCCTGCGCCGAGCAGCCGGCGCACACATCGGGGACGGACCCGTGACCGCGTTTGCGCTCGCCCACCTGCGCACCCCGCAGCTCAACGACGACATCTTCGAGTACCTGGAGAAGATCCAGGCGACCGGCGCGGTCAGCAGACGATCGGCTTCACCCAGGAGCATTCCATCCCTTCGGGCACCCGGGGCACCTCCGGCGCCGTCGGCACCGCGAGCCGCGCGGCGGTGGTGCCCTTCTCGGTGTACGACGCCAGCGCGATCGCGATCTGGTCCTCCAGTCCCTTCACCGAGGAGGTCAGGTAGTTGTTCAGCACGATCGAGAAGGCCAGCAGGTGGCCGTCGGCGTCGGTGACGTAGCCGGAGAGGCTGGACGCCCCGGTCAGGCTGCCGGTCTTCGCGTGCACGTTGTTCGCCGCCGCCGTACCGCGCATCCGGCTGCGCAGCGTCCCGCCGACGAAGCGCTCGGCGTTGCCGGCGATCGGCAGGGCGGCGTACCAGGTGTCGAACCACGGTTCGGCGCGGACCGCGGAGAGCAAGGATACGAACTCGGCCGGCGGGATCATGTTGCGCCGGGAGAGCCCGGAGCCGTCCCGCTGGCGCAGGGTTCCGGTGTTCATCCCGTTGTCGCCGATGTACGTGCTGATCGCGGTGAGGCCGGCGGACCAGGTGCCCGAGCCGGAGAGGACCCGGCCGAGCTCCTTGGTCAGCACCTCCGCGTGGCCGTTGTTGGAGAGCTTCAGGAACGGCACCATCAGGTCGGCCAGGGTCATCGAGTCGTGCCGCGCGACCGGCGTGGCGTCGGCGGGGGTCGCCTGGCCGAGGACGGTCCGGCCGAGCACCCGTACGCCGTGCCGGCGCAGTGCCGACCGGAAGATGTCGGCGGCGTAGCCGGTCGGCTCCCACACCGTCATCCAGTCGTTCTCCGGGGTCTCGCCGACCGCGATCTGCCCGGTCACCACGATGGTGTTGCCGCCGTGCTCGCGCTCGAAGGAGATCGTGGTGTCGCCGTCGGTGACCGTCTCCGCCCGGTTGTCGATCCGCAGGTAGCTGTTGGGCGGGGTCATCGTGATCACCGGCGGCGTGCCGGGGTCGGCGGCCGGGGCGGCGTGCACGATCACGGTGCCGGCGTCGTAGTCGGTGTCCGGTGCCACGGTCAGGGCGGAGACCTGGGCGGCGTAGTAGTAGGACTCGTCGTCCCAGGTCCAATCCGGACCCAGCCGGGTGTTGTCGTAGCGGGTGTCGTCGGCGACCAGGTTGCCCGTCACCACTCGTACGCCGTCGGCCGCGACCTGGGCGGCGAGCTCGTCGTAGTCCATCGCCAGCATTGTCGGGTCGCCGCCACCGCGCAGGTAGAGGTTGCCCGAGAGCAACCCGGCCCGGCGCGGGCCGCTGCTGGAGACGTCCGTGATGAAGCGGTGGCCCGGGCCGAGCAGTTCCATCGCCGCGGTCGAGGTGAGCAGCTTGGTGTTGGAGGCGGGCACCAGCCGACGGTCACCGTTGCGGTTGTAGAGGGTCTGCCCGGTGGTGGTGTCGACGACGACCACGCCGGCCTGGGCCGCGGCCAGCCGGGAGTCGGCGAGGACGGCGTCGATGGTGGCGTCCAGCTGGGCCTGGGCCGGGGTGGGTGACTCGGCCGTGGCGGTGGGCGCGCCGGCGGTGGCCGCGGTGGCGACCAGGACCAGCACCGCCAGCGCCCGGGGAAAGAGACGACGATGCATGCGTCGATGCTGCCATGGAGGTTTCCTCCGGGAAACCCTCTGGAGCGAAACTAATTTCCACAATCCGTCGGGGTCTGCCCGGCCCTGGTGGACGCCGGTGGCGACAGACCTCCGCCGCCGCGGTGAATCCGCTCGATTACCCGTTGCCGACCCGAACATGTCCGCTCGGCGGTACCCGGATCGACTGACCCCGCTCTATTTGACGGATGCTCCGGCAGGGGGCACCGTAGGCCGTGAGGGGCGTTCGAGCTGCCCTGTTCTGCACGGCGAACACCGATTCGCCTCCCTGGGCTGAGGCCCGGCCGACGAATGGCCGCGCCGGCCGGCCCCGAATCCGACACGAGGAGTCCCACCATGCTGACCATGACCGAAAACGCGGTGATGGTGATCCGTGACCTCGCCCTCCAGCAGGACGTCGCCGAGGGCGGCGGGCTGCGCATCGCGGCCGACACCGACGCCGGCTCGCTCTCCATCGAGCTGGTTGAGCAGCCGGTGCAGGGCGACCAGGTGCTCGACAACCAGGGCGCCCGGATCTTCCTCGACGCCGACGCCGCCGAACTGCTCAACGACACCTCCGTCGACGCGACCGTCGACGACGAGGGGATCGTCCAGTTCGGGTTCACCGAGAAGGACTGACCACCGCCGCTCAGCCGGCGCGGCGCGTCTCGCCGCCCCGGTTCGGCCGGCCGGAGCGTCCCCGTTCCGGCGTGTCGTCGCCGCCGCGCCACGGTCCGGGTCGCTGCTCCCGGCTCGGCCGCAGCAGTGCGCCCAGCACATGTGCCAGGTGGTGGGAGGTGCTCCAGGCCACCCAGTTCGTCGGCGAGCCCGTGCCGGCCACCCGCCGGGCCCGCCGCAGGATCTCGTGGTCACCCCAGGAGAACCCCGCCCCGGCGGTCGGCCAGTGCGCCGCTCCCACCAGGGTCCGGCACAGGTCCGTGAAGCGCTCGTCGCCCCGGCCGCCCCGGCGCGACCAGCGGTAGATCCACCACGCCCCGTCCGCGGTGTAGCGCAGCGTGGGCAGCCGGTCGCCCGGCCCGTCGGAGCCCGGCACCGCGCAGCCGACCCCGTAGTCGCCGTACCCGACGCCGAGATCGGCCAGCCGCTGCCAGAGCTGCCAGTCGAAGCGGTCGAGGCGTACCGGCTCGTCGGTGGGCAGGCGGGACAGCGTCGGCGGCATCCCGCCCGCCGCCAGGGTCACCGACCGCCAGGCGTGTCGCCGGGCCCACTCCAGCAGTCGCCGCACCCGTGGTTCGGCCAGCCGCACGTCCGCCGGGCAGCAGACGTCACCGGCGTCCACCAGCAGGTCGCACTGCTCCGGGACCAGCCGGGCCTGCCGCCACACCCGTTCCACCGCGGTGGTCGTCGCGTCCGAGCCCGCCCGGTCCAGCCCGGTCCGCAGCCGGACCACCGCCCGTCCGGCGTACGCCCGGGCCGCCACGCCGTGCGCCACCAGCCGGCGGTCGCTCTCCGCCAGCCCGATCACCGGTACCAGGGGTACGCCCCAGCGGACCAGCTCGGTCTCCGGCACATCGGGCAGGGTCGAAACGTCGACGGCCGGGAGCAGCCCGGCCGGGAGTCGGCTGACCAGGTCCACGATGCACCGATCGACCGTGCAGAGGTCGAGGATCGGAGCGAGCAGCGGAAGGGCGGCGCCGTCGAGATGGGCCAGTGCTTCCAGCTCACCCCGGCGGCCGACCAGAATGGGGCGGTAGACCGGTTCTGCCGCCCGACCGCCGTGGGCGGGCACCATACTTCAGCCTAGCGAGACATTCGCATGGATCACAGGTCCTCGCGGATCGGGGCTCGTGCGGAGCCGGTTTTCCCTATGCTTTCGCACCATGTCCGCCGACGCGCCCGCCGCCCAGCCCGTGCTGCTCGAGTACACCCTCACCGCAGACGACCTCGTCGACGGGCTCACCGCCGCCCACCGGGTGGTGCGCCGCCCGTGGTACCTGCGCCAGCTCGCTCCACTCGTCACGGCCGCTGTCGTGCTCGTCGTCGTGGCGAGGACGGCCCTCGCCGGCGACGGCACCCCCACCATGTGGATCGCGCTGGCCGTCGCCGTGGCGATCCTCCTGCTGCTGACCGCCGGGATGAGCCGGCTGCTGCGCCGGCTCGCCGATCCGGCGAAGCTCACCTACCGCTGGTCCGCCCGACAGATGATCCGCGGCAATCCCGGACTGGCCCAGCCGCTGCGCGTGGCGGTCGGCGCCGACGGGTTGCACATCGTCGCGGCGGGCGGCGAGACGACCGCGCGCTGGGCCCAGCACCCGTACCACGTGGAGACGCCGAGGTCGTTCGTCCTGCTCGCCTCCGACCGGCTCGGCGCCGGCGTGCTCGTGCTGCCGAAACGGGCGATCGGGGAGACGGACGCGGCGGGATTGCGGGCACTGCTGAGTGCGCACACCGGCCGACTCGGCTGATTGTCCGGTGGATATGCCGGTGGCGGGAACCTCCGCGCACACGAGCGCACGGCGCCGCTCGACCGTAGTCGTAACGTCGCCGCGCTCTGGCCGTCTCCCACCATCGCAGCCGTACGGCGGTACGACAACGGGGACCTGGCTCAACCGGTCTGACCTGCACCGGTCTTGGGGGTCCAGATGCCCGTCTGGAAGGGATCCAAACCACGGATCTGTGGGGAATTCCATCATTTGACAGTCCCGGCGTGACCGTGGGCGGGACCGGGTATGTGGCCAGCATGGAGCATTTCACGATCGCGACCGTCGCCGAGAAGAGCCCTGACTTCCGCCGGGTGCTCTGGACCGGCGAGCACACCCAGCTGGTCATCATGACCATCCCGCCGGGTGGCGAGATCGGCGAAGAGGTCCACGAGGACATCGACCAGATCCTGACCTTCGTCAGCGGCACCGGTGAGGCCAGGGTGGCCGGTGAGAAGAAGGAGGTCGTCGCCGGCGACCTGGTGGCCGTACCGGCCGGCACGAAGCACAACTTCGTCAACGCCGGCCCCAACCCGCTGGTGCTCTACACCGTCTACGGCCCGCCTGAGCACGCCGACCAGGCCGTGCACCGGACCAAGGAGGAGGCCGACGCGGCGGAGGCCGCCGGCCAGGACGAGCCCCCGACCGCCAGCGGCCATACGGTCTGAAAGCGACCGTTCCGGGTACCCGGGCCGGGTGCCCCAGCCGCAGATCTCCGACTACGGCTTCATCTCTTGGCGCCGAGCGATCAGCGCCGCCTGGCCTCTGACCGACCCGACCACCGGCTAGCGTCGGTCACACCACCGGTACGTCGGACACGTCGACCGTCTCCGGGTACTTGATGCCGGCGCCGGTGTTGAGCACCACCACCCGCTCACCGGACCGGATCCAGCCACCCGCCCGCAGGTGCCGGGCGGCGGAGAGGCAGGCCGCCCCCTCCGGGCAGAGCAGCAGCCCCTCCCGGGCGGCGAAGTCGCGCAGGTCGGCCAGGATCTCCGCGTCGTCCACCGCGATCGCGGTGCCGCCGCTCTCCCGCAGGGCGGCCAGGATCAGCTCGTCGCCGAGCGGTGACGGCACGGTGATGCCGTACGCGACGGTGTGCGCGTCTGGCCACGGCGTCGCCCGCTGCTCCCCGGCGGCGAACGCCTTGACGATCGGCGCGCAGCCGGTGGACTGCACCGCCACCAGCCGCGGCAGCCGGTCCTCCACCCAGCCCAGCTCGCGCAGCTCGTGCAGCGCCTTGTGGATGCCGATCAGGCCGACGCCGCCACCCGTCGGGTAGATGATCACGTCGGGCACCTGCCAGCCGAGCTGCTCGACGATCTCGTACCCCATGGTCTTCTTGCCCTCGAGCCGGTAGGGCTCGCGCAGCGTGCCGGCGTCGAAGATCCGCCCGCCGGACTCGGCGACCAGCGCCGCGATCCACCGGCCCGCGTCGCTGATCAGGCCGTCGACCAGCCGCAGGTCGGCCCCGGCGGCCCGGCACTCGCGGCGGCAGATGCTCGGCGCGGAAAGCGGCATCGCGATGGTCGCGCCCATCCCGGCCCGGGCCGCGTACGTCGCCCACGCCGCGCCGGCGTTGCCGTTGGTCGGCATGGCGATCCGCTCGACGCCCAGCTCACGAGCCCGGCTCACGCCGACCGCCG
This sequence comes from Micromonospora globispora, assembly GCF_003857015.1. Classification (GTDB taxonomy): domain Bacteria; phylum Actinomycetota; class Actinomycetes; order Mycobacteriales; family Micromonosporaceae; genus Micromonospora; species Micromonospora globispora. The sequence continues at coordinate 13,529 of NZ_QGGF01000344.1, read as the reverse complement.
CGCCGCGCGCCTTGAACGAGCCGGTCGGGGTCAGCCCCTCGTCCTTGACGATCAGGTCGGGGATGCCGATCTCGGTGCCGTACGCCGGGGCGCGCAGCAGCGGCGTCCAGCCCTCACCCAACGTGGTGACGAACCGGGGATCGGTCACCGGGAGCAGCTCCCGGTAGCGCCACAGGTCGGCGGGGCGGAGCCCGAACTGCTCGGGGGGCACCGACGCGGCCACCGCGGCCAGGTCGTAGCGGACCAGCAGCGGCGAGCCGCAGCCGCAGAGGTTCTGCAACTTCTCCGCCGGATGCTCGGCACCGCAGCGGGGGCAGTCCAGGTGCGTGAGGTACACGATGCTCCTCAGCTCGTGTCGATGCTCAGCCAGCGCCGGCTGCGCCGGCCCGGCTCGTACGGAGAGTCGAGGTGCTTCGCCACGACTCCGGGGAGCCCCTGTTCGCGAGCGGTCCGCAGGGCGTCGGCGCCGACTCCCGGGAACCAGGGCGGCGTCTGCCAGTGGGGGCCGGCGAGCCCCATGCCGTCGAGCAGCTCCCGGCGCTGCGCGTACGGCACGTCGGTGCTGGTCACGCCCTCCAGCCAGAGCAGGTCGAAGACGAGGAACTGGGCGTCCGGGCCGCCCCGGGCGGTCGGCCGCTTGACCCGGCCCGCGGCGTCGATGCGGACCAGCACGCCGTCCAGGACCGCCTCCGTCGGGGCCAGCTCCTCGGCCAGGTCCCGCAGCCACGGGTACGCCCCGGTGATGTCCTCGTCGGTCTCCGACAGCAGCCGCAGCCGGCCCCCGGAGACGTACGCCATCGCCCGGACGCCGTCCCAGCGCAGCTCGTAGCCCCACTCGCCCTCGTCCTTCGGCAGCTTGCCGGCCGGGGTGGGGTGCATCGGTCGGACCAGCTCCGGCATGCTGGTCCAGCCGGGCGGGGCGGGGTCGGTGCGGCGGACCATCCAATCCCGGGCACCGGTGGCGAAGAGCACGTAGCGGCCCTGGGTCCGCTTCCCGTCGAGCACGACGATCACCTCGTCGTCGCGCCACTTCTCCGCCTGGTACGTCCCGGTGTCGTGGATGGTCATCTTCCCGCCGCCGTACTCGCCGGCCGGGATCTCGCCGTGGAACGTCAGGTATTCCATCGGGTGGTCCTCGGTGTGCACGGCGAGGTGGTTGCGGCCGGGCTCCCGGGGCAGCCCGCGCGGCACCGCCCAGGAGGCCAGCACCCCCTGGTGCTCCAGCCGGAGATCCCAGTGCAGGCTGCGGGCGTGGTGCTGCTGGATGACGAAGCGGGCCTTGCGGCGGCCGGCCCGTCCACGGGCGGGCGGGCGTTCGGGCACCGGTTCCGGGGTACGCCTCGCGTCCCGCTTGCGCCGGTACTCCTCCAGCCGGTCAGCCACCCCCGCATTGTCCGGCACACCGGGGTGGTCCGCAGGACGTCGTGGGATGGTTCGTCCTGTTCGTAGGCTTATCGACGGGCTGCTGCGGCGCCGGGTCGGAGCATGGCCGGGGCGATCAGGGGTAGAACTGCCGCCATGACCACCGCTGAACAGCCCACCGTCCCGCTCTCCGGCGACGTCCGGATGCCGCTGCTCGGGTTCGGCACCTGGCAGGCCACCGGGCAGGCCGGCTACGAGGCGGTGCTCGCCGCCCTCGACGCCGGCTACCGGCACATCGACACCGCCACCATGTACGGCAACGAGAAGGAGGTGGGGCGGGCGGTCAAGGAGAGCGGACTGCGCCGGGAGGACATCTTCATCACCACGAAGCTGCCCCCCGAGCGGGTGGGCCGGGAGCGGGAGACCATCGAGGCGAGCCTGCGCGCCCTCGACACCGACTACGTCGACCTCTGGCTGGTCCACTGGCCGCCCTCGTCGCCGAGCGACAGCATCCCGGTGTGGCGGGAGATGCTCGCCGCCCGGGACGAGAACCTGGCCCGGACGGTCGGGGTGAGCAACTACGGCATCAGCGAGATCGACGAGCTGATCCAGGCCACCGAGGAGACCCCCGCGGTCAACCAGATCCGCTGGGGCCCGACGCTGTACAACCGGCAGACCCACATGGCGCACCGGGACCGCGGCGTGGTGCTGGAGGGGTACAGCCCGTTCAAGACCACCGACCTGTCCGATCCGGTGCTGGTACGGATCGCCGCGGCGCACGACGTGTCGCCGGCCCAGGTGGTGCTCCGCTGGCACATCGACCACGAGATCGTGGTGATTCCCAAGTCGGTCACCCCGGACCGGATCCGGGCCAACGCCGACGTCTTCCGCTTCTCGCTGACCGCCGAGGAGATGCGCGACATCGACGCGCTGGGCAGCTGAGCGTGGCCACGACGAGGGGCGCGATCGCCGGATCGCGCCCCTCGTCGTCAGGTCAGGCCCTGCTGCAGGCCACCCCGTTGAGCGTGAAGCTGGTCGGGGAGGAGTAGGACCCCCTCAGCGTCCCCTGGTAGCCGAAGCTGGTCGAGCCGCCCGGTGTCAGCGTCCCGTTGTAGCTGACGTTCTTCGCGGTCACCGCCGACCCGCTCTGGGTCACCGTGGCGTTCCAGGCGCTGGTGATCTGCTGTCCGGTGGGCAGGTTGTAGGTCATCGTCCAGCCGCCGGCCGTCGTGGTGCCCGTGTTGGTGATCACCACGTCGGCGGTGAAGCCGTTGTCCCAGACGCTGGTCGGCGTGTACTTCACCGAGCACGCCGTGCCGCTCGGCGACGGGCTGGAGGTGGTCGGCGGGGTGGTCGTACCGCCGGTCCGGACGTCCTGCGAGAAGGTGTTCACCGCCAGGCCGACGCCGCCCTGCCAGGGCTCGAAGCCGGCCTGGATGCTGGTCAGGTACCAGTCGCTGGTGATCGCGCCGCGGTTGCGGCTGTCGTTGATGAAGTCCATGACGTCGAAGCTCATGCCGGGGATCGCCGAGGGCGCGACGTACGAGATGACGTTGTTCTGCCCGTTGCTGCCCCGCCAGACCTCCCAGCCCCGGCCGGCGAGGGTGGTGGTGCCCACCGGGGAGCCGATCGGCTGGATCGCGCCCTGCCGGTTGAGCCAGATCATGATCTCCATCTGGTTCACCCCGTCCTTCTTGGGCGTGGGGTCGAGCCAGATGTCGTACGAGGCGTCGTAGATCGCGCCGCTGACGTAGTTGTAGCTGATGCTGCTCGGCGCGCTGCTGATCTGCTTGACCTGGACCGGCAGGTTGGTGCCCGGCGAGCAGTTCGTGTAGTGGCAGCCCACGAAGATCGACGGGTAGGAGATTGGCGCGCCCTTGGTGGGTGCCACGCCGTCCTGGCGGGTGATCGAGAAGCCGGTGGAGGTCACGTTGATGCACTGCTGGGCGCTGGTGCCCCAGCGGTTGTTCTGCACGACGTATCTGCTGCCGATGACCGTCGAACCGAACTTTTCGCAGATCTGGGTGTCGGCGGAGGCGTTGCCGCCGAGGATGACGGCGACGATCGAGCCGGCGGCCAGCAGGCCGGCGGCCGCGATGGCCCTCAATGGACGCTTCATGATGCTCCTTGGCTTCGGCGCGGGGGTGCCGGATACGTGTCGGGGGGATACGGCCGGGAGCGCTCCAAGGTTCAATTGGATACATTTATATGATTGAAAGCCTTGCGCAACACGACCGGTTGAACGGAAGCGCCGGACAGATTTTTCGCTTACCGGGAGGGGCGAACCCGGCGAACCGTTCGGCTCTGGTGTCCGTCGGTAGCGCCGAGTAATGTCTTGCCTCCAACGCGTTCCGAACCCCTCCGGAGGCGTACACCACGATGGGTGGTTCCCCCCTGCGCATCCTCGTCGTCGGCGCGGGCATCGCGGGTCTCGCCGTGGCCCGGGCGCTGCGGCTGGCGGGGTTCCGGCCCGACGTCACCGAGAAGCTGCCGCCCACCGAGCTGGTGGACACCGGCCTCTACCTGCCCGGCAACGCGGCCCGCGCGCTCCGCCGGCTGGACCTGGACGGCCCGGTGCGTCCGCTCGGTCGGGTGATCCACCGGCAGCGCTTCCTCGACGCCGCCGGGGCGCCGCTCTGCGAGGTCGACCTCGACGCCCTCTGGGCCGGCGTGGGGGAGTGCCGGGCGCTGTCCTGGGCCGAACTGCACCGGGTGCTGCTCACCGGGGCGGGCGGCGCCGTCCGGCACGGCGCCGAGCTCAGCGCCGTCGAGCTGCAGCCGGGTCGGGTCTCGGTCGGCTTCACCGACGGCACCTCCGGCGAGTACGACCTGGTCGTCGGCGCCGACGGACCCCGCTCGGCGGTCCGCACCCTGGCCGCGCTCGGCGGCCCGCCGCGCCCCGCCGGTCAGGTCGTCTACCGGAGCGTGGTCCGTGGCGGCCCCCGGATCGCCGACTGGACCGCCCTGCTCGGCCAGCGGTCCGGCTTCCTGATGGTGCCGATCGGCGCCGGCCGGCTGTACTGCTACGCCGACGAGGCCGGCACCGTACCGCCCGCCGACCCGCTGACCCGGCTCGGCGAGCTGTTCGGCGACTACGGCGGCCCGGTTCCCGACGTGCTGGGGACGCTGGACCAGGTGCACGTCAGCGTCACCGAGGAGATCGAACTGGGGCGCTGGTTCCACGGGCGGGTACTGCTCATCGGTGACGCGGCCCACGCCACCGCCCCGACCCTCTCCCAGGGAGCGGCGATGGCGCTGGAGGACGCCGTCGTGCTCGCCGAGTCGCTGCGGGCCGCCGGCAGCGTCGACGCCGCGCTGTTGGCGTACGAGAGTCGCCGGCGGCCGCGTACCCGGTGGGTGCGGGACCGGACCCGGGACCGCAACCGGACCCGGGACGTGCCGCCCGCGCTGCGCGATCCGCTGCTGCGCGGCCGCGGCGGCCGGATCTTCCAGGAGCACTACCGGCTTCTGGTGGACCCGCTGTGAGCGCGGCGCCGGAGCGGCGGTGATCGTAGCGGGCCACCCCGAGCGGCGGTGCCACCTACCGGGGACTATCCTCCTTGCGGATGACGGCTCGCAGATAAATAACGCGTGCCGAGCGGGACAACCGAGAACCGGAGGCCACTCGTGACCACCGTCGCACCCAAGCCGGTCGTGACCCGGCCCTGGCCGGTCCGAGAGCCGGTCAAGGGGTCGGCAATCGCACGGCTGCTGCGCACCACGGACGCGAAGCAGATCGGGATCATGTACATGGTCACCGCGTTCGTGTTCTTCATGATCGGCGGCTTCATGGCGCTGCTCATGCGCGCCGAGCTGGCGCGACCGGGCCTGCAGTTCCTGTCGCCCGAGCAGTACAACCAGCTCTTCACCATGCACGGCACGATCATGCTGCTGTTCTTCGCGACGCCGATCGTGTTCGCCTTCGCGAACTACGTGGTGCCGCTGCAGATCGGCGCGCCCGACGTGTCGTTCCCCCGGCTCAACTCCTTCGCCTACTGGCTGTACCTCTTCGGCGGCACCATGGCCACGGCCGGCTTCATCGCCCCGGGCGGCGCGGCCGACTTCGGCTGGACGGCGTACACGCCGCTGAGCACGAGCGCGCACTCGCCGGGCGTCGGCGCGAACATGTGGGTGGTCGGCCTGGCCATCTCCGGTCTGGGCACCATCCTCGGCGCGGTCAACATGATCACCACGATCCTGACCCTGCGCGCCCCCGGCATGACCATGTTCCGGATGCCGATCTTCACCTGGAACATGCTGGTCACCAGCCTGCTGGCGATCCTGGTCTTCCCGCTGCTGGCCGCCGCGCTCTTCGCGCTGGCCGCGGACCGGCTGATCGGCGCCCACGTGTACGACCCGGCCACCGGTGGCCCGATGCTCTGGCAGCACCTCTTCTGGTTCTTCGGGCACCCCGAGGTCTACATCATCGCGCTGCCGTTCTTCGGCATCATCACCGAGGTCATCCCGGTGTTCTCCCGGAAGCCGATCTTCGGTTACAAGGGCTTGGTCGCCGCGACCATCTCGATCGCCGCCCTGTCGATGAGCGTGTGGGCGCACCACATGTTCGCCACCGGCCAGGTGCTGCTGCCGTTCTTCAGCTTCCTCAGCTACCTGATCGCCGTGCCGACCGGTATGAAGTTCTTCAACTGGATCGGCACCATGTGGCGGGGGCAGATCAGCTTCGAGACGCCGATGCTCTTCGCCATCGGCTTCCTGGTGACCTTCCTCTTCGGTGGTCTGACCGGTGTGCTGCTCGCCAGCCCGCCGATCGACTTCCACGTGACCGACTCGTACTTCGTGGTGGCGCACTTCCACTACGTGCTCTTCGGCACGATCGTGTTCGCCGTCTTCGCCGGCATCTACTTCTGGTTCCCGAAGATGTTCGGCCGGATGCTCGACGAGCGGCTCGGCAAGGTGCACTTCTGGCTGACCATGATCGGCTTCCACACCACGTTCCTGGTGCAGCACTGGCTGGGCAACGAGGGCATGCCCCGCCGGTACGCCGACTACCTGCCCAGCGACGGCTTCACCGCGCTGAACACGGTCTCCACCATCGGCGCGTTCATCACCGGTATCTCGACCCTGCCGTTCATCTGGAACTGCTGGAAGTCGTACAAGACCGGCCCGGTGGTCGAGGTCGACGACCCGTGGGGTCACGGCAACTCGCTGGAGTGGGCGACCAGCTGCCCGCCGCCGCTGCGGAACTTCGACCGGATGCCGCGGATCCGCTCCGAGCGGCCGGCCTTCGACCTCAAGTTCCCGGAGCTGGCCGCCGGTCAGACCCTGGCCGGCCCGCCGGAGGGCGGCGCCAAGCCGCTGACCAGTGAGTCCAACGGTGGCGCCAGCTACCTGGAGGACACCTCCGGCAACCTCGATCAGCGCTGACGCTCCACCACACCGCGCAGACGGGCGCCGCACCCCCTCGGGTGCGGCGCCCGTCGCGTTTCGTCCGCTTCCCCTCCCCGGCCTGGTCCGCAACTTCGGGAAGCTGCCGGCTCCCGCTCATAGGAGGCCACAACTTCCCGGAAGTTGCGCCGACTCCTGGCCGGCAGGCCGGTGGCGCTCGCCGGTGGCTGGCTGGAGGTAGCGGCGGCCAGGGCGAGCAGCCTCTGCAGCGATATACCTCCCAGGCATGGTTATGACTGAGCGGTATATCGCTGCCCGGGCATGCATGGGCGAGACGGCCGACACGCCCGACGTCCAGCCGTCTCTTGGGCGCGGCTGAGCGTCAGGTGGTGGCGAGAGCCGCGGCCGGTGTCAGGTGGTGGCGGTGGCCAGCTCGGGCGCGGGAGCGGCGGGAGCCGCCTCGCGGCGGTGGCGCAGTTCGACCGGGAGCACCGCCAGGGCGACGAGCACCCCGATCGCGCCGGTGACCGCGAACCCCCAGAGCGGGCGGGAGTGGTCGATCACCGCACCGGCGAGCGGAGCGCCGAGCGCGATGCCGACCGTCACCGCGGAGCCGTGCAGGCCCATGGCCTCGCCGCGTACCTCGGCCGGGGCCAGCCGGCTGACCGCGTCGGAGGTGGCGGCGATGGTGGGCGCACAGAGCGCCCCGGCCGGTACGAGCGCCAGGCAGAGCAGCCACCAGTGCGACCCGCCCAACCCGACCGGGATGGTGCAGAGGCTGAGCACGGCCATCAGCGCCAGCGGCGAGAACGACCGGCTGACCGCCCCGTACGCGAAGCCGCCGACCAGCGACGCCACCGCCCACATGGCCAGGACGACGCCCGTCCAGCCGACCTCGCCGCTGGCCCGCAGCACGGCGACCACGGCGACGTCGGTGCCGCCGAGCACCAGGGTGGCGGCGAGGCTCACCGCGAGCACGGCGAGCAGCCGGGGGGTGACCCATTCGCGCCGGGACACCTTGCGCTGCGGGCCGGCCGGCTCGTCGGCGCTGCGGGTGGGCGGGTTCAGCAGCCAGAACACGACGCCGGAGGCGACGATCCCGGCGCCGACCGCCCACAGGGTGATCCGCGGCGAGATGGCGGTGGCCAGCGCCACGGCCAGCGCCGGGCCGACCATGAACGACAGCTCCACCGACATCGAGTCCAGCGCGTACGCCGGGCGGCGGCGGTCGGCCGGCACCAGCGCGGCGACCGACTGGCGGACCACCGAGAAGACCGGCAGGGCGAGCAGCGCGGCCAGGAACGCGGCTGGCAGCAGGACCGGGTAGGAGAGCGCCGGGGCGCTGGCCCAGAAGAGCGCCTCGGCGACCGTGGTCAGGGCGAGCACGGGCCGCAGGCCGCGCTGGTCCACCAGCCGGCCGAGCAGTGGCGCGCCGACCGCAGCGCCGACGGTCAGCGCGGCGCCGACCAGGCCGGCGGCGCCGTACCCCCGGTCGAGGTCGAGCACGACGTAGAAGGTGAGCGTCACCCCGGTCGCGGTCAGCGGAATGCGCGCCAGCACCGAGACCAGCAGCAGCGACCGGAGACCGGGCAGGGCGAGCGCCTCCCGGTAAGGCTTCAAGTTCACGACGGTCCGTACCTCCCGCGCAATCCTCGACGGGAGGTACGACAGCCGCAACCAATTACCTGGTCAAGCGGTCCTGATCACAGGCTTGCCGACCATGGTCACTCCGCCGCCCTCCATCCCCCGCAGCGCCACGTCGAGCGTGTCCGGCGCGACGGCGGCGGTCAGGTCGAGCAGCACGGTGGTGTCGAAGCCCTCCTCGGCGGAGTCCAGGGCGGTGGCCCGGACGCAGTGGTCGGTGGCGATCCCGACCACGTCGACCCGGTCCACCCCGTGGCGGCGCAGCCAGTCGGCCAGGCACTCGCCGTCGTCGGCGTGCCCCTCGAAGCCGGAGTACGCGGCCGCGTGCTCGCCCTTGTGGAAGATCGCCTCCACCCGTCCGGTCGCCAGGTCCGGGTGGAACTCCGAGCCCGGGGTGCCGACCACGCAGTGCCGGGGCCAGGAGTTGACGTAGTCCGGCGGGTTGCCGAAGTGCGGGCCCGGGTCGATGTGGTAGTCCTTCGTGGCGACCACGTGGTCCCACCGGTCCGGCGCCACGGCGAGCAGCCGGGAGATACCGGCCGCCACGCCGGCCCCGCCCGCTACGGCGAGGGAGCCGCCCTCGCAGAAGTCGTTCTGCACGTCCACGATGATCAAGGCGTTGCTCATCCGGGCGGTCCCTTCTCAGCTAGCGGGTACGACGGTCACCGGAACGGCCGGATCGCCACCGGAGAGCTTCAGGCCCTCCCAGGGGATGGAGATCAGGCACTGCCGCAGGTGTTCGCGGGACTCGTCCAGGGTCGGCAGGGCGACCGGCTCGCCGTCGATGACGAACGAGCGCTGCAGCAGCCGGTCGTTGGGCTGCCGGTCCGGTACGCCCTGCGGCACGATGACCTCCTCGGTGGCGGTGCCGGTCGGCTTGTGCCGGCGTACCGCGACCTTACGGCCGCCGATGGTGGCCTTGTGCTCGGAACGCTTGACCACGGGCCGCCCCTCCACCTCGACCAGCTTGTAGACCAGGCCGGCGGTGGGCGCTCCGGAGCCGGTCACCACGGCGGTGCCGGCGCCGTACATGTCGACCGGCTCGGCGGCGAGGGTGGCGATGGAGTACTCGTCCAGGTCGCCGGAAACGATGATCTTGGTCTCGGTGGCGCCGAGCGAGTCGAGCAGCTCCCGCGACTGCTGGGCGATGACCGTCAGGTCACCGGAGTCGATCCGGATCGCCCGCAGCTCCGGCCCGGCCACCTCGATGGCGTTCCGAATGCCCTGGCTGATGTCGTACGTGTCGACCAGCAGCGTGGTGTCCTTGCCCAGCGTGGCGACCTGCGACGCGAACGCCGTCCTCTCGTCGTCGTGCAGCAGGGTGAACGCGTGCGCGGCGGTGCCGGCGGTCGGGATGCCGTACCGCTGGCCGGCGGCGAGGTTGGAGGTGAACCGGAAGCCGGCCAGGTACGCCGCCCGGGCCGCGGCCACCGCCGCCTCCTCGTGGGCTCGGCGAGAGCCCATCTCGATCAGCGCCCGGCCGCGGGCCGCGGTGACCATCCGGGCGGCCGCCGCGGCGACCGCGCAGTCGTGGCTGAGCACCGACAGCACCAGCGTCTCCAGCACCACGCACTCGGCGAAGCTCCCCGAGACGGTCAGGATCGGGGAGCCGGGGAAGAAGAGCTCACCCTCGGCGTACCCGTCGATGTCGCCGGTGAAGCGGTAGTTGGTCAGCCACTCGGCGGCCCGGTCGTCCACCACCCCGGTACGGCGGAGGAAGTCCACCTCCTCGGGGTCGAACCGGAAGTCGCGAATCAAGTCGATCAGTCGCCCGGTGCCGGCGACCACGCCGTAGCGGCGGCCCGCCGGCAGCCGACGGGTGAAGACCTCGAAGACGCACCGCCGGTCGGCGGTGCCGTCCCGCAGGGCGGCGCTCACCATGGTCAGCTCGTAGTGGTCGGTCAGCAGTGCGGGGCGAAGGGTTCTCACCGGTCCAGCCTAGAGTTCAGCCGGAATTCCCGCCGTCGTGGCCCGGCATCGATCGCAGGGCCGCCCGCAGTTCCGTCCGCCCGGCCACGCCGAGCTTGCTGTAGACGCGTTGCAGGTGGTTCTCCACCGTCCGGGTGGACAGGTAGAGCCGGTCCGCGATGGCCGGGCTGGTGGCGCCGTCGGCGGCGAGCCGGGCCACCTCCCACTCGCGGTCGGTCAGCGCCGGCTGGAGCAGCCGCAACGCCGGCGTGGAGATCTGGTCGCAGCGGCCCAGCAGGGCGGCGAGCCGGTCCCGCGCCGCGGCGGTCGACGCGGCACGACGGCGGCCGAGCCGGTGCAGGGCCAGTGCGGCCGCCTCGGCGGCGAAGACGACGAGATCCCGTGCGGCGAAGTCGTCGGCGACCGCCAGCAGCTCGGCGGGGGAGTCCTCGACGGCCGCGCGGGCGTACCGGGCGAGCAGCGGCGGCAGCGCCCCGTCGACCCGTTCGGAGAGGTCGGCCAGGCGCTGCGCCACCGTACGCCGGCCGCCGTCGGTGCAGGTCGGGCCGACCGGGGCGGCGGCCTGGTCCAGCCGGACCAGGTCGAACAGGACCAGCACCTCGTGACCGGCGAGGCCGTCCTCCCGGAGCCGGTCGGCGAGCGCGCAGAGGTGCTTGGTGGCGCCGGCCAGGTCGCCGCCGGCCGCGTACACCGCGCTGCGGGCCTGCTCCAACCAGGGGTAGAGCACCGCCATCCCAGGGGAGTGGGTCCGGTCCGCCTCGGCCATCGCCTCCGCGGCGTGCGCCGGGTCGCCGCGCAGCGCCGCCGCCTGGGCGCGCTCGGCGTGCGCCAGCCCGGCGTACACCCGGCTGGTGGCCAGCACCGCGCAGGCGTCGAGGCTGGTCTTGAGCGCCTCGTCGCTCTGCCCGCGCAGCCGCGCCGCGTACGCCCGGAGGATGGCCAGGTAGCCGGTGCCGAGCCGGAAGTCGCCGGCGCCCGCGAGGTCGGCGAACTCGTCGGCCACGATCGCGTCGATGCCGGCGAGGTCGCCGGAGAGGGTGAGCCGGGTGCCCCGGGCGAGCTCCATCGCGAGCTGGAGGTACGGCATGTCGCCCCGCCACCGGGCCGCCTCGGCCTGCACCCGCGCGATCGCGGTCGTGCTGCGCCGGTACCGTCCCTGCGCGGCGTGCAGGTGGGCGATGGTGCACCGGGCCAGTTCCCGGGCGGCCACCGAGGAGGCCGGCCGGTCCAGCACCGCCTGGGCGAGCCGCAGCGCGGCAGGGGTGTCCATCCGGTGCAGCCGCATGATGGCCTCGAAGGCGCGCATGCGGGCCCGGTCGGTGGGGTCGGTCAGCTCCTCGGCCCGGGCGGCGATCTCCTCCACGGTGGACTCGTGGCTGAGCCCCCAGTAGCTGACCATGCCGCGTACCGTCAGCCAGCGGCTGCGCCGCCCGTCGGAGCGGATCTCCCCGGCGACCGCGTCGAGGACCCGGATCGCCTCGTCCGGTCGGTCGCCGAACATCAGGATGGTGGCGAGCAGCTCGGCGGCGTCGAACCCGCCGTCGGCCTCCAGCGCCGCCCGGGCCAGCCGGGTCGCCAGCGGCACGTCGTACCGGCCGAAGGCCTGCGCCGCCGCGTCGAGCAGCAGGGCGGGATCCTGCGCGGTGCCGGAGTCCAGCCGCCACACGGCCACCCGGAGCAGGTCGTCGCGGCGGCGCTTGCCCACCTGCTCCAGCAGTTCGGCCAGCGTCGCCTGCAACCGGCGGGTGCGGCTCACCGGGCACTGCCGGCGCATCACCTCGCCGTAGAGCGGGTGGGCCAGCCGGACGTCCAGCCGCCGGTCGTCGCGGACGAGGCTGATCAGGCCGCGCTCCTCGGCGGTCTCCACGTCGGCCGGGTCCACCGCCTGCTCCAGCAGTTGCAGGCCGAGCGGCTCCCCGAACGCGACCAGCTCGACCACCGACCGTACGCCGGGGGTGAGCTGGCCGATCCGGACGTCGATCAGGTCGGTCAGGCTCGGCGCCAGCTCCAGCCGGCCGGTCCACTGCCAGATCCCGTACGTGCGGGTCAGCTCGCCGCCACCGACGGCGGCCAGCACCAGCTCGCGCAGCAGCAGCGGGTTGCCGGCGGAGAGCCGGAACAGCCGCTCGGCCGATCCGGCGTCGACCGGAGCGTCCAGAATGGCGGCGAGCAGCCCGGTGGTGTCGGCGGGACCGAGCGGCCCCAGTTCGACCAGCTCGACCAGGTCGTCCGTCCAGAGGGCGCGGATGGGCAGCGGGATCTGCTCGCCGTTGCGCAGGGTGCCGATGACGGTGGCGTTCTCCGCCCGGGCGATCAGGTGCACCAGCGCGGCCGACGGCGGGTCGAGCAGGTGCGCGTCGTCGATCGCCAGCACGATCGGTCGACCGGCGGCCTCCTCCTGCAGGACGTCCACCGCCCAGCGCAGCACGCCGGCCGGGGAGAGGCCCGGTGGCTGCTCGCCAGGAAGCACCTGGACCAGCCCGCCGAACGGCAGGGCGGCGGTGGTGGCGCTGGCCGAGACCGACCAGATCGCGTACCGGTCGGTGGGGAGGGTGGCGACGCCTTCCCGGAGCAGCCGGCTCTTGCCGACCCCGGCGCTGCCACTGAACAGCAGTCCGCGGCCCTCGGGGCCGCCGACCGCCGACAACAGACGGTTGAGTTCGTCCGTTCGGCCGACGAAGTCCCACCGACTCATCCGAGCAGCATATCGGCGAGAATCGGGCGGCGAGTACACCGTTACTCACCGAAGTTGAGTAATCTGATGATTACTGGTGAGTATCCGAAGTGTTTTGCCGGGGACGGTCTCCGCCCGTAGTCTTCCGGCATCCGGGTGCCACCACCGGATGTCCTTCGCGACCGGACCGCAACCCGGTCGCCCTACCGGGAGGCCGCCTGATGAAGCCGGGTCCTCTCCACGCGGTCGACGTGCCCGACGACGCGGACGGGTCGACCGTCGAACTGCCCCGCGGTGGATTCCTGCCGATCCGGCTCGGCGTGACCACCCCGAACCCCGATGACCCGCTGGCCGTGGTCGCCGCCGGCCCGGCCGGTGCGGGCCGCCGCGAGGTGCTCGCCGGCCTGCTCGAACTGGACCCCGCGATGCTCGCCGTGCCGGCCGGCAGTTGCCTCGTGGTCAGCCACGCCCGGGTGCCCACCCGCGCCGCCTACGTGCCGGGCTACCGCCAGCCGCACTCGTACGGCGCGGACCCCGCGGCGGCCGGCCCGGCGCGGGGTCCGCGCCGTACGAG
>NZ_QGGF01000064.1 GCF_003857015.1 Micromonospora globispora | reverse complement strand
GAGACCGCAGGCCATGAGAGAGCCACACCAATGACACCGGTGGGCAGCCGCAATGTGGGAGCGTCTCGCCGAGCACCTGGACCGAGTCTGGCCGGACATCGATCCTGCAGGAAGTCTCTAAGTAGCCGATGAGCGGGTGGCTCTCATGCTCCTGCAGCGGTAGTGGCGGCGAACTGGATTGTCCGGTCGCCAACGAGGGCGGGACAGCGGACGGAAAGGTCGTGGCCGGCTTCGGGGACGGTTTCGGCGTGTGCGTCGGGGATCTGCGCCCGGATCCAGGCGGCCACCGACTGGGCGTCGCACATCTGGCTTCTTTCACCGAGCAGTGCCAGGGTCGGGGCCGTCACCCTGCCCAGCTCTTCGTCGGTGAGCGGCCGTTACATCCGTGGATCGCGCCTACGCCGCGGCTTTCGGCGCGGGATCGGACGCGGCGGCCAGCGCCGGCTCATGCCTCGGCGTTGCGACCCGAGCGGAACGCCAGGCGAGCACGCCGGCCCCGATGGCGGCGACCGCGCACAACGGCCAGAGCGCTGCGGGGGCGACGCTGTAGACGAAGGCGCCGAGGGGTGGGGCGAGCATGCTGCCACTGGTCGCAGCCCCGGTGTAGAGCCCCTGGTACTGGCCGACCAGGTGCGGCGGGGCGGCGTCCAGCACATGCGCGGTGGCGGTCGTCTTGTAGAGGATCTCCCCCACCGTGAGCACGACCATCGCGGCGACGGCCAGCCAGCTGGCGGTGCCGAGGCCGAACAGCCCGAAGCCGAGTCCGACCAGGGCGTACCCGGCACCGATGATGCTCAGCGCCGGCAGCCTGCGCAGCGCCATCGTCGCCGGGATCTCCAGGATGAGGATCATGCCGGAGCCCAGGGCGATGAGCGCCGCGTAGAGGCCGATGGGCTGACCGTGGTCGCGCAAGTAGACCGGCAGGGTCGAGTAGAGCTGCCGATAAACGACGTCCACGACCACGATCGCCGGCAGCAGGAACAGCAGGGCGCGGTCCGCGTGTACGCTGCGCCACAGGCCGTGGGCCCGGCCTCCGCGCGGGGCCGGCGGCGGCTCGGTGGGCAGCAGCCGCGCGGTCGCCGCCCGCACCAGCAGGGTGACGGCGCCGTCGATGATGAAGAGCCAGGTGAAGTCGTACGCCGAGAGCAGCGCGCCGAGCGGTGGCCCGATCACGCAGCCGGCGTTGAAGGCGGCCCGGGTGACCGCCACCGAGCGCCGGCGGTCTCCGGCGGGCACGGCGAGGGCAACCAGCGCGCCCTGCGACACTCCCGAGGTCGCGCCGGCGTAGCCCAGCAGCGGCATGCCCACCGCGAGGGCTGCCGTCGGCAGCCACGGGATGGCCAGGGTGCCCAGCCCGACGAAGGCCGACGAGACCAGCAGGACCCGGCGGTGACCGAAGTGGTCGCCGAACCAGCCGCCGGTGAAGTTGCCGACCAGCATGCCCGCACCCAACCCACCGCTGATCAGCCCCGCAAAGCCGATCGGCAGGTCACGGGGGCCCGTGAGATACAGGAACAGGTAGAAGTACATGAACGTGCCAGCGGCGTTGACGAAACGACCGGCGGCGAGGGTCCAGACGATGCGGGGGATGTCACGCACGCGTACTCCTTCTCAGCCTCGGCAAGAGACACACTGTATTGGCGGACCGGATCACGAAGCCCAGGGAGCCGGCTGAGTGCCGGGAGATGGAGGATCGAAGGGCGAACTGGCTGGGGCACCTGTAGGCCGAAGAGGGCTTGCTCACTGGCATCGCCCGGCAAAAAGTCATCACCCACAGGCGGCGACGTCGGCAGGCTGCGCCGAGGCGGCTCGCCCCTGCGCGGGCAAGACCAAGCGCACTGGCATGTCAAGCCGCGAGGCGCGCGGTCATGCCGATGACAGCACGTCCTGGCCCCCGTACGTTGGCACCATGGCGATCTACTGGACCTTGGGGTGCGATGCCGACGATCCCCAGCGGATTGCTGCCTTCTGGGCGCTTGCCCTGGGATACGTCAAGGAGCCTGGCTTTGACGAGCCCGACAACGCGTCCATCGTCGACCCGGCGGGCAGGGGACCCGCCATTGGTTTCCTGAAGGTACCCGAGGGCAAGTCCGCCAAAAACCGGATGCACATCGACGTCCGCGTGGCGGGCCCGGGCCACTGGGACATGGTCGAGCGTGCGCGACTGATCCAGCAGAAGGTGCCCGAACTGGTAGTCGCCGGTGCGACAGTGCTCCGCGAGGAGTGGTACGGCGACACCTTGGGACACGTCGTCATGCAGGATCCCGAGGGCAACGAGTTCTGCGTCGCGTGATGCGTGAAGGAGTGCGAGTTCGAGGGCGTCGCGTGGGAATGGCGAGGGCCCGTCCCCGTACCATCCACGCTGGTCGAGTGCACGAGCTTGCCGCCGATCGGGCGTCACGGCACGCGACGGAGGAGGGGCTGCGGCCAGCCTGGTCGTGCTGGGAAACGTGCACTGGAACACAGCGGGACAACGCTCCGGCTTGAGCATTTGACACCGAGACCCGGACAGGACAAGACCCTTCGCGAGGGTAGGCGTCCGGCGCGTCTCGGGCCGCGATTACGGGTGCCTCCGCCCATCTCACCGGTGGGCGAAGATGAACCCGCCCTCGACTTTCGGGGCTGGGCGGTGCATCATCTCGGCCTCGACGGTGAAGCCAGCGGCGTCCAGCCAGGCCGCGACCCGATCCGGTGGGCGGCGGTGCACGTAGACATTCATCGGGTGACCGCCATAGCCCTCCGTCTTAAGCCGACTGCCGTCGCCGGCGTGGAACCCGAGCAGCATGACCCCGCCGGACCGTAGCACCCGGTGGAACTCGGCAAGGACCGTCGGTACCTCGTCGTCGGGGACGTGGATCAGGGAGAACCAGGCGAGCACGCCGGTCAGGCAATCGTCGGCCAGTTCCAGGCGCGTCATGGAGCCGACCTCAAAGCGTAGGCCGGGATGGTCCCGCCGGGCCACGTCGATCATCGCGGGTGACAGGTCGATGCCGAACGCGTCCAGGCCTATGCCGTGCAGGTGGGCTGTAATCCGGCCGGGGCCGCAGCCGACGTCGGCGACCGGCCCGTTCCCCTGGGCGCGGACCAGCTCGGCGAAGAGCGCGAGGATGCCCCGCTGGAACGGTTCGCGGGCGAGTGCGTCGCGCAGCAGGTCGGCGTAGCTGACCGCCACCGTGTCGTAGGAGGTCCGGGTGTCGTCGAGCCAACCGGGAACGCGCATGCGCTGCACGATAGCCCCGACTCGGCCAGCGGCGTCGGTCTGGCCGACACCATGATCGATCTGCGCGACTTCGTCCCCAGCTCATGATCACGTGCACGGATCTGCCGCAGGTCGTGCGCGCCAGCCTACAGTTGGTCACCGGCCATACCGTGTATCAGGGGCCACATCCGGAACCGCGGCGACCGGGTGCTGTAGGTACGACCGGGATACCTGCATGGATGATCGGGCTGGTGGGATGACCTCATGCACCCGGCTATCGAGTGGCTCGAATATCGAGTGGTCGACGGCGTCGTCGAGCGGTCGTTCCACGTAACCCGGACGACCGGCACTGTTCCTGGCCTTCTCTGGCTGCCGGCTTCTTTGTCCACCCCGCCTCCACTGGTCCTGCTGGGCCACGGAGGTAGCGGGCACAAGCGAAGCAGCCGGATCGTCGAGCTCGCCCGATGGTTCGCGACGCAGGCCGGCCTCGCGGCGGTCGCGATCGACGGCCCCTACCACGGCGATCGCGTGTCTCCTGCGCTGTCGGCTGCGGAGTACCAATCCCGCATCGCCGAAGCGGGAATCGAGATTGTCCTCGACCGGATGACAGAAGACTGGCGGGCGACCGCGGACGCCATCGCGGCCTCGGGTCTCGCTGCCGCCGACCAGCTCGCATATATCGGCATGTCCATGGGGACACGGTTCGGTCTGCCTGTCGTGGCCGCAATGGGTAGCCGGTTCCGGTGCGTGGTCTTCGGCAAGTTCGGTCTTCAGCAGGGGACCGCCATGCACAAGGGAATGGCGGCGCCGGAACGCGTCGCGAGGGATGCCCGGCGCATCACTGCCCGGTCCTCTTCCACGTCCAGTGGCACGACGAGATCTTCCCCAGGGATGGTCAGCTGGCGCTGTTCGACGTGCTGGGGTCAAAGGACAAGCAACTCGCTGGCTACGTCGGCACGCACGCGGAGACCGAACCCACGGCCATCGCTCTCTGGCGTGAATTCATCTCCCGCCATCTGCAATCGGCAGTCGAGCCGTCGAGCCGGCCCTAGAACAAGATCGGGTATCCGGATCTGCCGCCAGCCGACTGGAGCGAAGTCGGTGGTGGGCGACTTACGGCGGGTCGATCTCGATGGTGGCCATTCCGGTCGTCCCTGTGCGGACTTGCGCCACCACTTGGCCGACTGGGTCAATGACGCAGGTCGGGCCCAGCCCGATCCGGGACTCGTCACGTTCGCCGGTGACGTCGGCGGAGATCAGCCACATGCCCGTCTCCTGGACCCGTCGCGCGCGGATCTCGTTGTGCCGGGCCTGCCACCAGAATGCCTTCTCGCGGCGCATCATGTTCTGCGCCGGCACCAGCAACACCTGCGCCCCACCCGCCGCCACCGCGGCCGCTGCCTGCGGGAACTGCGTGTCGTAGCAGATGTTGATGCCGAATCGCACACCCTCGTAGGTGAACACCGGGTAGGTGTCACCCGCGGTGAACACCGACTCTCCGCC
>NZ_QGGF01000023.1 GCF_003857015.1 Micromonospora globispora | reverse complement strand
GGCCGCCACTCGAGGCGGGCCCGCTCGACGAGCCGCCCCCGGCACCCGGCCAGGGCCGCGGGCACGTCGATCACACCCGGTGGAAGCGTTTCCACACCGGTTGGCCCATTCTCGCTCATCCGTTCAGTCGATTTAAGGTGAACAACGCGCACGGCTGCTCGATACCGCGCGCTTTCGCTTGGTACTGTGCGTCACTGGTCATGTGAACCATGACACAGTGCCCCCACAGTCCGGAGAACCCGATGTGCCAGCACCTACCCACCTGCCCCTCCGCCGAGGCGACCGACCGTGAAGCCGCCCGGGTCATCGCCTGCTTTCGGGAGCAGGGCTGGAGCCTGCTCTGCAACGGTGTCATCGTCTTCGAGGACACCGGTGAGCTGCTTCCCGACGGCAGCACCATCGCTCCCCACCGCGGCCCCGCCCGGCACGCCCTCGTCGCCTGACGCGATCACGCTGCGTAATCGCAGCGTGCACTGTCGACCAGGCTAGTCCCCGCGGCCGGGACCGCCCTCCCCAGGTCGACACCATCCCGCCGGCCGGGGCGGCCAGACGCCCGCCCCGGCACCAGCGACTCTCAGCTCTCGAACGCCTCCGGCGACGGGCACGAGCAGACCAGGTTCCGGTCGCCGTACGCCCCGTCGATCCGCCGCACCGGCGGCCAGTACTTCCCCGCCCGGTCCACGTCCGCCGGGTACGCGCCCACCGACCGCGGGTACGGGTGCGGCCATTCGTCGGCCGACACCATCGCGGCGGTGTGCGGGGCGTTCGCCAGGGGGTTGTCCCCGGCCGGCCACTCCCCCGACCCGACCTTGTCGATCTCCGCCCGGATGGCGATCATCGCGTCGCAGAACCGGTCCAGCTCGGCCAGGTCCTCGCTCTCGGTCGGCTCCACCATCAGCGTCCCCGCCACGGGGAACGACATCGTCGGCGCGTGGAAGCCGTAGTCGATCAGCCGCTTCGCCACGTCGTCGACGCTCACCCCGGTCGCCTTGGTCAGCGGCCGCAGGTCCAGGATGCACTCGTGCGCCACCAGGCCCTTGTTGCCGGCGTACAGCACCGGGAAGTGGTTGCGCAGCCGTGCCGCCACGTAGTTCGCGGCCAGCACCGCCACCCCGGTCGCCCGGGTCAGCCCCGTGGCGCCCATCATCCGCAGGTACGCCCACGGGATCGGCAGGATGCCCGCCGAGCCGTACTTCGCCGCCGAGATGGCCGGCTTGCCGTCGACGTGGACGCCCAGCGGGTCGCCGGGCAGGAACGGCGCCAGGTGCGCCCGCACCGCCACCGGCCCGACACCCGGGCCGCCGCCGCCGTGCGGGATGCAGAACGTCTTGTGCAGGTTCAGGTGCGACACGTCCGCCCCGAACCTGCCCGGCTTGGCGAACCCGACCAGCGCGTTGAGGTTCGCCCCGTCGACGTACACCTGCCCGCCGGCGTCGTGCACCTTCGCGCACAGCTGCGCGATGCCCGTCTCGTACACCCCGTGCGTCGACGGGTACGTCACCATGATCGCGGCCAGGGCGTCCCGGTGCTTGTCGATCTTCGCGTCGAGGTCGACCAGATCCACGTTGCCGTCCGCGTCGCAGGCCACCACGACCACCCGCATGCCGGCCATCACCGCGCTGGCCGCGTTGGTGCCGTGCGCCGACGACGGGATCAGGCAGACGTCCCGGCGCCCCGCATCGCGCGAGGCGTGATACGCCCGGATCGCCAGCAGCCCGGCCAACTCCCCCTGCGACCCGGCGTTGGGCTGCACGCTGACCGCGTCGTAGCCCGTCACCTCCGCCAGCCACGCCTCCAGCTGCGCGATCATCTCCCGGTAACCGGCGGTCTGCGCCTCGGGCGCGAACGGGTGGATGTGCGCGAACTCCGGCCAGGTGATCGGCTCCATCTCGGTGGTCGCGTTGAGCTTCATCGTGCACGACCCGAGGGGGATCATGCCGCGGTCCAGGGCGTAGTCGAAGTCCGACAGCCGCCGCAGATAACGCAGCATCGCCGTCTCCGAGTGGTGGGTGCGGAACACCGGGTGGGTCAGGAAGTCCGACGTGCGGGCCAGCGCCTCGGGCAGCGCCGCGTCCACGTCGCCGTCGACCCCGTCGACCCCGAACGCCGCCCACACCGCGGCCAGGTGCGCCGGGGTGGTGGTCTCGTCGCAGGAGATCCCGACCCGGTCGCCGTCGACCAGCCGCAGGTTCACGTTCCGCTCCGCGGCCACCGCGACCACCTGCGCCGCCCGGCCCGGCACGAGCGCCGTCACGGTGTCGAAGAACGCCACGTCCACGACCTCGACGCCGCCGGCGCGCAGCCCGGCCGCGAGCCGCGCCGCCATGTCGTGGGTACGCCGGGCGATCGCGCGCAGCCCGTCCGGGCCGTGGTAGACCGCGTACATGCCGGCCATCACCGCCAGCAGCACCTGGGCGGTGCAGATGTTGCTGGTCGCCTTCTCGCGGCGGATGTGCTGCTCGCGGGTCTGCAACGCCAGCCGGTACGCCGGGTTGCCGTCCGCGTCCCGCGACACCCCGACCAGCCGGCCGGGCAGCATCCGCTCCAGGCCCGCCCGCACCGCCAGGTAGCCGGCGTGCGGCCCACCGAAGCCCATCGGTACGCCGAAGCGCTGGGTGGTGCCGGCCGCGATGTCCGCGCCGATCTCCCCGGGCGCCCGCAGCAGGGCCAGCGCGAGCAGGTCCGCGGCAACGGTGACCAGCGCCCCGACCGCGTGGGCGGCCTCGACCGGCCCGGTGTGGTCGCGCACCGCGCCGGAGGCCCCCGGGTACTGCAGGTGCAGGCCGAAGAACTCGCCCGGCAGTTCGTCGCGCTCGACGTCGAGCACCCGCACGTCGATGCCCAGCGGCTCGGCCCGGCTGGTGATCACCGCGACGGTCTGCGGCAGGGTGTCCGCGTCGACGACGTACACCGGGCTCTTGCTCTTGCTGGCCCGGCGAGCGAGGGTCATCGCCTCGGCCGCGGCGGTGCCCTCGTCGAGCATGGAGGCGTTCGCGGTGGCCAGCCCGGTCAGGTCGGTGACCATGGTCTGGAAGTTCAGCAGCGCCTCCAGCCGGCCCTGGCTGATCTCCGGCTGGTACGGGGTGTACGCGGTGTACCAGGCGGGGTTCTCCAGCACGTTGCGGCGGATCACCGCCGGGGTGTGGGTGCCGTGGTAACCGAGGCCGATCATGGACACGGCGACGGTGTTGCGGGCGGCGAGGGCGCGCAGCTCGGCGATCGCCTCCCGCTCGCTGGCCGGGGCCGGCAGGTCCAGGGTGCCGTGCCAGCGGATCACCTCGGGGATCGCTGCGTCCATCAGCTCGTCGACGGAGCCGTAGCCGACGGTCTCCAGCATCCGGCGCTCGTCGTCCGGGTCGGGGCCGATGTGACGGTCGGCGAACTGCTCTGCGCTCATCGTGTGCGCTCCTGCGGGGCGAGGTCGACAGGTCGGCCTCCCCCTGAGTCACGCGCGAAGCGCTCCACAGCGCCTGCCCACGAGGTCCTTTTGCCTGAGAGGTTCCGGGGAGGAATCTGCCCCTTCGGCGCCGCCCGGGTGCTTTCGGGCGGTCTCTCCCGCGTGGGTGGTACCGGCATGGTCAACGCTACCAGCGCCGGTGTTTCCCGCAGATGTCGAACCCCCGGGTCAGGGGCTACACCGCGGCCGGTTCGGCCAGCGCGGGGCGCACCGGCCCGGCGGTGACGTCGGCCAGCGCCGGAAGGACCTCACCCAGCGGCGCGTCGACGGCCAGGGTGGCGTGCGCGTCGCCGCGGGTCGGCCCCTGGTTGACGATGGCGACGGGAATGCCGAGCTTCGCCGCCCGGATCACGAACCGGCGACCCGACATCACCGTCAACGACGAGCCGAGCACCAGCAGCAGCCGGGCCCGCTCGACGAGCGCGAAACAGTCGGCGACCCGGGCGGCCGGCACGGTCTCGCCGAAGAACACCACGTCCGGCTTCAGCATGCCGGTGCCGCAGATGCCGCAATCCACGGTGCGGAACCGGGCCACCGCCTCGTCGGGCAGGTCCACGTCACCGTCCGGGTTCACCGCGGCGACGTGCGCGTCGAAGCCGGGGTTCGCCTCCCGCAGCCGCCCGTCCACCTCCTCCCGGGAGGTCAGGTTGTCGCAGTCGAGGCAGGTCACCTCGTCGAGGCGGCCGTGCAGCTCGATCACCCCGCGGCTGCCGGCGGCGGTGTGCAGCCCGTCGACGTTCTGCGTGATCACCCCGGTGACCTGCCCGGCGTGCTGCAGCCGCGCCACCGCCCGGTGCCCGGCGTTCGGCTCCGCGCGGG
This sequence comes from Micromonospora globispora, assembly GCF_003857015.1. Lineage (GTDB taxonomy): Bacteria > Actinomycetota > Actinomycetes > Mycobacteriales > Micromonosporaceae > Micromonospora > Micromonospora globispora. The sequence continues at coordinate 450 of NZ_QGGF01000023.1, read as the reverse complement.
CGATCAGGCGCCAACCCAGGTGGCTGCGCGCCCAGTAGCGCCGCCGGGCGTCCGGATCCCGGGTGAACGCCTGGTACGTCATCGGGGTGTGCCGGCGGGCCACGCCGCTGGGCCCCCGGTAGTCCGGAATCCCCGACTCGGTCGACAACCCGGCCCCGCTGAGCACCACCACGTCACCGGCGGCCACCAGCCGGGCCAACGCGTCGAACGATTCGGTCACCCGTCCATGCTGCCTCACCCGGCCGCGATCGACGACCGGGCGCGCCCCGCGCCAGCCGCCGGCACGTCCCGGACCCGGCCGTCCGGGTCGCGCACCTGTTGGCGGCGAGCCGGCCCGGCGGATAGCGGTGTCCACTACCGTTCGCGGGGTGGGTCGGCGTCGGGGAAGTGTCGTACGGGTGGTGTTGGCTTCGCCTGGCAGCCGTCGTGCTGCCGCAGGTGGTGACGCAC
>NZ_QGGF01000793.1 GCF_003857015.1 Micromonospora globispora | reverse complement strand
GCAGCAGCCAGCGCAGCAGGACGGTCAGCGCGACAACCAGCACCACCAGGTCCATCGGCGCCCACATCAGCAGGCCGGCGAGCTGCTGGTCGGCCAGCGGGTCGGCACCGAGCACCCGCGTCGGGTAGACCGGTTCCGGGGCGAACGTCAGCACCGCGCCGAGGGCGGAGGTCGGCAGCATGGTGCCGACCAGCAGCAGCACCGCCACCGGTGCGGGCGCGCGGTGCCGCGGCGAGCCGAGCACCGGCGCCCAGAACGGCCAGGCCACCGCCACCAGGCTGAGGTGTTCGAGGGCGTGCACGGTCGGCCGGTCCACCGCCGCGACGTACGGCCCCGGCAGGTGCCAGAACCACAGCACGACGGTCTGCCCGCCGCCGGCCAGGAAGGCGTACCCGGTCGGCCGGCGCAGCCGGCGCGCCCACGGCGCGACCCGCCATCGGGCGAGCAGCCGGCGTACCGGCAGCGGAGCGGCCAGGCTCAGCGGCAGTCCCGCCGCCCCGGCCGCGAGCAGCGGCCCCGCCACCAGCAGGAGCAGCATGTGCTGGGCCATGTGTCCGGCGAAGGAGGACTCGGCCGCCCGGTGCACCGGCCCCTGCTCGGCGCCGAGCACCACCAGCAGCCCGAGCCCGAACGCGGCCACCCGCCAGACCGGTACGACCCGGCCGGGCCCCCGGCGCGCCCACAGTTCGTGGACGCCCCGCCCGTACCCGGCGACCAGCAGGCAGACCGTGACCACGGCCAGCATGGTGAGCAGCCCTTCGACCACCGGCTGCGGGCCGGGCGGGTGACCCGGGTGGACGGTCAGCGCTGACATGCCGGCAGCACCAGCACGGCGACCCCGCCGAGCACGATGATCGTCAGGAACAGCAGGTTGGCCCAGATCCCCACCACGGCGAGCATCCGGGACCGGCCGAACGCAGGGTCCTGCACACCGGCGGACTGGGCCCGGGCGGTGCGCCGCCACGCCAGCGCGGCCACCGCGAGCGAGCCCGCGGTGACCAGACCCGGGAGCACCACCGCGAGCCCGACGGCCTGCCAGAGCGGCACGGCGGAGATCTTCTCCGAGCCCGCCGCGCAGGTCAGCTCGTCCAGGGGCCAGGCGACGAGCAGGTGCACCGCCCAGGCGACGGCGCCGCCGAGCACGCCGTACCAGAGCAGCAGCCCGCCGGCCAGGCGGGCGCGGGAGTCGGGTCGGGTGGTCATCACAGTCGCGGGGAGAGGTAGATGGTGAACAGGATGGCGATCCAGACCAGGTCGACGAAGTGCCAGTAGATGGCGGCGTTGCGGACCCGGTCGTGCCGGTGGGCGCCGAAGCTGCCGCCGCGCAGCGAGGCGGCGAGCAGCCAGCCGATCATGGTCAGTCCGACCAGGACGTGCAGCCCGTGGAAGCCGGTGATCAGGTAGAACAGCGAGCCGTAGACGTCGGTGGTCATGGTGAAGTGCTTGAGCTTCTCGGCGTACTCGGTGGCCTGCAGGGTCAGGAAGGTGGCCCCGAGCAGCAGGGTGGCAGTCAGTCCGGCCCGCAGCCGCCAGCGCTGGCCGCGCCGGATGCCGTGCTCGGCCCACACCACGGGCAGGCTGCTGGGCAGCAGCACCGCCGTCATCACCAGCGGCTTGAGCAGCTTCGGGTCCTCGATGCCGTCCGGTGGCCACTGGGGACCGTACTGGAAGCGGAGGTAGAAGTAGCTGCCGAGCAGGCAGGCGAAGAGGGTGGCCTCGGTGGCCACGAACATCACCATGCCCCACCAGCCGGTGGACCGGCCGACCGGCAGTTCGGTGCTGAGCGCCTCGGCGCCGGTGGCCGCGGCCAGGACCCCACCCCGATCCGTCACGCCACCACCCCCAGTTCCTCGTCCGGCCTGCGCGGCGGCCAGAGCCAGACCGCGATGGTCGCCGCGACGATCAGCGCGGCGACGGCCGCCACCGGGTACCAGGCGAAGAGCAGCGAGGTGAAGAGGACCAGCAGCGCGCCGGCGAGCAGCAGCGGCTTGACCGACGACTCGGGCATCTCCACCGCCCGCTCCCGGTGGGCGTCCAGCTCGCTGGTGACCAGGGTGCGGCGTCCCGCGCTGAGGATCCGGTCCGCGGTCGCCCCCGTGGTGGTCGACTCGGCGGTCCGCGCGTCCCAGGCCGGGTGCAGGCTGTGCACCCGGGGCAGGACCGGGAAGTTGTACGGCTCGGGCGGCGACGCGGTCGCCCACTCCAGGCTGTCGCCCTCCCACGGGTCACCGGGCGCGGGACGGCCACGCAGCAGCGCGTGGAGCACCCCGACGAGGACCAGCAGCAGCCCGACCGCGAGCAGGTACGACCCGGCGGTGCTGACCAGGTTCCACCCGTCCCAGCCGGGCTCGCTGCGGTACGTGTAGACCCGACGGGGCATGCCGAACAGGCCGTACAGGTGCATCGGGAAGAACGTGACGTGCATGCCGGCGAAGACCAGCCAGAAGGCCCACCGGCCCAGCCGCTCGTGGTACATCCGGCCGCTGATCTTGGGCAGCCAGTAGTAGAGGCCGGCGAGCATCGGGAAGACGGCGCCGCCGATCAGCACGTAGTGGAAGTGCGCCACCACGAAGTAGGAGTCGGTGACCTGCTGGTCGAACGCGGTCAGCGCGAACATCGCGCCGGTGAAGCCGCCGAGCACGAAGGTCACGATGAAACCGATGACGAAGAGCAGCGGCACCCGGAGCACCAGCCGGCCGAGCGCCATGGTGGCCAGCCAGGCGAAGATCTGGATGCCGGACGGGATGGTGATGATCGTGCTGGCCGCGCTGAAGAAGCTGTACGACAGCTGCGGCAGCCCGGTGGCGAACATGTGGTGCACCCAGACGCCGAACGAGATGATCGAGATGGACACGATGGAGAGCACGATCAGCGGATAGCCGACCACGCCCCGGCGGGTGAACGCGGGCAGCACCGCGGAGACGATGCCGAGGGCGGGCATCACGATGATGTAGACGTCCGGGTGCCCGAAGATCCAGAACAGGTGCTGCCAGAGCAGCACGTTCCCCCCGGCGGACGGGTCGAAGAAGTGGGTGCCGAACCGCCGGTCGAGGAAGAGCATGGCGTTGTCGAGGTTCAGCGCGGGCAACGCGAAGATCACCATGAACGCGGTCGCCACGATCGCCCAGACGAATAGCGGCACCCGGTTGAGCGACATCCCGGGAGCGCGCAGCTTGAGCGCGGTGACGATGAAGTTGATCGACGCAGAGGTGGTGGAGATGCCGAGGAAGAGCAGGCCGAGCGCGTAGACGTCCATGTGCAGGCCCGGGTTGTGCGCCTCGGAGCTCAGTGGCGCGTAGGCGAACCAGCCGTTGTTCGGTGCCGCGCCGAACGGCAGGCTCGCCCACATGAACAGCCCGGCGAAGAGGAAGACCCAGTAGCCGAACGCGTTGAGCCGGGGGAACGCCATGTCCCGGGAGCCGATCATCAGCGGGACGAGGAAGTTGCCGAAGCCGAAGAGCATGGGCGTGGCGAACAGGAAGATCATCGCCGTGCCGTGCATGGTGAACAGCTGGTTGTACTGCTGCGGCGACACGACGCCCGCCTCCGGCCGGGCGAGCTGGGTCCGCATCACCAGGGCGCTGAGCCCGGCGAGGACGAAGAAGAACCCGGCGGTGACCAGGTAGCGACGGCCGATCCGCTTGTGGTCGACGGTGGTGAACCAGGAGCGCAGGGAGGCGGGCTCGCCCCAGTGCGCGCCCAACCGGGTCAGGTCCTCCCGGCTGATCCCGGGCGACGGCGTGGTGGTCGTGGACATCGTTTCCCCTTCCCGACCTACCGCAGCGACCGGAGGTAGGCGATGAGGTCGGGCAACTGGGCGGCGTCGACCGGCTGGGGCGGCATGGCGTTGCCGGGCTTGACGGTCTGCGAGTTGGCGATCCAGCCGCCGAGGTGACCGGCGTCGTTGGGCACCGCCCCGGCGCCGATACTCCATCGGGAGCCCACGGTGGACAGGTCTGGGCCCACCCGGCCCTGCGCGCCGGTGCCCCGCACCGCGTGGCAGGCGGCGCAGGTGCCCTGCACGAACGCCTGCTGCCCCCGGCGCTCGGCCTCGGTCTGCGGCTGACGCGCCGGGGCGTCCAGCCGGGCCCGCCAGGCGTCGTACTCCGCGCGGGACTCCGCCACGACCAGGAAGGCCATGTGCGCGTGCTGAGTGCCGCAGTACTCGGCGCACTGGCCCCGGTAGCGGCCGGCCCGCTCCGCCTGCAGCCAGGTCTCCCGGGTCTCCCCCGCGATCAGGTCCGTCTTCGGCATGAGCTGCGGCACCCAGAAGCTGTGCAGCACGTCGTCGGTACGCAGCCGCACCCGGACCCGCTCCCCCACCGGAATGTGGATCTCGTTGGCGGTGGCCCCGGACCCGCCCTCGTAACGCACCTCCCACCACCACTTGTGGCCGGTCACCTCCACGGTCGGGGCGTCCCGGTCCGGAGGGTCGCCGAGGGCGGCGAGGTCGCGCAGTCCCACCCCGTAGACGGCGACGAGGATGACGAAGGGCACCGCCGCGCCGGTGACGGTGACGAAGCGCAGCGGCTGCCCGTGCCGTACCCGGGCCGTTCCCCGCCGGAACACCAGCGCCCAGAGCAGGACGGCCATGACCTCGGCGAACACGGCCATCGAGATCCAGAACAGCAGCCACCACAGGCCGGAAACACGGATCGCCCCGGTGCCGGCGGGGTTCAGGGCGGACGGCGCGCTGCCGCCGCAGCCGGCGAGCAGGAGCAGGCCGGACAGCGCGGCCAG
>NZ_QGGF01000083.1 GCF_003857015.1 Micromonospora globispora | reverse complement strand
GAGCGAGGCGTCCTCAGGTTCCAACCGTGGCGTCACGCTGCCGGGCCGACCAGCAGGGCGGCGACGGTGGCGGCGGTGGCCAGCGCGGCGAGGGCGGCGCTGGTGGCGACGAAGCGGCCCAGCGGGACGTGCACCCCGGCGGCGCGGCAGCGCTCGTACCAGATCAGGGTGGCCAGCGACGCCCACGGGGTGGCCAGCGGGCCGACGTTCGTGCCGACCAGCAGCGCCAGCAGTTGGGTGTGGTTGGCGGTGGCGATGACCGCCTCCCCGGCGACGTACGCGGGCAGGTTGTTCACGGCGTTGGCGAAGAGCGCGCCCACCCCGCCGGCCCGTAGCGCGCCCGTCGCGCCCGGGTCGCCGCCGATCAGCGCGCCCATCACCGTGTCCAGGCCGTGCCGGCCGATGGTCTGCACCACCAGGAACAGCCCGACGATGAAGACCAGCAGCCGCCACGGGATCAGCGCGAGCCGCAGGCTGCCGCGGGCGCGCACCGCGAAGCCGGCCACCAGGATCGCGGCCGCCACCCCGGAGGCGAGCCCGATCTCGACCCCCGCCAGGATCCCGGCGACGAAGAGCAGGCAGGCGCCCAGCGCGGTGCGGTACAGCACCGGGTCGGGCGGTACGTGCGGCGGCGGCGGAACGAACGGGTCCGCCCCCGCCCGGGCCGGCCGCCAGTACCACCACCACAGCAGCAGCATGGTGATGGCGATGGCGACCAGCTGCGGCCACCACATCCGGGCGGCCCACGGCAGCGGGTCCAGCCCGATCCGGTCACTGGCCAGGATGTTGGTCAGGTTGGACACCGGCAGCAGCAGGCTCGCTGTGTTGGCCAGCCAGACCGTGGTCATCGCCAGCGGGGTGGGCGGCACGCCGAGCTTGCGGGCCAGGGCGATCATCACCGGGGTGAGCAGGACGGCGGTGGTGTCCAGGTTGAGCGCGATGGTGGTGACCGAGGCGAAGCCGACGCAGAGCCAGAACAGCGCCCGGTAGCTGCCCCGGGCGGCGATCGCGACCCGCGCCGCGAGCGCGTCGAAGACGCCGGCCACCGCGGTCAGCTCGGCCAGCACCACCACCGTGCCGATGAAGATCAGGATCGGCGCGATGCGACGTACGGTGGCCTCGGCCTCCGGGCGGGGGAGGAGCCCGGTGAGGACGCAGATCAGGCCGACGGCGGCGAGCCCGATCGCGATCCAGTCCAGGACGTGCAACCGCCCCCAACGGGTCCGGTCCGGTGCGGCGGACGGCGGGTCGCCGACGGTCTCCACGGAGGATGATCCTCGCACACCCCGGGCCGAGTGAGGGCCCTCGACGCGGCCGGATTGGCTGCCGAGGGTGTCCACAGAACGACTAACGGTGTCCATAATGGCGTGTGTCCATTGGCGCGCACCCCACCCGGTCCGACCGCCCGATCGACTTCTTCATCAGCTACTCGCCAGCCGACGAGCGTTGGGCCACCTGGCTCGCCTGGGAGTTCGAGGCCGCCGGCTACCGCACCATGCTCCAGGCGTGGGATTTCGTCGCCGGCACCAACTTCATCGACTTCATGGACCGGGGCGTCCGCGAGGCGGCCGTCGTGGTCGCCGTCCTCTCCGAGCGCTACCTGCACTCGACATACGGGAAGCTGGAGTGGCAGGCCGCGCTGCGGGCCGACCCGGACGGCACCGGGAACAAGCTGGTCACCGTCCGGGTGGAGGACTGCCCGATCGACGGCCTGCTGGCCACCATCACCTACGTCGACCTGGTCGGGGTGACCGACCCGGCGCAGGCGAGGGCGCGGGTGCTGGACCGGATCCGGGAGGCGCTCAACGGTCGGGCCAAGCCGGTGCTGCAACCGGCTTTCCCGCACCATCCGGCCGGCCCCGCCGGGGTCCTCAGCGCGCCGGCGGCGGGTGCGCGGGCGCACCCGCCGCGCCCGGCGGACGCCGATCACCCCGCCGCCGTTCCCGCCGTCGGCGCTCGCGGTGCCCGAGTCTCGCAGCACCCTGACCGTGCTCCAGGTCGCCGGGCCCCGGTTCGGTCGAGGCATGATCGAGCCCGGTGCCCCGGTCACCCCGGGCGAGCTCCAGGAACACCTGATGGGTGACCTCACCCTGCTGATGAACGACGGCGTCCCCCGGCCGGACCTGCTGGTGGTGGCCGGCAACCTGACCGAGTCGGGCAGCCCGCGCGAGTTCTCCGACGCCCTGAGCTTCCTCACCGGGCTGCGCGTGCTGCTCGGGCTGGAGCCGCACCGGTTGGTCGTGGTGCCCGGTTTCCGGGACGTCACCATGGCGGCCAGCCGGGCGTACTTCGCCACCTGCGAGGCCGACGACGTCGACCCGCAACCGCCGTACTGGCCGAAATGGCGGCACTACGCGCGCCTGTTCGACGAGCTCTACCAGGGACTGGAGGACCGGATCTTCGACAGCGAGCAGCCGTGGACGCTGTTCGCCGTGCCGGACCTGCGGGTCGCGGTCGCCGGCCTGAACTCGACCATCGCGATCACCCATCGCGAGGAAGACCGGTACGGGTTCCTCGGCGAGGCCCAGGCCACCTGGTTCGCCCAGCGGCTGCGCGAGTACCAGCAGTCCGGCTGGCTGCGGCTGGGAGCGATGGCGCACGCGCCGGGCTCGCGCACCCCGTACGCCGACGAGGGCCCGGTGCCGGGCGCGACCACGCTGCGCGACCGGACGGCGTACCACCGGCTGGTCGCGCCGATGCTCAACCTGCTCCTCTCCGACACCGCGCCGACCCGCGCGCCGGTCGACCCCGCCGTCCCGCTCTCCACCGCCTCCGGGGACGGCCGGGCCCAGGTGCTGCGGCTGGCCGCCGACGGGATGACCCGGTGGGTGCTCGGTCGCGACGACCGGCACGATGTGGGCGAGCCGACCGCGGTGACCTGGTCCCGGACGGAGGCGACCTTCGGGGCGGCCGGCCCCGCCCAGGTGCCCGACCCGAGGCTGCCGACGGCGGCGGAGGGCCCGACCCAGGGCTCGACCGCTCCCGACGTACCGGCGGTCGTGCCGGCCGTGGCCGCGTCGCCGCTAGAGCGGCTGCTGGACCGGCTGGCCGAGGTGTGCGAGGCCCGGCACGACCGGGTGCTGGTCCGTCGGGTGCCGGCGGACCCGCCGCACCTCTTCGTCACCTACCGGGCCGACGGGGTGGTGCGGCAGCAGCGGGTCGGTGCCCACATCGGCACCCCGACGGCCGCCGACATCGACCACTTCGCCCGCCGGGTGCACGCCACCGACCCGGACGTCCCCTCCGAGCTGGTCTACGACGGCGACCGGATCGCCCGCGGTCTGGCCGAGGAGGCCCAGCGGCGCGGGGTGCGGGTGCTGCATCTGACCGAGTTCCAGGGCCTGCTGGACCTGCGCGAGTACGTGGCCGCGCAGACCGCCCGGCTCCAGGCGGACCGGCTCTACCCACCGGAGCAGTACGTGCCGCAGCGCTACCGCCACCTGGTCGGCGCCGACCAGCGGGTCCGCGAGGACGTGGTGGAGGAACTGCTGGAGCTGATCTCCGCGCCGGACGGCCGGTTCGCGTTGGTGCTCGGGGACTTCGGCCGGGGCAAGACGTTCGCGCTGCGCGAGGTGGCCCGCCGGCTGCCCACCGCCGCGCCCGATCTGATCCCGATCCTGGTGGAGCTGCGCGCGCTGGACAAGGCGCACTCGGTGGACGGCCTGGTCGCCGCCCACCTGGCCAACCACGGCGAGCAGGTGATCGACCTCAAGGCGTTCCGCTACATGCTCCGCCAGGGCCGGATCGTGCTGCTCTTCGACGGCTTCGACGAGCTGGTCGCCCGGGTCACCTACGACCGGGCGGCGGACCACCTGGAGACGCTGCTCCAGGCTGCCGAGGGCAACGCCAAGATCGTGGTGAGCAGCCGTACCCAGCACTTCAAGACGAACTCGCAGGTGCTGACCGCGCTCGGCGAGCGGGTCGGGCTGCTGCCGCACCGGCGGGTGCTCGCCATCGAGGACTTCACCCCCGGGCAGATCGAGGCGTTCCTGCGCAACCGGTACGGCGGCGACGAGCGGGCCGCCCGGGCGCGGATGACGCTGCTGGCCGGCGTGAAGGACCTGCTCGGCCTGTCCCGCAACCCGCGGATGCTGGGCTTCATCGCCAACCTCGACGATGGACGGCTGGCCGCGGTCGCCGGAGCCGCCGGCACGTTCAGCGCCGCCGCGCTCTACCGGGAGATCCTGGAGTCCTGGTTGGACTTCGAGGAGCGCCGTACCCAGGGGGTGCCGGGCGCCCCGGTGACGCTGCGCCGGCCGGAGCTGTGGGCGGCGGTCAGCCGGCTGGCCTTCCAGCTCTGGGAGAGCGGGGAGTCGTACCTGCGGCTGGCCGAGCTGGTCGAGGCCGCCGGCCAGCTCGCCGGGCTGGCGGAGTCGCGGCTGTCGGGCCAGCAGGCGGTGCATGCGGTGGGGGCGGGCAGCCTGCTGGTGCGCACCGACGACGGGTTGTTCGGGTTCATCCACACCTCGGTGATGGAGTGGCTGGTGGCGGAGGGGATCGCCGCTCAGCTCAACCGGGGCGAGGATTCGTCGGCCCTGGCGGTGCGTCCGCTGTCGGCGCTGACCGTGGAGTTCCTCGGCGACCTCGCCGACCCCCGCCGGTGCACCGCGTGGACCGCCCGGGTGCTCGGTGACGAGGACGCGGGCGAGATCGTCCGGGCGAACGCCCTGCGGCTCAGCGCCCGGCTGCGGCTGCCGGACCGGGCCGACCTGCGCGGGGCCTCGCTGCGCGGCGAGGACCTGTCGCACCGGGAGCTGGCC
>NZ_QGGF01000027.1 GCF_003857015.1 Micromonospora globispora | reverse complement strand
GAGCAGGGCATGTCTCCCTCGCCACCCCCGTGGTTGAGCTGACCGACAACGGGTAGGAGCGCCGCTGGACCCGATGGGACTCACCACGCCCCTCGGGTCGAGCCGTGTCCGGGCCGACCGAGAGCCCGCCGGCCGCCACGGCGGGACCGTCCGCCGGGTAGCGGCAGTGTCGCCGCCACCGCAGCCCCGGGTTCGCTCCACCGTGCCCGGCAGCCCCTGGAAGGACAGCGTGCGTCCCGTCATCGACCTTCTCCGTGCCCGCGAGTCGTGGCTCTTCCTCGCCATCGGCGCCGCCGTCGCGGTGATCGGCCACGCCGTGCTGGAGCTGCTGATCCGTGCCGGGGTTGCTCCCGCGGCCGCCAACGCCGGACAGCTCGTCGTCACCCTGCAGCTGAGCTTCGTCGCCCACGACCTGCTGACCTGGCGGCGGCACACGGCCGGCCGGGCCGACCGTCGGGCCGGCCGGTGGCGCCGCTTCCAGGCCGCCCGGGGCGCCAGCGCGCTGCTCAGCCTGGTCGCGTTCCCGTTCCTCGCCCCGGTCCTCGGGACCGGCGTGGCGTACTGGGGGCTGCTCGTAGTTGGCACGGCCGTCAACTACTGCTCCGACCGGTTCTGGTCGTTCTCCCACGAGGCAGGTGCCCCCATGACCGACGCCGACTCCCGCCCCCGTCACCGGGGGGTGCACCGGCGGCCCACGCCGGTCGCCTGGCGGGTCAGCCGGGTGGTGGCAGTGCTCGCCGTGCTGAGCCTGCCGGCCATCCTCTTCCTGGACGCGTTCCTGGTCACCGTGTCGCTGTTCATGCTGGTCGTCGCCGTCACCACGCTGGCCTTCCAGCTCTACAAGTGGTGGCTGCCCGAGCACAACGACCCCGACCGGTACGGGGACCCGGACGAGCCCCGGCTGCCGGGCGTGATCCTGGTGCCGATGCGGCACGAGGAGGCCGTCGCCGGCCACACTCTGGAACGACTGGCCAACCTGGACCACCCCGAGTACTGGGTGGTGCCGATCATCGACCACCCGGACGACCCCGGTACGGCGGCGATCGCGCACGCCAAGGCCGCCCGCTACCCGGGGCGGGTGCTGGTGGCGCCGTACCCGGAGGACACCGAGGTGCACAACAAGCCGATCGGGCTCAACGCGGCCGTCCGCGAGCTGGACCGGCTCGGCGTCCGGTACGAGTGGATCGGCGTCGCCGACGCCGAGGACCTGTTCCACCCCGGTCTGCTGCGGATGGTCGACTACCGGTTCCGCCGTACCGGGGCGGGCATCGTGCAGTGCGGGGTGCAGCTGATGAACTTCAGCGCCGACCCGCAGACGCTGCCACTCCCGCCGGGGCGGCTGCCCCGGCTGCGCCGCTGGCTGCGGGCCAACACCTCCGGCTGGTGGCGGGCGGCAAACGTGCTGGAGTACTACAAGTGGTTCCAGTCCCGGCTGAAGCTGCAGGCGGCGACGAAGGTGATGCCGCTCGGCGGCAACACCGTCTTCTTCCGTCGGGAGTTCCTGGAGGCGCTGCGGCGCCGGTACGGGGCGTACTGGGACGAGGACTGCCTCACCGAGGACTGCAAGATCGGTATGGTCGCCTCGGTGCTCGGCTACCAGGTCGACGTCGTCTACATCGACGAGATGGTCACCCGGGAGGAGACCCCGGACACCCTGCGCGGCCTGGTCCGGCAGCGGGTGCGCTGGATGCAGGGCTTCATCCAGGTCTTCATCGAACGGGAGTGGCTGGCCCTGCCCCGGGCGTGGCAGAAGGTGCTCGCCGTCTACGTGCTCGGCTTCCAGTTCTTCCAGGCGTTCTCGGTGGTCTTCGCGCCGGTGGCGCTGGCCCTGGCGCTGGCCCACAAGTCGCCGATCGTGGTCGCCCTGCTGGCCAGCGTGCCGCTCGGGATCAGCCTGCTCACCATCGCGCTGGACGTGCTGATGCTGCACCAGTTCGGCCGGACCTTCGGACAGAAGGTGCGGCTGCGGGACCACCTCGGCGTGATCGTCGGCGGCTACCCGTACCAGGTGGTGCTGTCGGTGGCCGCGGTGTGGTCGCTGCTGCGGCACCTGCTGGGGCGTACCAACTGGGTGAAGACCGCGCACAGCGGCGCGCACCTCGGCGCGGCGCCGGCGGCCGACGCCGGCCGGGTCCCGGCGGGAGTGGCGGCGTGACCCCGACGCTGGAGGCCGTCACGCTGGACCTGCGCGAGGTCGCCGACATCGACCGGGCGCTGCCGGCGCACCGGCGGGCGCGCATCGGCCTGCAGGTCTGGGCCGCCCGGCACGCCCGCAGCATCGCCCTGCTGGTGCCGCTGCTCGCCGTGGTCGGCACGGTGCACGCCATCGGCATGTCCACCTTCCCCGGGTACGTCGACGACCCCGGCACCTATCTGTCCCAGGCCTGGTCGCTGCGGTACGAGGGGAAGCTCTCGCCCTACTCGTACTTCTACGACCACGCGCCGGCCGGCTGGATCCAGATCGCGGCGTGGGCGGCGCTGACCGCCGGCTTCGACCGGTACGACTCGGCGATCGCCTTCGGCAACGAGTGCATGCTCATCGCCAAGGTGGTCAGCGCCGGGCTGCTCTTCGTGCTGGCCCGGCGGCTGGGCCTGGGCCGGGTCGCCGCGTCGGTCGCCGTGCTGCTTTTCGGCCTCTCCCCGCTGGCCGTCGTCTACGCCCGCTGGACGTACCTCGACAACCTGGTCGTCCCGTGGCTGCTGCTGGCGTTCGTACTGGCGTACTCGCCGCGGCGCAGCCTCGCCGCCGGGATCGGCGCGGCGCTGGCCTTCGCCATGGCGGCGCTGACCAAGGAGACGACCCTGCTGCTCCTCCCGGCGTTCGGCTGGGCGCTGCTGCAGAACCTGGACCGGCGCAACCGGGCGCAGGTGCTGGTCACCGCCGGGTTCGCCGGCTGCCTGCTGATGGCGATGTACCCGCTCTTCGCGCTCTTCAAGGGCGAGCTGTTCGAGGGGCCGGGGCACAACAGCCTGCTGGGCACCGCCCGCTGGCAGCTCGCCGCCCGGGCGGCCAGTGGTTCCCTGCTCGACCCGGACAGCGCCACCAGCCAGCAAATGCAGAACTGGCTCCAGTACGACCACTGGCTGCTGCTGCTCGGGCTGGCCGCCATCCCGCTGGCCCTGCTGGTCCGCCGGCTGCGCCCGGCCGCGCTGGCCCTGGTCATCGGCTGGCTGGTGCTGGTCCGGGGCGGCTACGTGCCGTTCATGCACGTGATCAACCTGCTGCCCTGGAGCGCGCTGCTGATCGCCGGCGCCGGCAGCGCCCTCGCCGGCACGCCCGGCCTGGTGCCCGCCGGTTGGCTGCGCCGGCGCGCCGCTCAGGGCTTCGGCTACGGCTTCCGGGTGACCACGGTGGCGCTGCTGCTGGTCGGGCTGGTCGGTGCGACCGCCGTCTCCTGGACGCCGGAGCTGCGCCGGATGATGACCGTCACCGAGCAGCCGCCGCTGCGGTCCGCCGAGGAGTGGGTGGCCCGCAACGTTCCCCGGGACAAGACCCTGGTGGTGCACGACGCGATCTGGACCGACCTGGTCCACCGGTACGGCTTCAACCCCCGGCCGGTGATCGTCTACAAGCTCGACACCGACCCCGCGGTACGCCGCGAGGTCAAGCGGGTCGACTACCTGGTGGTGCCGGACTGGTACTACCGCACCGCCGACGCGGCGGAGAAGTACCCGACCCTGATGGAGGCCCGCAAGCACGCCGTGCCCGTGGCCAGTTTCGGCTCCGGCGACGACCGGGTGCAGGTGTTCCGGGTCAGCGAGCACTGGGAGCTGCCATGACCCGCCGGCTCGTCCCGGCCGCCGTCCTGGCCCTCGTCGCCGCCCTGGCGGCGGGCTGCGGCCATACGCCGGACACCACCCTGCACCCGGACCCGCCGAGCGTCCGCTACGCGCCGCCGAAGCACCCGTTCCGGGGCGCCGCCCTGTACGTCGACCGGGACACCGCGGTGGCTCGCTGGCAGGCGGCGCACGATGCCGACTGGCTGGATCCGATCACCACGCGGCCGCAGGCCCGTTGGGTCAACAGCCCGCACGACGTGCCCGCCGTCGGCGTACTCGCCGAGCGGGCCCGCCGGCGTGGGCAGTTGCCGGTGGTGGTGGCGTACTGGATCCCGAACCGGGGGTGCGCGAACCACCGCGAGGGCGCCCCGGACGCGGCGGCGTACCGGGACTACATCGGGAAGCTGATCCGGGCGTTGGGGCGTACCCGGTCGGCGGTGGTGATGGAGCCGGACGCGATCGCCGCGGACTGCTTCGACACCGCGCGGGGGAAGCTGATCGCGGAGGCGACGAAGCGGCTGGCCGACGCCGGGCACGCCGTCTACCTGGACGCGGGGCACTCGAAGTGGCGATCGACGGGGGAGACCGCGCAGCGGCTGCTCGCCTCCGGCATCACCTCGGCCGAGGGCTTCGCGGTGAACGTGTCCAACCGGCAGACCACTGAGGACAGCTACCGCTGGGGCCGGGAACTCTCCGACCTGGTCGGTGGCCGGGAGTTCGTCATCGACACGTCCCGCAACGGCGCGGGCCCGCCGCCGGACGACCCGAACCGTGACGACGAGTGGTGCAATCCGGCGCGGCAGGCGCTGGGTGAGCCGCCCCGGGCGGTGTCCGACCGGCCCGGACTGGCCGCGTTGCTCTGGATCAAGGACCCGGGGGAGTCCGACGGGAAGTGCGGGGGCGAGAAGACGTACCTGTTCACCCCCGCCCAGGCGCGGACGCTGATCGCGGGCGCGGCCTGGCTGCCGGCGGGGGTGAAC
>NZ_QGGF01000066.1 GCF_003857015.1 Micromonospora globispora | reverse complement strand
GTGCCGGTACCGCCCCGCCCACGGCGGGCGGGGCGGTACCGGCACGGTGGCCAGCGTCGCGTCCCGGGCGTCCTGGGCGGCGTCGGCCATGCCGGCGGCGCTCGGGTACCGGTCGCCGGGGCGCTTCGCCAGGGCCCGGCGGACCACCTCGATCACCGCCGGCGGGGTGCCGGCCGGCAGCGGGGCGGGCTCGTCCTGGACGTGCCGCAGCGCCACCTGCAGCGGGTTCTCTCCCTCGAAGGGCGGACGCCCAGCTAGGCAGTAGTAGGCGACCGCGCCGAGGGCGTACACGTCGGTGGCCGGCGAGACGGGCTGTGCGGCCGCCTGCTCGGGAGACATGTACGAGGCGGTGCCGAGCACCATGTTGGCGGCGGTGATCCCGGCCATGGTGGTGGACCGGGCGATGCCGAAGTCCACCAACACCACGCTGCCGTCCCGCTTGACCAGCAGGTTTCCCGGCTTCACGTCCCGGTGCACGATGCCGGCGAGGTGCGCGACGTGCAGGGCGCGCGCGGCCTGCGCCACCACCGACATCGTCGACGCCGGGTCGAGCCGCCCGGCCCGGCGGACCCAGGTGGTCAGCGGTTCGCCGTCGACGTACTCCATCACCAGGTAGCTGACCTGACTGCCGTCGGCGAGGGTCGCCGACCCGAAGTCGTGGACCTGCACGATGCCGGGGTGCCGCAGGGCGGCCATCATCCGCGCCTCGGCGTGGAAGCGGGTGGTGAACTCGGGGTCGGCGACCAGAGACGGCAGCAGCACCTTCACCGCGACCTGCCGGTCGAGCAGGGTGTCGGTGCATCGCCAGACGGCCCCCATGCCACCGGTCGCGATGCGTTCGCTCAGCAGATAGCGGTCGCTGAGCACCACTCCTTGAGTCAGCACCGCGTCACCGTACCGGCCGTGCCCGTCCCGTTGATCCACCCGGTGATCCGTCCGGGAGGCGGTGGGCCGGGCCGTTGTCCGCCCGGCCGACTACGCTTGCGGAGGTTCCGTCCCAGGGACGACGGCGGCGAGGGGAGACGCGGCATGGCGTGGAGCTGGCGGTACGAGGGCACGAACGGCGAGTCGGTGAACGGACCGGCGGAGTCGTTCGCCAGCCAGGCGGACGCCGAATCGTGGATCGGCCAGACCTGGCGGGAGCTCGCGGCGTCCGGCGTCACCTCGGTCGCGCTCGTGGAGGACGACCGGGTGGATTACCGGATGAGCCTGCTGCCCCCGGCCGAGTGATGAGCTACGACCGCCCGGGCGAGCCGCTGGTGCTCGGCGTGCCCCGGGCGGCCTTCCGGCCCAGCCCGGTCTTCCTCGCCCTGGTCGCGCTCTTCGTGACCAGCGGTGTGCTGGCCTGGCAGCGGTACGGCAACGTCCGGTTCGACGTCTTCCTCTTCGTGGTCTCGGGCTGGCTGGTCTCGCTCTGCCTGCACGAGTACGCCCACGCGGTGGTGGCCTTCCGGGCCGGCGACCGGGACATCGCGCACCGGGGCTACCTGACGCTCAACCCGTTCAAGTACACCCACCCGCTGCTGTCGATCGTGCTGCCGGTGATCGTGGTGCTGCTCGGCGGCATCGGCCTGCCCGGCGGGGCGGTCTGGGTGGACCGGCACGCGATCCCCGGCCGGCTTCGGCACACCCTGGTCAGCCTGGCCGGCCCGGCCACCAACGTGCTCTTCACGCTGGTGCTGGTGGCCGCGGTGCGGCTCGGCTCCGGGGGTTCCGCCGAGTTCTGGCAGGGCGTGGCCCTGCTGGCGTTCCTTCAGCTCACCGCCAGCGTGCTCAACCTGCTGCCGGTGCCGGGTCTCGACGGCGGCAACATGATCCAGCCGTGGCTGAGCCCGCAGTACCGCCGGATGTACGACCTGTTCGCCCCGTACGGCTTCATCATGCTCTTCGCGCTGCTGTGGAGCCCGCAGATCGGCGGCTGGTTCTTCGGCGCGGTCTTCTGGCTGGCCGACCTGATCGGCCTGCCGGCCGTTCACTTCCGCGACTGGCTGCACCTGATCCGCTTCTGGGCGGGCTGAGCCGGCCCGGCCCGGCCGACGCGCTCGCGCCGGCCGGACCGGGCAGGGCTCACGGGCGCTCGGCGGGGGACTCGGTCTTCGCCGCGTCGCGCTCGGTGATCGGCTCGACGATCTCGTCGATCGCCTTGAGCAGGTCGGCGTCGAGCTTCACGCCGGCCGCCTTGACGTTGTCGTGCACCTGCTCGGGGCGGGACGCCCCGACGATCGCCGAGGAGACGTTCGGGTTCTGCAGCACCCAGGCGATGGCGAGCTGCGCCATGCTGAGCCCGGCCTGCTCGGCCAGCGGCTTGAGCCGCTGCACCCGGGTGAGCACGTCGTCGGTCATGAACCGGGCGATGAAGTTCGCGCCGGACTTCTCGTCGGTGGCCCGGGAGCCGGCCGGCGGCGGCTGACCCGGCAGGTACTTGCCGGAGAGCACGCCCTGGGCCATCGGCGACCAGACGATCTGGCCGACCCCCAGCTCCTCGCTGGTGGGGATGACCTCGGCCTCGATGACCCGCCAGAGCATCGAGTACTGCGGCTGGTTGGAGACCAGCGGGATGCGCAGCTCGCGGGCGAGCTGGTGGGCCTCCCGGATCTGCGACGCCTTCCACTCGGAGACACCGATGTAGTGCGCCTTGCCGGAGTGCACGACGTCGGCGAACGCCTCCATCGTCTCCTCCAGCGGGGTGCTGTAGTCGTACCGGTGGGCCTGGTAGAGGTCCACGTAGTCGGTCTGCAGCCGACGCAGCGAGCCGTTGATCGACTCCATGATGTGCTTGCGGGACAGGCCGCGGTCGTTGCGGCCCGGGCCGGTCGGCCAGTAGACCTTGGTGAAGATCTCCAGGCCCTCGCGCCGCTCGCCCTTGAGCGCCCGGCCGAGCACCTCCTCGGCCTTGGTGCCGGCGTACACGTCGGCGGTGTCGAAGGTGGTGATGCCGGTGTCCAGGGCGGCCCGGACGCAGGCGGTCGCCGCGTCCTCCTCGACCTGCGAACCGTGGGTGATCCAGTTGCCGTACGAGATCTCGCTGACCATCAGGCCGGAGCGGCCCAGGTGTCGGAATTCCATGACCCGACCCTAGCCCCGTCCGATCATGGTCACCCGACGGCGGGACGCGGTGTGACGCTCACCCGGCCAGCAGGCCGTCCCGCATCCCGGCGGCGAGCGGGTCCCGCCCCGGTCAGAGCACCGGGCTGGCGTCGGCGAGCAGCCGGTCGAGCTCCGCGACCACCTTGGCGCGGCTCGGGTGCACCGGGTCGATCAGCGGCTGGCCCCGCCGGTCCCGCGCACCCCAGCGGCCCGACTCGTCGCCGATCAGGAAGGCGACCGGGTGCACGACCAGGCTCGAGTACACCGGCGCGACCAGCACCCGACCGTGCCGGTCCACCACGCCGCGGCGGCCGGCCAGCTCCACCACGGCCAACCCCTCCTCGGTGAAGCCGTCCACGTGCCGGCCGTCGGCCAGGGCGGTGGCGAAGCCGTGGTACCGGGTCGGCACGAGGACCTGACCCGTCCGGTCGACCGCACCCCAGCCGCCGTCCTGGCGGACCGCCGCCAGGCCGCTCCGGAACGGTCGGACGTCCTCGAAGCCCGGCGGGACCCGCACGATGTTGGTCGGGTCGACCGCCATCCAGTTGCCCTTGCCGTCCATCGACACCCAGGCCAGCCCCTCGGAGAAGGACCCCACCGCCCGGTAGCCGTTGTTCGCCTCGATCAGCGCCGCCCCGGACTCGTCGATCAGCGCCCAGCGGGACGCCTCCGGCCGGCGTACCCAGGCCATCCCCTCGCGGAAGGGCTGCACCTCGGCGTACAGGTGCTCGACCACCAGGTTGCCGTCGGCGTCGGCGTACCCCCAGCGCTGCGACTCCTCGTCGAACGTGGGCACCGGGGACCGCCCGCTGCGCACGATCTCGTCCCGGCTGCGCGGCCACGGGCCGAAGCCACCCGACGCGGCCCGGTCGCGGACCGCGTCCAGCGCCACTTCGGTACGGGCCACCAGCTCCGGATCGTCCCCCTGGCGCAGATCCAGCGCCCGCTCGAAGTGCTGGCACGCCTCCATCAGCCGCCCCTGGTCGTAGCAGGAGCGGCCGGCGTGCTCGTGCAGCGCCGCCCGCAGCCGGTCGGGCAGCTCGGGGGAGTTGGCCTCGGCGAAGAGCTTGTCCGCTTCCGCGTGCTCGCCCCGCCAGCGCAGGACCTGGGCGAGCCGCGCCCGCGCCAGGGCCGTCCGCCGCAGCTCGCCCGTCGCCTCCGCGTACGTCAGTGCCAGCCGGCCGTCGGCCAGGGCGTCGTCCAGGTCGCCGAGGATCCGGGCGGCCACCGCCCGAAGGCTGAGCAGGCGGGCCCGGCTCTTGTTGTCCAGGGCCACGCCCAGCTTGGCGGTGAGCCGGTCCCGGACCGCCCGCAACTCCTCCGGCTCGGGCGCCTCCTCACGGAGCGTCTGCGGGTGCAACCGCCACCGGAACGCGGCCAGTGCCTGCTCCGGATCCGGCTGCGCCGGCTCCGGGCGTTCCTCCGGCCGGTCGGCCTCAGGACCGGAGGCCGGCTCGGCATCTCGCTGGGACTCGGCCTGCGGAGCCGGGGCCGCCGACACCGGCCGCGCCGCCGACGCGGACAGCTCCGCAGGCGGTGCGGACACCTGGGCAGGCGGTCCGGAGACCTGCGCGGGCGGCGCGGAGACCTGCGCGGGTGCTGCGGACACCTGCGCGGGCGGTGCCGACTCCTGGGCCGGCACCCCGGAAGCCGGTGCGGGCGGTGCGGACTGCTGGGCTGGCGGGGGC
>NZ_QGGF01000340.1 GCF_003857015.1 Micromonospora globispora | reverse complement strand
GCGCCAAGGCGGCGCCGACGACGAACCAACGCGGAAGCCAGTTCACGGCTGCTCCTTCGCTGACGACTCGACCGCCCGGCTCGGGGCGGCCAGTCGGCGTCTGCGATGGAGATCAACGGTGGGTCACTACCCCGGGCCCGCCGCACCGGCGACATGTCGCCAGGTGGACAGGGCGCAGGTCGGCCGCGCTCCGCTGCGGTGACGCGGCGTCACCCGGCGGATGCGGTCCGCGCCTGCTGCTTGCGGCGGGTCAGCGGCGGCTGCCGCGCCAGCCGTGCACCGGCAGGTCGAACTTCGCGACCAGGCGATCGGTGAACGGACGCGCCTTGAGCCGGACGATCCGCACCGGCAGCGCCCCGCGGCGGACGGTCACCCGGGCGCCCGGCGGCAGGTCGTAGACCCGCCGCCCGTCGCAGCAGAGCACCGCGAGCGTGGTGAACGGGTCGACGGTGATGGAGAAGGTGGACGTCGGCGCGGTGACCAGGGGGCGGCTGAACAGGGCGTGCGCGCTGATCGGCACCAGCAGCAGCGCCTCCACCTCGGGCCAGACCACCGGCCCGCCGCCGGAGAACGCGTACGCGGTGGACCCGGTCGGGGTCGCGCAGACCACGCCGTCGCAGCCGTACCGGGACAGCGGCCGGCCGTCGACGTCGACGAGCAGCTCCAGCATCTGGGCCCGCTCGCCCTTCTCGACGCTGATCTCGTTCAGCGCCCACGATTCGATGGTCGGCCCGCCCTCGAACTCGGCCGTCACGTCGAGGGTGAGCCGCTCGTCCACGGTGTAGTTGCGGCCGACCACGTCACGTACCGCGGAGTCGAGGTCGTCGATCTCCGCCTCGGCGAGGAAGCCGACCTTGCCGAGGTTGATGCCGAGCAGCGGCGCCTTCGCCGGCCGGGCCAGCTCAGCGGCGCGCAGGAAGGTGCCGTCACCGCCGAGCGCGAAGACGATCTCGGCGCCCTCGGCGGCCTCCGGGCCGGTCACCGGCACCACACCGGGCAGGTCCAGGTCGTCGGCCTCCTCGGCGACCACCCGCACCTCGAAGCCAGCGGCGATCAGGTCGGCCGCCACCGCCCGGGCGTGCTCGGTGCTGCGTCGGCGGCCGGTGTGCGTCACCAGCAGAGCGGTCCGGCTCACCCGGCCACCTCCTCAGTCGTCGCGCTCATCGGGCCGCCTCGTCGGTCGTCCGGTTCGACAGATCGCCGGACGGCGGGAAGCCTTCAGGTCCGGCGGCGACCACCGCGCGTACCCGCTCCGGGTCCGCCGCCGGCGCTCCCCGGCGTAACCATACGAAGAACTCCACGTTGCCGCTCGGCCCTGGCAGTGGGCTGGCGGCCACGTCGGTCAGGCCGAAGCCGAGCTGCACCGCCGCGGCGGCCACGTCGAGCACCGCCTCGGCCCGCAGCGCCGGGTCGCGGACCACCCCACCGGTGCCGACCCGCTCCTTGCCGACCTCGAACTGCGGCTTGACCATCAGCGCCAGGTCGCCGTCGGCCCGGGTGCAGCCGGCGAGCGCGGGCAGCACCAGCCGCAGCGAGATGAACGACAGGTCGGCCACCGTGAGGTCGACCGGACCGCCGATGACCTCCGGGGTCAGCGTACGAACGTTGGTGCGCTCGAAGACGTGCACCCGGCGGGTCAGCTCGGCGACCTCGTCGGCGGTGGCCAACCCGACCGCGCCCAGGGCCCGGTCCACCTCGAAGCGGATCAGCTTGGTCAGTGCCTCCCGGTTGGCGGTGCCGGTGGAGACAAGTTCCTCGGCGAGCGCCTGGAGCTGGGCGGCGGTGGCGCCACCCTGGCCGAGCGCCCGCCGCACGGCGTCCTGGGCCTTCTTCCGGGGCGCCTCCGTCAGGCCCATGGCCAGCTCGAGGTAGGCGCGCCACGCGTCCTGCATGCCTGAGTCCTTCCGCGGGGCGGGGGTGTGCAGGTGTCACGCTACCGGGCACCCCGGACGGGCCATTGCGGTACGGTGCCGGGGAACGGCGTGGCGTGCGGTAAGGAGACGATGTGGCCAGCGTGGACGAGTGCCGGCAAGCGTTGCAGGACCTGGCCGCCCGGCTGGACCGGCACGCCGACATGCAGGAACGGATCGACCTCGACCGGACCCTGGCCTGCCGGATCACCGACCTCGGGACCGCGTTCCACGGCCGGCTCGACGGCGGCCGGCTGGTCGACCTCGCCGACGGGGACGACCCGAAGGCCAAGATCGCGTTGAGCGCCGGCAGCGACGACCTGGTCGCCCTGGTGCACGGTCAGCTCGACATCACCAGGGCGCTCGCCTCGCGCCGGGTGTCCATCAAGGCCAACCCGTTCGACCTGATGAAGCTCCGCAAGCTGCTCTGAGCCCCGGCGGGTCAGACCGACAGGCCCAGCGCGGCCAACGCCTCCTCGGCCTCCGGCGACGCCGCCCGCACCTGCGGGCCGGCGGACGCCGACCAGGCCACCGCGCAGAGCGCCGCGAGGGCGTCCAGGGGGCGTCCCGCGCCGCGGAGCGTCAGACCACCGGCGGTCAGGTCGACCGACCAGCCGGCGAACTCCGGCTCGCCCGGCACCCGCACCACGGCCGCCGAGTCGAAGAGCCCGGCCAGGTCGAAGGAGACGTACGTCGGTCGCCGCGACTCGGGCGCGGCCAGCAGTTCGGGTACGTCACTGACGCCGGTGAGCACCAGCAGGCTGTCCAGGCCGGCCCGGCGGGCACCCTCGATGTCGGTGTCCAGCCGGTCGCCCACCAGCAGGGTCCGCCCGCTCCCCGCCCGACGGGCCGCGGTGGCGAAGAGCGCCGGTTCCGGCTTGCCCACCACCACGTCCGGCTCGCGGTTCAGCGCGGTGCGCAGGACGGCCACGAGGGAGCCGTTGCCGGGCAACGGACCCCGATCGCTGGGGAGCGTCCGGTCGGTGTTGGTGGCGTACCAGGGTGCCCCGGCCCGGACGGCCAGCGACGCCTCGGCCAGGTCCACCCAACCGACCTGCGGGCCGTACCCCTGCACCACGGCGGCCGGTTCCTCGTCGGCGCGGGAGACCGGGCGCAGCCCGACCGCGCTGATCTCGGCACGCAGCGCCTCGGCCCCGACCACCAGGACCGGCGCGCCGGCGGGAAGCCGGTCGCGCAGCAGTTCGGCACTGGCGGCGGCGGAGGTCAGCACCTCCTCCGGCCGGGCTGGCACACCCATGCCGGTGAGCAGGTCGGCCACCTCGCTGGAGCGGCGCGAGGCGTTGTTGGTCGCGTACCCCACCGCCTTGCCCTCGGCGTGCAGCCGACCGACCGCCTCGACCGCGCCGGGGATCGGCCGGTCGATCAGGTAGATCACCCCGTCCAGGTCGAAGACCACCAGGGCGTACCCGTCGACCAGCCGTTCCCCGGCCACAGCGGTCACCGCGCGTCCGACTCCGACTCGCGGGCCGGCTGGTCACCGGTGTCCGCGTCGGTCGGCGTGCGGTCGGAGCTGCCAGCCTCCTCGGCCACCGCGGCGGCCTCGGCGTCGGTCAGCTCGTCCTCGGCGAGGTCGTCTCCCTCGCCGTACCGGGCGTCGTCGCCCCGGTCCAGGTCAGCGGCCTCGTCGTCCCGGTCGTCCTCGTCCCGGTCGTCGTCCTCGTCGCGGTAGCGGGCGTCGCCGTCGAGGTCGTCGTCCTCGTCATCGAACTCGTCCCGGTCGTCGTCCTCGTCGTCCCGGTCGTCCTCGTCGTCGAGGTCGGTGTCGGCGTCATCGGGCTCGGCGTCGCCGGTCAGGTCGGCGCCCGGCCGGGCCCGCACGGAGCCGGGAGCGCCCGGTCCAGCCGCCACGTCCTCGACCGGCAGCTCCTCGTCGTCGCCCTCGATCACCACGCCGTCGAGCTCGAGCAGCCGCTCAGCCGCGTCGGTCTCCCCCTCGGCGTCCAGGTCGGCGGCCCGGGAGAACCACTCCCGCGCCTCCTCGCGCCGGCCCACCGCGAACAGCGCGTCGGCGTACGCGTAGCGCAGCCGCGCCGCCCACGGCTCGGACGAGTCGGCGGTCAGTTCGGGGACCTGGAGCATCGCCACGGCCGCGTCCTTCTGGCCGAGGTCACCCCGCGCCCCGGCGGCGACGATCAGCAGCTCGACCGCGACGGACTTGTCGAGCTTCTCCCGGTCGGCGCCCCGGAACAGGTCGATCGCCCGCTCCGGACGCCCCAGCGCCCGCTCGCAGTCGGCCAGCACCGCCAGGTGGCTCTGCAGACCGGTCATCCGGTGGTACGTGCGCAGCTCGGCGATCGCCGTCTGCCACTCCCCCGCGTGGTACGCGGCCAGCCCGACCGCCTCCCGCACCGCGGAGATGCGGGACGCCAGGCGACGGGCCGCCAGCGCATGCGCCAGCGCCTCGGCCGGGTCCTCGTCGATCAGCTGACCGGTCGCCACCAGGTGCCGGGCGACGGTCTCCGCCACACCCTTGGCCAGCGAGAGCAGCTCGGCCCGGACCGTCGGGTCGAGGTCGCTCGCGACGATCTCGTCCGGCAGCGCCGGCGCAGCTACGCGCTCGGCCTCGCCACCCTCGGGCCGCCGCTCGCGCTGCGGCCGCTCACCGTAGCCGCCGCCCTGGCGGCCCCGGTCCTCGAAGCGCCGCTCGTCGCGACCCGGCCGCTCGCCGTAGCCACGGCGCTCGCCGCCCCGCTCGGTACGCGGCCGCTCCTGGCCGGCGCGGTAGCCACCCTCGCGGGTCTCCTCGCGCCGGAAGCCGCCTTCACGACGCTCGCCGCCACGGAAGCCACCCTCGCGACGCTCACCGCCACGGCAGCCCTCGCGCGGCGCCTCGCCCTCACGGCGGAAG
>NZ_QGGF01000003.1 GCF_003857015.1 Micromonospora globispora | reverse complement strand
CAGGCTCGGCGGCCCGCGCCGCCGAGCAGGCGGACAGCGACGACCTGCGCACCGTCGCCCGGGCGGCGGCGAGCGCGTCGGCGAAGCCGCGCAGGATCTGCGACAGGATCACTCCGGAATTGCCCCGGGCGCCGAGCAGCGCCCCCCGGGCCATCAACCGCAGCGCGTGCCCGTGCGGGGTGTGCCCGTCCTCGGGGAGGGTGTCCAGGTCCATGGCGAGGGCCTGCTGCGCGGAGGTGAGGGTGAGCACCAGGTTGGTGCCGGTGTCGCCGTCCGGGACCGGGTAGACGTTGAGGTCGTCGATCTCGCCCTGGTGCCGCTGGAGGGCGGCCAGTCCACTCGCGCACCAGCGGCGTACCGCGGCGGCGTCGAGGGTGTCCAGCACGTCGGGAAGCCTACTGGCGCGCACCGACACACGCCGGGGTCGGCCGGCCCCCGTCGGCGTGTCCACCGGCCCGGGTCGCGGCCCGGCCACCGGTCCCCACCGGTACGCTGGCAGCACCCGCGCCGGGGTCGACCGGGCCGGTTGGGAGGACCGGCGGGTCATCGGGTAACCTGGCCAGGTTGCCCGGGCAGCGCCCGCCGGCGACCTCATGAACGTATCAATCCCAGGAGTATCCCGTGGCTAGCGTGTGCGACGTCTGTGGCAAGGGGCCGGGCTTCGGCCACAACGTGCCCTGGTCCAAGAAGAAGACCAACCGCCGCTGGAACCCGAACATCCAGTCGGTGCGCACCCCGGCCGGTGGCGGCAACACCAAGAAGCTGCAGGTCTGCACCTCGTGCATCAAGGCCGGCAAGGTCGCCCGCGCCTGACGCGGTAACGCCCCACCCGATATCTCGCCAGCGCCGGCGGACCCGAGCGGTCCGCCGGTTCTGTCGTGTCCGGACGAGCCCCTGATCGGTGGTCGACCCGGAGTTGCACCGCCCGGTTAAGGTCCGGCTGCGCCGGCTGTCCGCTCCCGCCGGCGGTCGCGACACCCCGCGGAGGGACGACCGGTGGACCTCGACCTGGGCCGAGACGACATAGTGGTCGTGGGGGCGTCCCTCGGCGTCCTGCGCTGGCTCGGCGAACAGCTCCCGCCGGGCAGCGTGGTGCTGGTCGAGGAGCCCGACGTCATCCGCCGGCGAGGGCTTGCCGGGCTGGTGGCCGAGGTGCCGGCGGTGTCCCGGGTGGTGCCCGCGGAGTACCAGACCGGCCTGGCCGTCGACGCGCTGCTCGACCGGGAGCCGGGCCTGGCGGCCGCCCGCCTGGTGCTGCCCGGCCTGGAGTACGCGGTCGGCGCCGCCGCCCGCCTCGCGGAGCGGCTCGGTCTCCCCGGCGCCGGGGTCGAGGCCGCCGACATTTTCTCCGACAAGCACCGGATGCGGCTGCTCGCCGACGCGGCCGGCCTGGCCAACCCGGCGTACGAGCTGGTCGACTCGCCGGCCCAGGCCACCGCGCTCGCCGACCGGTGGGGCGGCCGGTGCGTGCTCAAGCCGACCCGCCGCTCCGGCAGCCTCGGCGTGCAACTCATCGCCGACCCGGCCGAGATCGCCCGCGGGTGGGCGGTCACCGCCGAGCCGGAGCCGACCGTGGAGGCCACCGAGCGAGGGCTGCCCACCGGGGTGCTGGTCGAGCAGACCCTGGTCGGCCCGGAGTACAGCGTCGAACTGCTGGTCGCCGACGGCGAGCCGATCTTCGCCAACGTCACCGACAAGCGGCTGCTCGGCGGGCGCTTCCCGGTGGAGACCGGGCACACCGTGCCGGCGGCGCTTCCGGAGACCGACCGCCGGGCGCTGCGGGACGTGGCGATCCGGCTGGCCGGGGCGGCCGGGTTCCGCACCGGGGTGCTGCACAGCGAGTGGATCGTCGCCGACGGGGTGCCGACGCTGGTGGAGTGCGCGGCGCGGCTGCCCGGGGACATGATCACCGCGCTGATCTCGGTGGCCTACGAGTTCGACTTCGTCGGCGCGTACCTACGGGTGCTGGGTGGGCAACGGCCGGCGCTGCCGGCCGCGCCGACCGCGGCGGCGGCGGTGGAGTTCCTGCTCGCCCCGCCCGGCACGGTGACCGCCGTGGACGGGGTCCGCCAGGCGCAGCGGGTGCCCGGCGTGCTCCAGGTGCAGCTCGCCGTGGCGGTCGGTGACACCATCGGGGAGGTCCGCTCCTCCCCCGGGCGCAGCGGTCACCTGCTGGCCTGGGGAGCCGTTCCGGCCGAGGCGGCGAGCGCCGCCCGCAAGGCCGCCGAGCAGATCCGGTTCACCGTCCGCTGAGCCGACCGGCCGGCGGTCCGCTCGCGCCGGTCAGAGGGTGCGGCCGAAGGAGAGACAGCCGGGGGCGTCCTGGTAGAAGCCGAAGTTCGGGATCCGCTCGTAGCCGGCCGAGGTGTACATCGCGATCGCCTCGGGCTGCTTGTCGCCGCACTCCAGGATGAGCCGCTTGCGGCCCTGCTCGCGGGCCGAGCGCTCGACCGCGGCGAGCACCGAACGGGCCACTCCCCGGCCCCGGGCGGTCGGCGCGGTGTACATCCGCTTCAGCTCGGCCGTCTCGCCGTCCGCGCCGTGGCTGCGCCAGCCGCCGCAGCCGACCGGCTCCCCGCCGAGGTAGGCGACCAGGAAGGCGCCCGCCGGCGGCTCGAACTCCGCCGGGTCGACCGGCGTCTCGTCGCCGCTGCCGCCGTACCGCTGGCCGAGGTCGGCCAGGGCCGCCCGGATCAACGCCTGCGACTCCGGCGCGTCGAAGCGCTGCGTCCGGATCTCGATCTCACCCACGCATGAAGGGTACGACCGCGGCCGGCCCCGGATCCGGCGCCGGCGGCGGACCTTGTCGCACGTCACTCAGCGGAAGTGGTCCCAGCCGGTCCGGCCCTCGTACGTCGCGCCGTCCACGGTCACGCCGGTGCCCTCGGCCACCCGGCCGACCGGACGCCACTCGGCGGGCAGCGCCACCGACGGCGGGAAGGTCGCGGCCAGGGCGTGATCGTCGCCGCCGGTGAGAATCCAGGAGTACGGGTCGACGCCGAGCGCCTGGGCGGCGTCCCGCATCTGCCGGGGCACCTCGAAGGAGTCCCGGTGCACGTCGATGGCCACTCCGCTGGCCTTCGCCACGTGGCCCAGGTCGGCCAGCAGCCCGTCCGACACGTCGATCATGGCGGTGGCGCCCAGTCCGGCGGCCTGCGGACCGGCCGGGTAGGGCACCTCGGGCCGGCGGAACGCCTCGACCAGCAGCCGGGGCGTGCGGAAGCCCCGGGACAGCACGGTGTACCCGGCGGCCGCCCAGCCCGTGCGCCCGGCCAGCGCCACCACGTCCCCCGGCCGGGCCCCGGACCGGACCACCGGCGGTCGGTCGGCGAGGTCGCCGAGGGCGGTGACCGCGATGGTGAGGGTCGGACTGGCCGACATGTCCCCGCCGACCACGCTCGCTCCCATCCGGGCCGCCTCCGCGGCGAGGCCGTCGGCCAGCTCCTCCGCCCAGCTCGTCTCCAGCTCCGCCGGAAGGCAGAGCGCCACCAGCAGGGCGGTCGGGGTGGCGCCCATCGCCGCGATGTCGGCCAGGTTGGCCGCCGCCGCCCGGTGCCCGATGTCCCGCGCACTGGACCAGTCCCGGCGGAAGTGCCGCCCCTCGACCAGCACGTCCGTCGAGGCCACCACCCGCCGGTCCGGCGCGGCGACCACCGCCCCGTCGTCACCGGGACCGAGCAGGCAGCTCTTCCCGTACGTCAGCCGGGCGGTCACCCGGTCGATCAGCCCGAACTCCCCGACACCCGCGACCGTCATGCCGTCCCCTCGTCGCGCTCACTCGTCAACCCGCACCGCCACTGGTCGACCCGGCCGTCGGTGCGGGCGTGTGCTCGCTCACCGCGTCCACCCGGCGACCGATAGGGATCAGGGCTGTTCCGTAGGGTAGTTTCACCCTTCGGGCCGCCCCAGGCGGCGACGGACGGAGGTCGAGTCGTGGTACAGGCGTACATCCTCATCCAGACCGAGGTCGGCCGGGCGCGTGACGTGGCCGGGCAGATCTCGGACCTTGCCGGCGTGGTGCGCGTCGACGCCGTCACCGGGCCGTACGACGTGGTCGTCCTCACCGAGGCGAACACCGTCGACGAGCTCGGCAAACTAATCGTCAGCAAGGTGCAGATGGTGCCCGGCATCACCCGCACCCTCACGTGTTCGGTGGTGCGCCTGTAAGTGGACGAGATCACTACCACCCCTGCTTCCGAGTCGGCGACCCCGCGCCGGGACCGGGTCACCCGCCGGGCGGCGCTACTGGCCACGCTGGTCGCGCTGCCGGTGACCGTCGCGGTGGCCGGGTTCACCTTCGCGAAGCTTTCGCCCGACACGCCGGCCGCCGCACCGAGCCCGTCGCCGAGCGCCGCCCGGCCGCAGTCCACCGCGCCGGTGGAGATGCCCGCGCCGACGCTGGCCGAGCGGCCCGCCATCGTCTGCCGGGCCCTGATGTCCCAGCTGCCGGCGAGCGTACGGGAGCTGAACCAGCGGCCGGTCACCGCGGGCCCCGAGCAGAACGCCGCGTACGGCGATCCGGCGCTGACCGTCGCCTGCGGCGGCAGCGCGCCGATCGTCGCCCCGACGGACGACGTGTGGACGATCAACAAGGTCTGCTGGCACGCGGCCGAGGAGGCCGACGCCACCGTGCTCACCACGGTCGACCGGGAGACGCCGGTGCGGGTCCGGGTACCGAAGGCGTACGAGCAGCCGCTGCAGTGGGTCACCCCGATCTCCGACGCGGTCGTCGCCGCTGTCCCATCGGCCAGGTCCGCCCCCGCCGGCTGCACTGCCTGACCCCGCCCC
>NZ_QGGF01000296.1 GCF_003857015.1 Micromonospora globispora | reverse complement strand
TCGCCGAGCCGGGCCGGTTCGCGCCGGACCGGTCCGGCCGGGTGCTGACCTTCGGCGCCGGACCGCGAGGCTGCCCCGGTGAGCGGCACGCCCTGGCCCTGGCCGCCGGCGTGGTGGACGTGCTGCGCGGCCGCTGCCGCCGCACCGACGCCCCGATCCCGTACGAGCCGCATGCGACCCTGCGCGTCCCCACCAGCCTTGAGGTGAGAGTCCGATGAACGAGCGGTACGCCGCCTTCCACGCCCTGCACCGGCCCGGCCGGCCGCTGCTGCTCCCGAACGCCTGGGATTACGCCTCCGCCGCGGCGCTCGCCGCCGGGGGACATCCGGCGCTCGGCACCACGAGCCTCGGGGTCGCCGCCGCCAGCGGCAAACCGGACGCGGTCGGCGCGACGCGCGCCGAGAACCTGCAGCTGGCCCGCCGGCTGCGGCCGCTCCCGGTGCTGCTCACCGTCGACGTGGAGGGCGGGTTCAGCGACGACCCGACCGCCGTGGCCGAGTACGTCGCCGAGCTGGCGAGCCTCGGCGTGGTCGGGGTCAACCTGGAGGACGGCCGGCCCGACGGCACCCTGGCGGCGCCCGAGGTGACGGCGGCGAAGATCGCCGCGGTGACCGCGGCGGTGCCCGAGCTGTTCGTCAACGCCCGCACCGACGCCTGGTGGCTCGGCGTGCCCGACCCGCTGGAGCAGGCCCTGGACCGGGCCCGGACCTACCGGGAGGCGGGCGCCGACGGCCTCTTCGCCCCCGGCGCGCCGGACGACCTCGTCGGCCTGCTCGCCGCCGAGGTCGGCGTACCGCTGAACGTGCTCCACCGGCCCGGCGGCCCGAGCCTGGCCGAGTTGGGCAGGCTCGGGGTGGCCCGGGTCAGCACCGGCTCGCTGCTGTTCCGTGCCGCGCTCGGTGCCGCGCTGCACGTCGCCGAGGCCGTCCGAGCCGGCCGGGACGGCGGCCAGCCGACGGTCCCCTCGTACGCGCAGGTGCAGGAGTTGACCAGACCGGACGAGGCTCCTTAGGAGGAGATAGGAGGATTGTCCCGACTGCTCCCTCTCTGGTGGTTACGGTGTTTTTCGTCACACCGTGTCCTGCCAGCAGAGAGGACCCGACATGCGCGTGCCCAGCCGAAGCTCCGGCCGGCAGTCCGGGCCGGGCGTCGTGCCCGCCGCGCCCGTACGTCGGCTGCCCGGCCCGTCCCCGGTCCGGCCCTCGCCGACCCGGCCGTCGCCGACCGAACCGGACCTGGCCGCGTACCGGGCGGCGGTGGCGGAGCTGCTGGTGGAGGTGGGCGCCCTCGCGGACGCCCCGTCGACTGCCGCCCGGCAGCTGCTGCTCGACCAGCGGCTGCGCGAGCCCGCGATCACCGCGGTGCTCGACGCCACCCCGCAGGGGTTCCTCGGCGCCCGGGAGACGCTGCTGCTGGAAATGGCCCGCTACCAGCCCAACGCGCGCAGCTCGGCCGGCGACCTGACCGCGCTGGTCCGGATCTACCTGCTCTCCCGCATCGACGTGATGTGGTGGCGGGACACCCCGATCTTCTCCACCGACGCGCAGGTCAACAGCAGCATCGACCTGGTCGACCTGGAGTGGCTGCGCCGCCGCGACCTGCTCCAGTTCCGCTACCAGGAACAGCCGGCCAACGTCCTCGGCCGAGGGCTGCGGGCGGTGCGCCGCCGGCTCTTCCCGGCCGCCACCCCGCACACCGCCGGCCTGATGTTCCGCCGGGCCCGCCGGGAGGTCGTGGCCCTGCTCAACGACATCGGCCGGGAGTTCACGTCGGCAACCCCGCCCGGCACCCCGCCGCTCTGGGTGACCAGCCTGGTCCGCAGCGCCGAGCACCAGTACCGGCTGCGCAGCCTCGGATACGCCGCCATGGTGCCCAGCGGGCACTGCCTCGGGTACGCCGCGGACGTGGAGATGACCTGGTTCCAGAGCTTCGGCGTCCGGGACGTCCTGGCCGACCTGCTGCTGGCCCGGCAGGCGGCCGGGGAGATCAACGTGGTCGACGAGGGCCAGGCGTGGCACCTCTGCCTCGCGCCCGCCGCCCGGCTGCGGCTGCGGCGCAGCTACGAGGCCGAGATGGGGGTGTGAGGCCGTGTGCGGCATCGCCGTCTGCCTCGGCCCGGAGGCGGACCCGGCGACCTTCCGCCGGATGCTCGCCGTCCTCGCCCCGCGGGGCGAGGTCACCGAGACGCGGCAGGAGCAGGGCCTGCTCACCGGCGTCCGCCGGCTGCGTGTGGTGGACCGCGAGCGGGCGGTGCAGCCCTGGGTCTCCGCTGACGAGCGGTACGTGCTCTGCTACAACGGCGAGGTCTTCAACCACCACGAACTGCGCGCCGAGCTGACCCGCTCCGGGTACGCCTTCCGCAGCGAGAGCGACACCGAGGTGGTGCTCGCCGCCTTCCTGCGCTGGGGCGAGGATGCGGTGCGCCGGCTGCGCGGCGAGTACGGCTTCGTGGTCGTCGAGCGCGCCACCGGAAGGGCGTACCTGGCCCGGGACCCGCTCGGGGTGAAGCCGCTCTACTGGTCCCGCACGCCCGGCTGCCTGCACCTGGCCTCGGAGATCAAGGCCCTGACCGGATACGGCGCACCGGTCGGCGAGGTGCCGCCCGGGCACCACGGCTGGGCCGAGCGGGACGGGCGGGTCCGGCTGCGCCCGCACGTCGACCTGCTGAGCCTCGGCGCGGGGCTGCCGGTGATCGACGACCCGGACGAGGCCGCCGTGCTGGTCCGGGTCGCGCTCACCGACAGCATCCGGATGCGGGTGGACACCGATCTGACCGTCGGGGTGGTGCTCTCCGGCGGGCTGGACAGCTCGCTGGCGCTGCTGCACGCGCGGGAGATGCATCCGGACTGCGTGGCGGTCACCATCGGCGTCCCCGACAGCCCCGACGTGGCGTACGCCCGGCGGCTCGCCGCCGACGTGGGCGTACCGCACGAGGTGATCGAGCTGCGCCCGCGGGACATCCGGCTCGCCGACATACGGGAGGCGATCCGGATCTCCGAGCTGACCGAGTACGGCGACATCATCAACGCGGTGGTGTCGGTGCCGATCTTCCGGCGGCTGCGCGAGCTGGGGGTCAAGGTGGTGCTCACCGGCGACGGCTCGGACGAGCTGTTCGGCGGCTACCCGATGTACCACCGGGTCGGCCCCGAGGCGTCACGCCGACTCTCCCTGCACAAGATCCGCAACCTCTGTCGTACCGAGTTGCAGCGGGTGGACCGGGCCAGCATGGCGCACGGCGTGGAGGCCCGGGTGCCGTTCCTCGACCTCAGCGTGGTGGAGCTGGCGATGCGGTTGCCGCTGGAGCTGAAGATGCGCCAGGGTCAGGAGAAGTGGATCGTCCGGC
Organism: Micromonospora globispora; assembly: GCF_003857015.1. GTDB lineage: Bacteria > Actinomycetota > Actinomycetes > Mycobacteriales > Micromonosporaceae > Micromonospora > Micromonospora globispora. The sequence continues at coordinate 1,450 of NZ_QGGF01000296.1, read as the reverse complement.
GGGCGTTCGCCGACATGCTGCCCGATTACATCCGTCGGCGGCCGAAGAACGCGATGTCGTACTCGTCCGGCCTGCACGAACGGGCCCGCCTCTACAAGCCGCTCTTCGCCCGGTTGCACCGCTCCTTCGGCTACGACCTGCTGGAACCGGTCCGCCGCGACTTCGACACCGTGTTGACCCGGTGCGGCGACGACCTGGACCGGGCGATCGCCGAGGGGCTGGCCCGGCCGGACTACACGGTCCTGGAACACGCCCGGGACCTGGTCGGCGCGGCGAAGTGGAACGCCGCCCCGATGGTCCGGCGGCTGGTCGGCCCCCGGCGTACCCCGGGCGACGACGAGGCGCCGCTGCCCGGCTGAGCGCACCGACGAGTCGGCGACGCGAGGTCCGATCGCCGCCAGCGCTCGACCCTCGCCGGGGCCAAGGTGGAGTCATGACGACGACCACCCGGACCACGTACCTGATCCAGCCGATGCCGACCGGCGTGCTGGCCGAGTTCCGGCGCACCGGCCGCGACGCTGCCGGAGAGCCGGTGCAGCGGCTGACCGCCGGGGGAGGGGAGCCGCTGCGCTGCTGCCTGCGCGACGCGACGCCCGGTGAACCGCTGCTGCTCTTCGGCTACGCGCCGCCGGTCCCGCCCGGGCCGTACCGGGAGATCGGGCCGATCTTCGCCCATGATGCGGACTGCCCCGGGCCGGACCGCCCGGGCCGCTACCCGGCCGACTGGCGGGGGCGTCCGCAGGTGCTGCGGGCGTACGACCGGCAGGGGCGGATCCACGGCGGCCGGCTGCACGACGGAACCGATCCCGAGTCGGTCATCGCCGAGCTGCTCGCCGATCCCGTGGTGCACCGGCTGCACAGCCGCAACGTCGTTTACGGCTGTTTCATGTTCGTCGTCGAGCGGGCCAGCGTCTAGTCGAGCCGCCCGGGCGTGACCGGCGACGGTCGGGGTAACAGCCCGGCATGGCGGGACTGGACGCGATGGTGGTCGGGCAGGTGGCGCGGGACATCGTCCTGCTGGTGGACGAGGTCCCCGGCGCGTCCGGTACGGCGCCGGTGCGGTGCCGCCGGGAACTGCTCGGCGGCAAGGGCGCCAACCAGGCGGTCGGGCTCGCCCAGCTCGGCGTACGGGTCGGACTGCTCGGGGCGGTGGGGCAGGACGAGGTCGGTGACCGCCTGCTGGGCCGGGCCCGCAGCGACGGCATCGACGTCTCCCCGGTGCTGCGCCGGGAGGGCACGCCCAGCGCCCTCATCGTCGACGTGGTCGACGCCCGGGGCCACTGGCGGTATCTGGAGGACATCCCGGCGGAGACTCTGCTGACCGAGGCGGACGTGGCCGGCGCGGAGGACGCGCTGCGCGCCGCCCAGGCGGTGGTCGTCCAACTGCAGCAGCCGCTTCCCGCGGCGCTGGCGGCGGCGCGCTGCGCCCGGGCGGCCGATCGGCTGGTGC
>NZ_QGGF01000031.1 GCF_003857015.1 Micromonospora globispora | reverse complement strand
CGTGACCCCCGCCGCCCACCGATGCGAACCGTCGGCGGCTTGATCCGATTAGGTTCCGTGCGACGTCATCCGGCCCGTTGGGACCGCTCAGGGTCTGCTTCGGCGTGGTCCGTTGCTGTACTTGGCTGCTGTACTCATCTAGCCGACCCGATATCGCAGGTAGACCACGCCGTTGCCGAACCGGCGCTCGTCCAGCAGTTCCAGCTCAAGGTGGAGACCAGCGGGCAACGCGCGCGTCCCCCCGCCCACCACGACGGGGTTGAGGAAGAGGTGGCACTCGTCCACCAGGCCGGCCGCGAGCGCGTGCGCCGCGAGCCCCGGACCCCCGACGGTGACGTCCCGCCCCGCGGCTTTTTTCAGACGGCGGAGGGCGTCCGGGTCGAACTCCCGCTCGAGCCGGGTCCGCGCGCTTGAGACCGCGTCCAGCGTCGACGAGTAGACGACCTTGTCGGCCGCCTGCCAGATCCGCGCGTAGTCACGCACGACGGCCGGCTGGTCGTCGCCGGTGAAGGCGGTCTCCCAGTAGACCATCGTCTCGTACATCCGGCGCCCGTAAAGGTAGGTGCCGACCGGCCGTTCCTTGTCGTTGACGAAGGCGTGTACCTCCTCGTCGGGCGCCGCCCAGTCGAAGTCGCCGTTGCCGTCAGCGGTGAAGCCATCGAGCGAGGCGATCGCCGAGTAGATGAGGTTGGCCATTGCGCAATCTTGCCACTGCCCACCGCGTTCAACTACTACAACCGCGACCAGATCGGGACGGCCGCTGCCAAACCCGGGGCGGTTCATTCGCTGCTGTACCGGCCCTGATCGCGGCGACAGCGATCCCGGTCAGGGCCGCTGACCTGCGGAGGAGTGGGCCGCCAGGGACTCGAACCCTGAACCGATGGATTACCGGCGAGGCGGTTGCTGACGGCCCGGTTCGCAGGTCGCGAGGCTCGGCCGGTCGGTCAAGGGCTGTGACGGTGCGATGGGTTGCCGTACTTCCGGGCTGTACGGCGACCAGGTCGAGACGGAGCTTCGACCCCCGCCGGGGCGGGATCATCGCGCTGGTCGGGTGCTTCGCCACTCTCGTGGCCATCTTGGCCCGGTGACCTGGGCGTGGCACCCCAGCAGGGGGTGACACTTGGCAGGGGACGAAGCGACGATGCCTCGCCTTTGCCCGACCTACAGGCTGTCCTGAACCGATGGATTTCCGGCGAGGCGGTTGTTGACGGCCGGGTACGCCGGTTGCCTGGCACAGTCGGGCGGTCTCGGGCTATGACGGGCGGTGCGTTGCTGTACTTCTGTGCTGTCCCCAGATGAGGGCTCCTGACGGCGCGACTCATCAGGCACGCGGACGCCTTCGTCCCGAACTCCCGGCGGCGCCTTCTCGTGCGATTCAATGCGAGGCCACGCGGACTAATGTCCACCTGGGGCAATGTCCTCGACGTCGGCTGACACGACGTCTGCCGAGCATGAGCCGTGAGGCAGTCCGTGAAGGGGAGTAGTTGGTGCGAATGATGGTCCGGGATCTGGTGACTTCCTTCGAGGAGTTCGCGGCACATGAGTCTCCGGGAGATCTCGAGACAAGGTGGCACCGGCAGATCGTCCAGCCCAACTCGGAGATCTTCACTGCGGTTCAATCATGGATCGATCCTGCGGAGGCAGAGACCCGACTGCCGGAGCTGGTCGACCGGCGAACCGAACTGACCACCAGATCTAAACGTGCGCGCGTGGCCCTCCAACGGGCCGCGATCCTGCTGACGAGCGTCGTGGCAACCGAACGGCCGATCAACGCCGTCGTACTCGTGGGTCTCGGCGGAGCCAACGGATGGGCGGCACCCGTCGATGGGGAGCCAACGCTGTTTCTCGCAGCCGAGTTGCTACCTGACCCGCCCTTTGACGTCCTCCTCGCCCTTCACGAAATGATCCACTTGGTCCATCTGCGGAGGACCGCGCAGGACTGGCCGCATGAGCGCTTGGACGCTGACCTATTCCGGGAGGGACTGGCCGTCCACGCCACAGCCCGGCTGATGCCCGAAGTCTCTCCCAGCGGACACCTCTGGTTCCGGCCTGGCGAGGACGCGTGGATCGACCGGTGCCACGACATGCAGGCCACACTGAGGGCTCAAGCGTTGCAGGATCTGGAGCGCACCGATATATGGCACGAGTGGTTCAGCGGCACCGCCGACCGGGCAGGCGAACTGCCTGGACGATGCGGCTACTGGCTCGGCTGGAAACTTCTAGATGACCTCGTCGGCGAAGGACCGTTGGACATCGCCATGCACTGGTCCATGGCAGAAGCGTCAGCCCATCTTCGCCAAGCACTCACTCGCTAGCTGTCGAGGCGCGTACGACTGGGGCTAAGCGTGCGGGTCCCGGCGCCGGCCGAAGGCGAAGTACGCGAGCGGTGCAACTCCAAAGGCGTTGATGAACGTGACCGTCGAGGCCCATATCCACTTCGGGCCCCGAATCTCCCTTGAGGGTCGACGCTTGATGTCGATGAGCGCCGCCGTCTTGAGGATACCCTCCGCCACGCCAGCAGCAATGATCAGCCTGCGGCGCTCAGGGCTAAGATCACTCCACTTCCGTGTGGCCATGACGTCCTCCACGTACGCACGGACCCTGACAGCCCGCAGGTTACACCGCTTGCACCGCAGGCTGCGGCAACGGTGCGTACAAGACTGATCTACGCATTACGAGTCGGTCCAGCAGCGCTGGTCCAGCGTTCGGTCCTCGTGCTCTACACGGTGTCCCAGTCCGTGATCGTCCGCCCATGCCCGCGGGCTTGGCTGCTCACTTGGCTGCTCGTCCGAGCTTGCTGCCTCGCGCGTCGCGTTCGAGGGCGCTGGCTAACGTGACCGGCAGTCCCATGCTTTCGAGGTCTGCGACCCGATATCCAGCAGCCACCAACAGTGTCCGCAAGCAGGTCTACACCTACGCCGCGCCCGTGAAGAACCGGTCCGGACACCGACGAACGAGACCAGAAACGAGACCGCCCAGCACACCCGATTCCTGGCAGCGACGACGCGCCAAGGCGGCGTCGCGCCACCTGCACAGCTTTGCGCCCCGCTTAGCTCAGCTGTCCCCGCTCGCGTTGCCGGACGGCCAGCCGCTCCAGTGCGGCCTGGTGGGCGCGTCGGTTCTCGCGCCAGTACCGGACGCGCCACCAGCGCAGCTGCACCCGCTGCAGGAACGACGCCCGCTGAAACGATTCTGGCTCGTAGCCGTACCAACCACGCTCACGCTCGGCTTCGCTCGGTCGCCGTTCGCCGGTCATGCGGCCAGTGTTGCAAGCTTTGCAGTAGGGCGGAAGCACTCGCGGCTGCGGGCTCTAGATGTCGGGCCAGCGGTCGATCGTTGACCCAAGCCCCGGCGGTCCGGCCTCCGATGGACGGCCTCGACCGCTGAGGAAAGAGACCACAACTGAGTCCGGCAGAGCCAGGGCCGGCGTGAGCAGCATCGAGGCACGCTTTCCAAGTCTACGAGCCAGCGTCCGGCCCAGCTTGTGGCAAGCCGTGACAGCGGTCGAGCCCGTTTGGCTGGTCATCGGTGGTGCTGCGCGAACGCTGGCGAATGAGACGGCAACTGAGACGACGGTGAGGCGAGCCTGGACCCCACACCAGGACCGGCTCACCGGTGAGGCCCAACCGACGGGGTTTGTAAGCGGTCGTCTTGCCGACTACCGGTGCAGGCCGCTCTGGCTCGGTGGCCAGGTGGTGGCTCGGGTGGCGCTCACCTGGCCGGTGGTCGCGGCCGCGCTGGGCGTGAGCTGGCTGGTGATCCGCCGGTCGCTGCCGGCCGGGCATCCGGGGCAGCGCCACCCGATGGGAGTGTCCGATCAGGACGCGGCGCCGGCAGCCGCACCGGAGAAATAGGAGAGAGGCCGCCACGGGGGGAGCGGCCTCTCCGGTGATGTACGTTACTCCGTCCGCGTCCGCCGTGTGATCCCGTGGAGCGCCAAATTTCGCGGACTTTTTTGCGCCCGGGTCATCTCCGCCCGGAGCGGTCGGCCAGCCGGTCCGCCGCGCCGGCTAGACGGCCCATCCCGGTGGCCCGGTCAGCGGGGCAGTGCCTGCTGAAGCTCCGCGCGCAGCGCCGGGGTGAGCATCTCGCCGGCCTGCTTGGCCAGCCGCGCCATCTCGTATCCCACCACGCCGATGTCCGCTTCGGCGGCGGCGAGGGTGGCGAGGATCGAGCCGTCCCGGATCTGCATGACGAGGAAGTAGCCGCGGCCCATCTCCACGACGGTCTGCTTGACGATGTCCCCGTCGAACATCTGGGCCGCTCCCGCGGTGATGCTCATCAGGCCCGAGGTGACCGCCGCGAGCTTGTCGGCGTGGTCGCGGGGCAGGTGCGCCGAGAGCGCCACCAGCAACCCGTCCGAGGAGACCACCACCGCGTGCGCCACCCCGGGGACGCGCTCGGCGAACGCGTTCACCAGCCAGCTCAGGTCACGTGCCTCCTGGCTCAACGTGGTCGTCACTGTTGTCCCCCTTCGCTGGGTACGCCGGTGGGCGGCATGATGATCTCCCTCGTCTCCTCGGCCTCCGCCCGCCGCACCCCGCTGTACAAGCGGGACAGCATGCCGCCCACGGCCTCCGGATCGAGGTCGTGGCGCGGCGCCGGCTCGCTCGCACGGGCGGACTGCGTCACGGCGGAGAGCTGGGCCATCGGCACGCGGACCGGCAGGCCCTGTGCGTTGGTCCCTCCGGTCACCGGCGTCGCCGGGGGCGCTGGCGTCACACCGGGGGTCAGGGCGGACGATCCCTGCCGGGAGAACCAGCCCCCGCGCGGCGGGCTGGGCGCCCCGGCGGCCGGGGCGAGGA
>NZ_QGGF01000076.1 GCF_003857015.1 Micromonospora globispora | reverse complement strand
GGGGTGACCGTCGTCGGTCCCCGAGGCGCCGGGCCGGGGGAGCGGGCCGGCGTGGCGGGCGCGGGCGGCCTGCGAGCGCGCCGGCCGGCGCTCGCCGGAGACGCCCATCTGGTCTTCCTGCACGGCCGCGGCCAGGTGGGTCGGGATCCGCAGCGGTTGCGGGCGGGCTGGGCCGCGGGCCTGGCGGCGGGACTGGGCGCGGGTGGCCTGAGCCCCGTCGACGCCGCGGACGTCTGGTTCCCCTTCTACGCCGACGAGCTGCAGCGGGCGGCGGACGGGCGGGAGGCGCTCGCCGATCCGTCCACCGCGCCGCTGTACGAGGAACTGGTGTGCGAGGCGGCGGAGCGGGCCGGCATGCCGCCCGGCCTCCCCGCCCTGCCCGCGGACCCGGCGGCACTCGGGGCGCCTCCGGGCCTGGCGCTGCCCAGCGGGCAGGAGGGCCTTCTCGACTCCGTGGTGGGCCGGCTGCACCGGCCGTTGAGCTGGCTGGCGAACCGCAGCGGCCTGGACGAGGCGATCATCGCCGCCGTCTTCGCCGACGTGGCCGCGTACCTCGACCGGCCGGCCGTCCGCGACCGCGTGCTCGACGCGGTGCTCGGCTGCCTGCCGTCCGACGGCCGGATGGTGCTGGTCAGCCACAGCCTCGGCACGGTCGTCGCCCTGGACCTGCTCACCCGGCTACCCGACACGCTCGCCGTCGACACCCTGGTCACCGCGGGCAGCCCGCTCGGCATGGACGCCGTCTACAAGCGCCTCCTCGCCGGCGGACCCCGTCGCCCCGACCGGGTCCACACCTGGGTGAACGCGTGGTGCCCCGCCGACGCGGTGGCGATCGGCTGTCCCCTGCACGGCACCTGGGGCACTGACGTGACCGACGTGATCACCGACAACGCCAAGGACCGGGCGCACAGCATCGCCGAGTACCTGTCCGACCCGCGGGTGGCGCGCACCGCCGTCGACCGGTCGGCCGTGCCCTGAGGAGCGCAGATGACCACCCTGACGCAGCGGTTGGCCCGGCCCGGGTTCATCGGCTGGCTGACCGGCGAACGTACCCGGGTCTGGTTGCGACGTAAGGCCGTCGGCCTCTGGATGAACGTCGTCATCCTGCTGGCCGTCGCGGTCGCGGCCCTGACGGTCGGCGTCCAGGCGGAGCGGGGCGGTTCGCCGCCGCAGTGGGGCGTCGCGGCGCTGAAGCTCTTCGTGCTCTGGTGCCTGTCGTTCCTGCCCGGCTGGCTGTACGTGCGGTTCCTCGGCATGCGCGCCAAGGTGCTGTGGAACGAGTACGTGCTCAACCTGCACCGGCTCGGCTGGGACAACCGCCGACGCCTCCCCGAGCTGCTGATCGACGCCGACGCGTCGGGCGGGCAGCCGCTAAGGACGGACAACATCTACCGGCAGAAGTTCGAGTCCTACTACGGCCGCCAGGTGCCGCGGGCGGCGATGCGCGCCGCCCCCGACGAGGAGACCGACGACTACCTCGTCAGCAGCGAGTCCCTGTTCCCGATCTTCCTCGCGACGGCGATGTTCGCCACCGGCTGGGCGGCCGTGCTCTGGGACACCCGCTTCGTCGTCGCCCCGGCCGGGCCCTGGGACGTGCTGAAGTACGCCTTCCTCGGCGCGTACGCCTTCGTCACCGGGATGCTGCTGCGCCGGTACTTCCAGAGCGACCTGCGCCCCAGCGCGTACGCCAGCGCCGTGCTCCGGGTCGTCCTGGTGCTCCTGGTCGTCACGGTCGTGCACCAGGTCGTCGGCGCGACGGCGACGCTCGCCCAGGGCGCCGAGATGGCGGTCGCCTTCGTGGTCGGGTTCTTCCCCCTGGTCGGACTGCAGTTCCTGGAGCGGCTGGCGTCGCGGGTGCTGCGGCACGCCGTTCCGACCGTCGCCCCGGACTACCCGCTCGACCAGCTCGACGGGCTCAACCTCTGGTACGAGGCGCGGCTGGTCGAGGAGGGGGTCGAGGACATGCAGAACCTGACGACGATGAACCTGGTCGACGTCATCCTGCACACCCGGGTCCCGACCGGCCGCCTCGTGGACTGGGTCGACCAGGCGTTCCTGCTGATCCACCTCGAGCAGGCGGAACGCCGGGAGGTTCGACGGGAACGCCGAAGCGACGGAGCCGGCGCCGCCGACGGCGGCGCCGCGGCCCGGGTGCGGCTCCGTCGGGCCGGCATCCGCACCGCCACCGACCTGCTCAAGGTCTTCTCCGCCGGGGACGGCCAGGCGCCTGGTCCGGGGCCGCTGCGGCGGCGCTTCCGGGCACCAGACGGTGTCAGGCGACTGCCGCTGCCGGAGGACCAGCTGCGGCTGCTCGTCGTCGTGCTGTCAGCGGAGCCGGGGCTCGCGCCGATCTGGAACTGGCAGCGCAACGGCGTTCCGCTCCGTCGGAACGAGCCGCGTTCCGAGGTGCGGCTCGTGCCCGGGGACTCTTAGCCTGGATCCGTGGACGGGGTCCGCTGTGCCCGGACGCGCCGCAGCGGGCCGTGCTGTCGGACGAGACGAGTCCCGTACCGCAGGGGTGACAGGCGTCACGCCAGGCGGAACGCCGTCTCACCTCCCAGCATCGCGTCATGATGGGAGGTGGCGCGAACCCGGCCGGGGACGTGAGTGTCCGTGGGCGGGAAGGTGGGAGCGGAGTGCGGGTGCTGGTCGTGGAGGACGAGACCGCTCTGGCGGAGGTGATCCGGGCCGGCCTGACCGACGAGGGTTTCGCCGTCGACGTGCAGCACACCGGGACCGACGGCCTGTGGGCGGCCACCGAGAACCCCTATGACGTGGTGGTGCTCGATATCATGCTGCCCGGTCTCAACGGCTACGAGGTGTGCCGGCAGTTGCGGTCCCGGGGAGTCTGGACGCCGGTACTGATGTTGACCGCCAAGGAAGGCGAGTACGACCAGGCCGATGCCTTCGACCTCGGCGCCGACGACTATCTGATCAAGCCGTTCTCGTTTGTGGTGCTGGTGGCCCGGCTCCGCGCCCTGGTCCGCCGGGGCGCGCCGGTGCGGCCGGTGGTGCTGACCGCCGGCGACCTGGCCGTCGACCCGGCCCGGCGGCAGGTCTCCCGGGCCGGGCAGCCGGTCCGGGTGACCGCGCGGGAGTTCGCGTTGCTGGAGTTCCTGATGCGGCACCGCGGGGACGTGGTGTCCAAGACGCAGATCATCGAGAACGTCTGGGACGCCCACTTCGAAGGTGACCCCAACATCGTCGAGGTGTACGTCGGATACCTACGCCGCAAGATCGACCAACCGTTCGGCCGGACCGCCATCCAGACGGAGCGGGGGATGGGCTACCGGCTGGCGGCCGACGGCGGGTAGCAGCGCACCGCCGGCGGGCAACGCCGCCGGGGCGGACGAGCGCTGTTAGGCAGCTCTCAGGGTCTTCTCAGCCCTGGGGAACCTACGCTGCGGGAATGGCTGCCATACCCCGTCCGCTCCGGGAACCCGTCCGGTGGCTCCGCCGCCGGCTGGGCGTGCGGCTGCGCTCGGCGCTGGCCGCCTCGGTGGTGGTGGCGGTGGCCTTCGGGGTCGGCGCGGCCGCCTTCATCTACCTGGCCCGTGCAAACCTGGTCGGCAACGTGGACGCGGCGGCGAGGCAGCGCGCTGGGGAGGTGGCCACGGCGGTGGCCGGCGGCGACCGGGACGACATCGCCCAGACGCTGAAGCCCAGCCCAGGGGAGCAGACCCTGGCGCAGGTCCTGGCGCCGTCCGGTCGGGTAGAGGCGGCGTCGGCGGTGCTCGGGGGCGCTGCACCGCTGTCGCCGCTGCGCCCCGCCGCCGGTCAGGTGCTGCGGGAACAGCGGACGCTGCCGTTCGCCGATGAAGACCCTTTCCGGGTGGTGGCCGTAGGTGTGGGCACCCGGTCGGGTACCCGAACTGTGCTGCTGGCCCAGTCCCTGCGGCCGGTGAACGAGAGCACCGAGGTTGTCGCCGCGATCCTGGTCGTCGGGTTGCCGCCGATGCTGCTCGTGGTTGGTGGGGCGGTCTTCCTGTTCGTCGGCCGGTCGTTGCACGCAGTGGAAGCGATTCGAAGCCGGGTCGCCGGCATCACCGCCCGTGACCTGCACGCCCGGGTGCCGGTGCCGGCGGCGCACGACGAGGTGGCGGCACTGGCGGAGACGATGAATTCCATGCTCGACCGCCTGGAGACCGCGGCGGCGGGTCAGCGGCGGTTCGTCGCCGACGCCAGCCACGAACTACGCAGCCCACTGGCCACCCTGCAGGCCGGCCTGGACCGGCTGGCGCTCGTGCCGCTGCCGGACGCCAACGATGATCTGGTCCGGCTGATGCGGCTGGAGTCGCAACGGCTGGGCCGTCTGATCTCCGATCTCCTGCTGCTCGCCCGGATCGACGAGCACGGCCCCGCCCTGCGCCGTGAGGACGTCGACCTGGACGACCTGGCCTACACCGAGCGGGACCGGCTCGCCGCCCGCCGGCCGGACCTGACGGTGCAGGCCCAGCTTGCCCCGGTACGGGTGACCGGCGACGCGCACGACCTCGGGCGGGCGCTGCGCAACCTCGCTGACAACGCCGCTCACCACGCGCGGCGGGAAGTCGTCCTGCGGGTCTTCGCCGACGACGGGTGGGGCTGTCTCGACGTCACCAACGACGGGCCGGGAGTCCCCGAGGTGGAGCGGGAGCGGATCTTTGAGCGGTTCGTCCGGCTCGACGACAGCCGAGCACGCGCCGACGGCGGGAGCGGCCTGGGACTGTCGATCACCCGGGAGATCGTCGCGGCGCACGGCGGGACCGTCCGGGTGCTGCCTGGGCCCGGGATGACGGTCCAGGTCCGGCTGCCGCTGGCCGCTGACGGGCGACCGACCGGCTGAACCGGGAGGATGCCCGCGTGCCGGCTGCCCGGCCGGTCGCCCTTTCAGCCTCCTCTCAGGCGAGAGCGGGCAGGCTGGGATCAGCCGGTCGGGGAAGCCGGGTCAGCGATGGAGTCGGACGAGTCATGAACTACCACCTGTTCCAGCTCGTCAACGCCGCCGCCGGACGCAATGATTCGGTGGATGACGTGATGGAGTGGTTGGCGGTCTGGCTGATCTACGTCCTGGGCGGCCTGACGGTCGTCCCGCTGCTGCTCGGCCTGAAATCACGCGGGCGGTCGCCCGTCGTATGCGTCGTGGTGTCCCTTGCCCTGGCGTTCGCAATCGGGCAGTTGGTCGCCGCCGCCAGCACCGAAGTCCGCCCGTTCCAGACCCATCGAGTGCACCAGCTGATCCCGCACGACGCGGGCGCGTCGCTGCCCAGCGACCACGCCACAGCCGCCTTCGCGGTGGCCTTCGCGATCGGGGTGTTTCTGTCCTGGCGCTGGGGGGTAGCGCTGTCGGTGCTGGCCACCGTCATCGGATTCGCCCGGGTATGGACAGGTGTGCACTATCCGGCCGACATTGTCGCCGGCGTAGTCATCGGCGCGGTAGCCGTGCTGATCGCCGCGTTCGGCGGGCGCGCGTTCGACCGGCGAAGCCACCGTCGCGGGTCGGGCATCGCTGTCGGCAGCCGGTGACCGCATCCCTCGTCCGCCCGCTCCCCGCAGGCTTTCCGCCGCGCCTATTCGGAGGTCCCCCTCGTGTCGACGTCTCTGGCCCTGCCGGCGGTGGGTCCCAGTTTCCTCAATCCGGAGTGGTTGATCTCCACGTTCGGGTTGATCGGTATCCTCGCCATCGTCTTCGCCGAGTCCGGCCTGCTGATCGGTTTCTTCCTCCCCGGTGACTCGCTGCTGTTCACCGCCGGGCTGCTCGTCGCCGACGGCCGCTACCTGCAGCAGCCGCTGTGGTTGGTCTGCCTGCTGGTGGCCGTCGCCGCGATCGCCGGGGACCAGGTGGGCTACTTGTTCGGCAAGCGGGTCGGCCCGAGCTTGTTCCGGCGGCCGAACTCGCGGTTGTTCAAGCAGGAGAACGTGCAGCGGACGAACGACTTCTTCGCCAGGTACGGGGCCCGTTCGATCGTGCTGGCACGGTTCGTGCCGATCGTGCGGACGTTCACCCCGATCATCGCCGGGGTCAGCCGGATGCACTACCGGACGTTCCTGATCTACAACATGCTCGGCGGGGCGCTCTGGGGCATCGGCGTCACCGTGCTGGGCTACTTCCTCGGCCAGATCGCCTTCGTCAAGTCCAACATCGAGTTCATCCTGCTCGGCATCGTCCTGGTCTCCGTGGTACCGATCGGCATCCAACTGCTCCGGTCCCGGCGGCACGCCGCCCAGGCGTCCGATAAGGCGACGATCCGTGACTGAGCGGTCCCGTCAATGGCCCACGTCGGGTTGGTAGGCGGGCACGTCGAGCAGCTCATCGACGGTGACGAAATGAAAGCCGCTGGCCAGTAACGCCTCGGTGGTCAGCTTGACCGCCTCGACAGTCTGGCTGCGGTTGCCGCCCCTGGCATCGAATCCGTCGTGGAAGATCAGGATGGTGCCGGGCCTGGTCTTCGCGATCGCTTTGCGGGCGATCGCCGCCGCGTCGATCTGCAGTACCTCGAGGGCGTGGCAGAACACGCCGGACACTGGCTGCAATGCCGCTGCTCGCAGCATCCGCAGCAGCGGGGGATGCCGCCACAGCCAGGGGGAGCGGGCCAGCGCGGGTGCGCGGCCGACGTACTGGCGAAGGACCTCCTGCGTCCGGTGGACCTCTCTTTTGTAGCGGCCCGGACGAAGGTAGCTGCTGAAGCTGTGAGTCAGTGAGTGGTTACCCACGACGTGGCCGGCGGTAATCATCCGTCTGGTCGTGGCGGGGTGCCGCTCCACGCAGCTGCCTACCTGGAAGAACGTGGCGCGGACATGCCGGCTGTCGAGGTAGTCGAGGATCTGGGAGGTGTACGGCTCGTTGGGGCCGTCATCGAAGGTCAGTGCGACGACCCGCTTCGTCGAGGCTCCCCGGTAGGGGTAACGGCCGAACAGTTGGCAGTAGGGAGACAGGAATGCCCAGTAGCCGGCGAGGATGATGGCGACGAGGAGCAGCCCGCCGGCGAGCCACCTCATCGGTGCCCGTCCTGGCCTGCGCTCGCCCGGATGTGCCGCAGGAACGAGTGATAGGTGTCGGACACCCTCCCGGCTTGCGCGGCGGAGGGAATCGCCAGTAGCGCTGCGGCCGCGACGCTGCCGATGATGCGCCAATGGCGCGTCCCGGCGCGGCGGCTGGTACGGAAGGCGGGTGCGGATCCGAGGACGCGGCGGCCGAACAACCGGTTCAACAGGTACGCCAGCAGATAGTGCACGAGCAGCGTGACGAACATGTTGTAGACCAGGCCGCGGGTCAGCCGCCGCCCGGAGCTGTGGCTGGGATTGCTTCGGTCAAACACCACGCGACCCTGACGGCGTAGCCTGCGCAGCAGGTCCAACTCGTCGCCACCCTGCGTCAGGTTCGTGTCGTAACCGGGAAAGTGGTCCCGGCGCATGGCGATGTTCGTCGCGGTCACGTAGAACACCCGCCCGGTCAGCCGGTAGGCCAGGCCGACGAGCGCGAACAGCAGCCGGGCGTACAGCCGTCCCCAGTGCGGACCGTCCTTGTACCGGCACGGGCCGACCACCGCCACCACCCGGTCGTCCGCGGCGAACGCATGGTGGATCTTGTCCAGCCAGTCCGGGTCATAGGTGGTGTCGGCGTCCGCCGATACGATGATCTCGCCGCCGCTGGCCTGGGCGCCGCGCTGTCGGGCCGCGCAGACGCCGCGCTCGCGCTCCGTCACCACAGTAGCCCCGAGGCTCTGGGCTATCGCGGCCGTGGCGTCGGTGCAGTTGTTGTCCACGACGATGATCTCGCAGCCGTCCACGACCTGTTGGGCTTGTAGCGATGCGATTGTCGCAGCGATGTAGTCGGCTTCGTTGAAGCAGGGGATGACCACACTGAACCGTACGCCCACTCCGTCACCTTCCGCTTACTCCAGTATGTAGCGGTGCGGCTCCGACGGACGGCCGCCAACAGCCACCTCCCTCGGTCGGTCGCCCGCGACGCAACGTGGCTCACATGATCGACGATGCGACCTGAGAGCGAGCTGATAAAGAGGCACGGCAAGACTTCAGCAGAGGAGTGGGCTTCGGTGGGGTTAGCCTCAGCTCACCAGCGCGTAGCCGGCGCGCCGTTCACAATTGACCCATTTATGAGGTAGCAAGTTTCTCAGCCACGCTTCAGGTCCGTTCTGCGAGCCTCCCGGGATGAAGATCGACAATCAGTATGCCTCGGTGCCGCAGGTTCGACAGATGTTGAACAAGGTGCCTGAGGTCACCTTCTACTTCTGGGTCATCAAGGTCCTGGCGACCACGGTGGGGGAGACGGCGGCGGACTTCCTCAATGTCAATCTGCACCTCGGTCTGACTGGCACGACGGTGGCGATGGTCGTTGTGCTGGCCGTCGTGCTCGTCGTGCAGTTCAGAGCCGACCGGTACGTTCCTTGGGTCTACTGGCTGGCGGTCGTGTTGATCAGCATCGTGGGCACGCTGATCACCGACAACCTGGTGGACAACCTCGGCGTGCCGTTGGAGGTCACCACGGCCGTCTTCGCCGTGGCGCTCGCGGCGACGTTCATGGCCTGGTACCGCAGCGAGCGCACCTTGTCGATCCACACGATCGTCACCTCCCGGCGGGAGGGGTTCTACTGGGCGGCGATCCTGTTCACGTTCGCCCTCGGTACGGCCGCGGGGGATCTGCTGGCGGAAAGCATGGATCTGGGCTATTGGCGGTCCGGGCTCATCTTCGGCGCTCTGATTGCTCTGGTGGCGGCGGTGTACTCCCGGTCCTGGCTGGGCGCGATCCCGGCCTTCTGGATCGCCTACGTCCTGACCCGCCCGCTCGGCGCGTCGTTGGGCGACTACCTGTCCCAGGCCCAGGACGACGGGGGTCTCGGTCTGGGCACGGTCGTGACCAGCGTCCTGTTCCTGGCGACGATCCTGGCACTGGTCGTCTACCTGAGCATCACAAAGCGGGACACGTCGCCGGCGGTGCCGACGGACGGAAGGAGTCCTGCCCTGCAGCGGTGACCAGGCAGCCGCAGGCTGTTCTCGGAGTATCCGGCCAAGGTCGGTGGGCGCCGCCATGGTGGCAGCTCCCGCCGGCCCGGGCCCGGTCCAACCTCGTGCTCGGGTTCGCCGAGCGCCGACGCACCTTCACCGTCGGTGGTGCCGGTACCTGGGAGGGTCCCCCCAGCTTGAGCTGCGAGCGGACGGTGCCATGCTAAAGGCCGGACTTGTTCCACGGGTATAGCAAGGCTAACCTAACACTCGTCTGTATTCCCGTCGTCGGAGTGAGCCCGTGTCCGCGTCCCAGATTGCCCTGCTCGGTGCCATCGCCGGGTTCACCATCTTTCTCGGCCTGCCCATCGGACGGCTGCGCAGCCCAGCGCCGCGGATGCGGGCGCTGCTCAACGCCACAGCCATCGGCATCCTGCTGTTCCTGCTGTGGGACGTCCTCACGCACGCGTGGGAGCCCCTCGACGAGGCGGTCGGCAAGCAGGCCTACGGCTCGGCTGTCGTCGACGGGGTGGTACTGGGCGGTGGTCTCGCGGTCGGGCTGCTCGGGCTGGTGTACTTCGACCGGTGGATGGCTGGCCGCCGTGCGCGAATGAGCCCCCCGGTGGCTGCTGTGGTGAGCCCGCCGGTGGCTGTCAGCGTCGGCGCGGGTGACGCCGCCCCGGCCGCCGAACGCGGCGCCACCGCTCTCGCGCCCGTAGCTGCTGGTGCGGATCGGGGGGCCTGGGGCAGCCCTGCCCGGCAGCTCGCCCTGCTGATCGCGGTCGGCATCGGGTTACACAACTTCGCCGAGGGACTGGCCATCGGCAACTCGGCTGCCCAGGGGGAGATCGCCCTGGCCGTGCTGCTGATCATCGGGTTCGGGTTGCACAATGCCACCGAAGGCTTCGGCATCGTGGCGCCCCTGGCTGCTGCGGGCACACGCCCGTCCTGGGGCTACCTGGCTGCGCTCGGCCTGATCGGTGGCGGGCCTACCTTCCTGGGAACACTGATCGGGCAGCAATTCACCAACGACCTCATCAGCGTCGCGTTCCTGGCGCTGGCCGCCGGGTCGATCCTGTACGTGGTCATCGAGCTGCTCGCCGTCGGTCGCCGAATGGGCCCCAAGCACATCTTCACCTGGGGTCTGCTGGCCGGGCTGCTGCTCGGTTTCGCCACCGACGCGATCGTCACCGCCGCCGGCGTGTGACCCTCGGCCGTGCGGCCGGACCCACCTGGGCCCAATGTGGCAGACGGCGGACGGTAACGCGGAGCTGCCCGATCGTAGTCGTGGGCCGGTGAGCGCTGGTCGGACGTGGTGCTCAGCGCATGGTCCCGGTATGGCGGAGTGAGTAGCGACCGGGCTGCGGCCAGACCAGCAGGCCGTGCGGCTCGGTACCCACCGCGATCTTCCGGATCAGGTGACCGTCGCGGGTGTCGATGGCGTAGACGACGCCGTCGTAGCGGCCGGACATCCACATCACCGTGCCGCTGCACCGAGCGATGCCGCCCGGTTCGTGCCCCCGATGCGATCCGTGATCGACCGGATGGAGATGTCGGCCTCTCGAGTTCTCGCACAGGTCCGAGCATGTCGGGGTCTGCTGCCGATGCGTTTAGTTTCGGCTTGTGGCGACGGCGGTGATGAGCTGCCGGTAGGCGTCCTTCATCGGTAGCTCGCGTTCGGTTTTCATCCGGCGGCGGGTGGTGGTGACGGGGGTGGCGCGTACGGGATCGAAGCCCTGGTGTTCGTAGGTTTCCCACCACAGTCCGATGCCGGCCGCTGCCAGGTGGGCAGGTCGTTGAAGTTGATGCCGTGGCGGTACAACAGCTCGTTCTTGTCCGACGTACCGGCTCCGTCCAGCGTGCGGTTGGCCTGCCGAGGCGACTGGCCGTCCTTTCGGAGAGTCCAGTAACACCAGCCGTTGAGCGCGCTGCGGGTTGCGTCGGACTGCCGCCAGGAGAAGTAGTCGGCGACATCCTCGACCCCGACCCCGACCCAGAGGCGGGCGTCGAAGTGAGCCGGCTCGGTGGCCGCATGGGTGAACGCCGCGGAGGCGACGCCTGCCGAAATCGACACGAGCTTCTCCACGCCGCGGCCGAACAGGTCGGAGGCAGGATCGAGCAACACCGAGATCTCGTCGCTCTCGGTGTAGGCGTAGCGGCCACCCAGTTCTGTCAGCAGCGCCTGGGCGGTGACCACCATGAGGTCGCAGAACCGGGCATCGAACGGCTTGTCGAAACGCTGCTCGGTGAGCCGGGAGAAGCCCCGCCCGTCGACCCGGATCACCGTCCAGGCACCTGGTAGCACGCTCAACGAGTGGAAGTACTCTCGGGCCCGTTGCCGGGCCTCGAACTCCTTGACGTCCACCACTTTCACCCTTCCATGGGCTCTACCTGGAACCCGCCCCTGCCGTCGAGCCGGACTTCGTACAGCCGGTCGAATCCGTCGGCCTGGCGAGGGCGTCGCAGCCGCTTGAGCGTGTCATACAGCCCAACGTCCGGCACCCGGTCCCGATCCGCACGAGCGGCGTTGCGGTCGAGCGCCGCCGGCAGATCGGGCGGGAACCAGTACCCGACCGTCATCGCGCCGTGGGCGTGGGCAGCCTCGATCAGCGGTTGCCACTCCTGAGGTGACGGGTTGGTGTTGTCCACCACGACGCAATGCCTTGCGGCCAGGGCCTCGTTGACCAGACGCATCTGACGGCGCTGACGATGGCGGGCGTTCGGGAACGCGTCCTTGCTCACCACCACGTGGCTGTCGGCCAACATGCGCCGGCGGAACGTCGTCTTGCCCGACCCCTGCAGACCGATCAAGATCGCCAGTTCCAGCCCGTCCACCACCGCCTCCGGTACCGCTTGACCCCCGTTTGCCGACATCGACGGGGGCGACGCGGTGGATCCGTCCGCCGCCGGGGTGGCGGGGCCGATATGCGCGCGCACCGCGGGCGGTTCGTTGGGCCTGCTGGTCTGATCCACGCCCGACCAGCTTGCCATTAGGCCAGACTGCACAGGTGAAAACCACCGCGCTCACCATCAGGTGGACGCCGTGGCGGTTCGTGACCGCCTTCGGTGTGGTCAGCCTGCTGTCGGACGTGGTGTACGAGGGTGCCCGGTCAGTCATCGGCCCCTACCTGGCCACCCTCGGCGCATCCGCGACCCTCGTCGGGCTGGTCACCGGCGCCGGGGAGGCGTTCGCCCTGACCGGGCGGCTGGCCACCGGGCCGCTCGCCGACCGTACCCGGGCCTACTGGCCGCTCGTCCTGGTCGGCTACGCCGTGACCATCGTCGCCGTCCCCGCGCTCGGGCTGACCACCGCGCTGTGGCTCGCTGCGGCGCTGTTCATCGCGGAGCGTGCCGGCAAGGCGATCCGCGGCCCGGCGAGGGATGTCATGCTCTCCCACGCCGCTGCGGCCGTAGGCCGAGGCAAGGGCTTCGCCGTCCACGAGGCGCTCGACCAGGCCGGCGGCGTTGCCGGGCCGCTGCTGGTCGCCGCCGTACTGGCCGCCACCGGCTACAACTACCGGCCCGCATTCCTCGCCCTGGCCGTACCCGCTGTGGCGACGATGCTCCTGCTGCTGTGGCTGCGCGCCGGTGTGCCCGACCCGCGTCGCTTCGAACCCGGCCCTCGACCCGGTGCAGCGCCCGCCCCACCGGCCGGCCGGCTACCCCGCGTGTTCTGGACCTACCTGGCGTTCACGGTGCTGACCACGGCCGGCTACGCCACCTTCGGGGTGCTCAGCTTCCACCTCGCCACACGGCACGTCGTACCGGCGGCGGTGGTCCCTGTGGTGTACGCCGGTGCGATGGCCATCGACGCGGTCGCCGCGCTGGCCTCCGGATACCTGTACGACCGGGCCGGCTTCCGGGTCCTGGCCGCCGTACCCGTTCTGACCACCCTGATCCCGCTGGCTGCCTTCACCACCTCGGCAGTCGCGGTCGCCGGGGTCCTGGCCTGGGGCGCTGTGCTCGGCATCCAGGAATCCACCATGCGGGCGGCCATCGCCGACATCGTCCCCGCTGCTCGGCGAGGCACCGCTTACGGTATCTTCGCCGCCGGTCTGGGCGGGGCAACCCTCGTCGGGGGGCTGCTCACCGGTGCCCTCTACGACTACTCGATCACCGCCGTCATCCTCACCGTGGCCGGCATCCAGGCCTTCGCCCTGGCGCTGCTCCTCGTCAAAGTTCTACCGCGAAGGCCGAGGAATTCTGGTCAACGGGTGGGGTAGCCGAGATCTGACGGCCAACCCGCCGGGTGAGTCAGGTCGCCGGACGCCCTGATTGCCGCCACGTTCGGCCCGCCCGCCTCGGCGTACGCGTCAATGCCGGTGGCCGGGCGCTCGTCTGCGCCCGGCCACCGTTCTCACGCCGCCCCGCTACAGCAGGCTGAGCGGCGTCTTCCAGATGCCGCGGCCGTGGGTGGCCGCGTAGAGGTAGCCGTCCGCGCCGACCGTCAAGTCGAACACCGTCGTCAGCGGCAGGGCGCCGGTGGTGCCGGAGACGCCGCCGATCCGCTTCCAGTCACTCACCGCACCGGCGCTGTCGATCGTGCCGACCATGACGCCGTAGTCGGTCCCGACCACCAGCTTGCTGCCGTAGCGCACGACGTCGGTGCCGGGTACGTCCGGCGTGCCGGCGGACTCGTTGGTCCAGGTCACCTTGCCGTCCTTGGTGAGGACGCCCTTCCACACGTGGTCCTGCTGCGCGCCGGGGCCCTCGATGAAGCGGCGGTTGTAGCCGTTGAACACCAGGTAGACCGTGGCGGCGTTGCCGGAGACGCTGTCGATGTGGACGGCGCTCGGGTACCGCGAGGGCAGCCCGGTCAAGTCCAGCTCGTGCCAGCTGCCGCCGAAGTTGGTCTGCACGCCGCGGGTGAAGCCGCCGCTGTTGCAGTTGCTCTCGCCGCACCAGGCCGCGACGACGACGTCCTTCGTGGCGTCCTGCTTCGCGGTCGGGTCGGCCACCGCGTCGAGCCCGACCACCATCCGGCCGGTCGAGCCCAGCGTGGCCCGCTTGGTCCAGCCGTGGTTGGCCAGCGACTCGGCCTGCTCCTCCGTGGTGGAGAACCCGAGGTCGTGGGTCCAGATCGAGTTGCCGCCGGCGACCCAGCGCTCGCTGGCGTGGTCACCGGTGTTCTCCGAGCCCCGGACGGGCCGGAACGGCGCGGTGAAGCGCGGGTTGGCGTCCGGTACGGCCAGGTCGATGACGGCGTTCTTCGACCCGTCGGTCTGACCGCAGGTCGTGGTCATCCACAGCTCGAGGTAGACGTACTCGTCGAGGATGTGGCACCCGTTCTTCGAGTCGACGATGATGTCGCCGCCGTCGCCGCCGAACGGGGACACCATCTCGGCGTTGCCCTGGTTGTCCTTGCGGTCGCCGCGCAGCAGCGAGCCGCCGTTGTCCTGCAGGCCGCCGGAGATCGCGTAGCCGCCCCGCTGCGGGTCGACGCCGACGCCGACCGAGTAGTACTGCAGGGTGCCCAGGCCCTGAGAGTGGTTCGCCCAGTCCTTCGCGTGCCCGAGGCTGTCCAACGTCCCGTTGACCGGCCGCGACTTCACGCCGCCGTCGTTGCCGACGTAGACCCGGTTGCCGTACGTGATGACCGAGTGCTGGTCGGAGTGGGTCGTCTGCGGGCAGGTGTTCTCCGCGTCGGAGATCGCCCAGCACTTCAGACCGAAGTTCCAGTAGGGGCCCGGGGTGGTCCAGTTCGACCCACCGTTGGTGGTCTCGTAGACCTCCTCGAGTCCCAGCCAGACGTGATCCGGGTGCCCGGGCTCGGCCAGGATGAAGTTGTTGTACCAGGCCTGCACGCCCGGCCGGTAGTAGAGGCCGTTGGCGCCGCTCAGCGCCGAGCCGGAGGCCTGCAGCTTGCCGCTGTCCGCGATCTGTGTCCACGGCCCGGCGAGGGTGCCGCTGGCCGACTTGAAGACGCCGTAGAGCACGGTCATGGGGGAGTGGCTGAGCTTCGTCGGCGACTCGACCACGGCGTACAGGACGCTCTTCTTGCCCGCCGCGTCGGTGCCCCACGCGAACTCGGTGTTGCCGACCTGCTGGTAGCCGAGGGCGCCCTGCGGGTTGACCTGGGTGAAGGTGTTCGGGGCGCCGGTGGCGCTGTAGTAGAACCCGTTGTAGCTGGCGTCCCCATTGCGCCAGGCGGCGTTGGCCAGGACACCGCCGGCGTCGTCGATGGCGACGTCGTTGACGATGTTCTTGTACGGCTGGCTGATGTTGCTGTCCGCGGTGGGGTTCGGCATGAACACGTTGGTCCACGTCCTGCCCGCCACCGGCTTGTTGCTCTTGTCCAGCGGGTAGCGCCACAGGCCGCGGGTGGTGCCCGCGTACGCCCAGTGCGTCACGTCGTCGAAGCGGACCTTGTTGATGCCACGGCTCTCCAGCTCGGTGCCGCCGAGCCGGTCGGTGTCCGTGAACTGCGCCGTGGCCAGGTCCGAGCTGGCCGCCCGCGAGTTGCGGAACACGCCCGCGCCGACGTACGAGGTCGCGCCGGTGTTGGCCTCACCGGTCGCGTACCAGAGGGCGCCGTCGTGGTACTCCAGGTCGCCGGTGGACAGCGAGAGGATGCTGTCGGAGATCGCCTGCCACTTGCCGTCGTCCGCCGGGTCGTCGAGGTTGTTCAGCTTCTTGCGGAAGACGCCGCCGTTGGCGCCGCCCGCGAAGAGGTAGCCGCCGCCGGCGGCGAGGCCGGTCACCCGACCGGCGACGTAACCGGCGCCGCCGGAGGAGTTGGAGAAGTTCGGGTCGCGGTAGTTCGGGTCGTCCGCGTCGTACGGCAGGTTCGTCACCTCGGACCAGGTGCTGCCGTTCGAGGCGAGGGACCGGAAGTCGCCGAGGCTGGAGGAGAGCTGGCCGGCGGCGACGGAACCGTAGGGCGCCAGGCGCGCGTTGGCCACGGAGGTGATCGAGCTGAGGATTTCCGAGGACTCGGACTCGGGGTCGCCGACGATGCCTTCGACGCCGTGCCCCTCCTCCTCTTCCTCGCCACCTATTCTTTCGAGATAGCCGCGGTAGTGCGGCTCGTTGTCGTCCATGTTGTAGAGCAGGCCGGCGGTTGTAACCGCTGCGGCGGCGACCACGGTGGCGGTCACCGCCGCGACCCGCCTGCGCTTGGTGAGCAGCAAGGCCATGGGGATGCCTCCTGGGAGGTGGGAGGCCCGCGGTATTCGGGCTGATCAGAAGGTAGTGCTCGATACGTCCCGACGGAATAGGTCTTCGCGTGCAATTTGCCCCGGGCAACCGGGTGGGTGGTTTGAGGTGATCTCCACTGGAAGGCGCGGAGCGCTCCCAGGCCGTAGGGGACGGCCCCCGCACGTCTGTTAATTGTCCTGGGGCAACAAAAGATGGATCGGCATATCTCCGTATTTGCCGGTCTTACGGCCGACCTGCGGGCAGCGATTTTCGATCTAGTGACCGATGTAGAGGGCGTCGA
The DNA here is from genome assembly GCF_003857015.1 of Micromonospora globispora. Lineage (GTDB taxonomy): Bacteria > Actinomycetota > Actinomycetes > Mycobacteriales > Micromonosporaceae > Micromonospora > Micromonospora globispora. Next base: position 55,990 of record NZ_QGGF01000076.1, on the reverse strand, counting down.
TCTCGGCGGTGCGGCGTCGCTGCACGACCTCGCGTTTGATCTTCAAGGTGGGGGTGAGTTCGCCGCCGGCCTCGGTGAAGTCGTCGGGCAGGATGCGGAACGTCTTGATCGCCTCCGCCTTGGAAACCGACCTGTTGGCCTCGCCGATCGCGGCTTGGACGTCGCCGTGCAGGGTGGGATCGTCGCGCAGCTCGGCCACCGAGGCGTCCGGGTGACCGTGCGCGGTTCGCCAGCGGGACCAGGCCTGCGGGTCGATGGTGATCAGCGCGGCGATGTACGGCCTGCGGTCACCGACGAGCATGCACTGGCTGACCAGCGGGTGCGCGCGCACCCGATCCTCGATCGGTTCGGGAGCGACGTTCTTGCCCGCCGCCGTCACCATGATCTCCTTGGTGCGTCCGGTGATTGTCAGATAACCGTCGGAGTCGAGGTTGCCGAGGTCGCCGGTGCGGAACCAGCCGTCGGCGGTGAACGTCTCGCGGGTGGCGTCCGGGTTGTTCCAGTAGCCCTGGAACACCACGTCGCTCCGGACGAGGACCTCCCCGTCGTCGCTGATGGCGATCTCCACGCCGGGTAGCGGCCGGCCGACCGTGCCGATCCGCATCGCGGACGGCCGGTTCGCCGCCAGCGCCGGAGAGGTTTCGGTCAGCCCGTACCCCTCGAGCGGAGTCAGGCCGGCCCCGCGGAGAAAGTGCCCGAGCCGCTCACCGAGCGGGGCGCCGCCGACGATCGCGATGCGGCATCGCCCGCCGAACGCCGCCCGCAGCTTCCGGTAGACCAGCAGGTCGAAGCCGCGCCGCAGCAGCCGGAGGACCGGTCCCGGGCCGGACGGGGTGTCCAGCGCCCGGCTGTACCGCACCGCCACCCGGTCCGCGGCGGTGAACAGCCACCCCTGGTGCTCGTCGACGGCCTTCTGCCGGGCCCGGTTGTACACCCGCTCGAACACCCGGGGCACGGCGAGGATGAACGTCGGCCGGTACCGGCGCAGCTGGTCCAGGACGCCGCCCATGCTGGCGCTGTGCACCATCGTCGCTCGTTTCAGCACCACGCCTATCTGGATCATCCGGGCGAACGCGTGCGCCAACGGCAGGAACAGCACCGTCAGGGCGCCAGGATTGAACAACTCCGGCAACGCCGCCGTCGCATTGCCGACGTCGAGGAAGATGTTGCGGTGCGTCAGCACGCAGCCTTTCGGTCGGCCCGTCGTCCCGCTGGTGTAGACGATCGTCGCCGTGTCCCGCTCCGACACCGCGCCACGTCGGGCGTCCATCCGCTCGTCATCGACGGTCCGGCCCTGCTCCGCCAGCCGGATCAGGTCGCCGGAGTCGATCTGCCAGACCTGGCCCAGTGCCGGCAGCCCGTCCCGTAAGCCGGCCAGCATCGCGGCGTGATCGGCCGTCTCCACCACGCAGGCCACCGCGCCCGAGTCGGCGAGGATCCAGGCCAGCTGCTCGGCGCTCGACGTGTCGTACACGGGCACGGTCACCGCCCCGATCGACCAGAGCGCGTAGTCGACCAGCGTCCACTCGTACCGGGTCCGGCTCATCAGCGCCACCCGGGCTCCCGGCTCCACCCCTGCCGCGATCAGGCCGCGCGCCACCGTCAGCACGTCGTCACGGAACTCCCGGCAGGTCACCGCGGACGTGTCACCGGGCCCGGGCCGGTGCGTCGGCCACGACCGGCGGTCCGGGTCCGGCCGCAGGAACTGCACCGTGTCCGGGTACCGCTGCGCGTTCTCCCACACCACATCGGCCAGTCCCACCGACTCGCGGCCGGTGATCTCCGGCTCCACCGTGACGCTTTGCCGCATGCCCTACGCCCCCTGGCTCTCGACCGATTCGATGGTCCTGGTCGTGGATGTGCGTACCGGGCCGCGCCGGATTCTCCAGCGCGACCCGACCTCTCGACGGCGGACCGGACAACGCCCCTACCGGCTGCTCTTGAGCTTCTGGTGGAGCTGCTCCGGATCACGGACGAAGTCCATCTTCTTGTCCCGGGCCCGGGAGAAGTCGTCGATCATGTGCTGCACCTCGCCGGGGGTGAACCGTCGGTCCTCGTCACCCTCCTTCTGCAGCCACTTGATCACTTCGTCGTAGTTCTTCCAGTCCCGCTTGCCCATCAGGCGCTCGATGTCGGAAACCTCGTAGTCCTTCTGCATCGCCTGGCTGGACGGGTCGTGGATCTTCATCAGCTGCTCCTCCCCGTGTGGGTGCTTCGTCGCGCGAGTCCCCGCGCCCAACGCGGACAAACGCACCCCTACCCGAACGGTTCTCGTTTGTGGCCGGTGGCTCCGGGTAGCCACGCTGTCTCCGCGACAGGAAGGACGGGCAGGCATGGCTGAGCTTGGGTTCTTCGAGAAGGTGGCCGCACGGGCCGGCGTCTCGGCGCAGACGGCGCAGTCCCTGACCGAGGCCACCCTGCGCACGCTCGCGGAGCGGATCAGCGGCGGCCAGGCGGCGGACCTGGCGGACCACGTCGCCCACGAGCTACGCCCCCTCCTGGCCAGGGCCCGGCCGGAGGAGCCGGAGGTGTTCGCGTACGACGAATTCCTCCGGCGGGTGGCGGACCGCGCGGGGGTGGAGGAAGCCGTCGCCGAGCGGGGCGCCGGGGCCGTCCTGCAGACCCTGCACCGCGTGGTCGGGCCCGACGAGTTCCAGGACGCGATGGCGCAACTGCCGACGGAGGTCCAAGCCCTGGCGCAGCCCGTGCCTCACGGACCGTGACCGGGCCGGCGGTGCCGTTGAGCCGCGCCGACGAGAGGCGCCATCCGTGCTGATCACCCGGAACGGCGTGAGTCCCGACATCCACGCCACCGCCACGATCGCCGAGACGGCGGCCGTCATCGGTGACGTGACGATCGGCGGCGGTGCCTATGTCGACCACGGCGTCGTCATCGAGAGCGGCGGGCCTCCCGTCGAGATCGCCGCCGAGGCGATCGTCTTCGCGGGAAGCGTGATCCGCGCGGTGGGTGGGCGCGGCCGGCCCGCCTTTCCCGTCCGCATCGGCACCCGCACTCTGGTCTCTCCACTCTCCGCACTCACCGGCTGTGCGGTCGGGCGGCACTGTTACCTGGCCACCGGTGCGATCGTGCTGCAGGGTGCGGCCGTCGGTGACCGGAGCCGGATCGGTGCCGGGGCGATCGTGCACGCGGGAACCGTGCTGCCCGAGGAGACGCGCATCGGCATGCGCCACATCGCAGCGCCCACCCGCGACGGCTACCTGAGCACCGCCGACGTCGAGCAGGCGAGGAAACTGGCGGGCGCGGACTTCTTTGATATCGCTTTCGCGACCACCGAGGCCGACCAGGGACGGCTCCACGACCAGGTGATGGCCGCGTTGCTGGCTGAGGTGCACGGCTGGCGGGACGTCTCGGCGGAACCTCCTCAGTGGCCCCGCGCCGCGGAAACGGTGGCACGTAACCCTTCGAGGTAGGTCTCCAGGACCGTCCGGAACACCTCGTTCTCGTCCTCGAGGGCGGTGGCCACCTGGGGAAGACCCGGCGACTGCTTCCCGAGGTGCCGGGTGCCGTAGACTCGCAGGCCGATCGCGACGTCCAGCTCCTGTTGCTCAGGGGAGAGGCTGAGCAGGGCCGCGGTGATGCCGATGTGCCCGAGGACGACCTCGGCGAAGGCCCGGCAGTGACGGGCGGCGGCGTCCGGTTCAAGTCCCGCCTTCGTCAACTCGGCGGTGATCGTGTCGACGAGCCGCATCTCGGCCGCACCGCCGGTGAAGCGTGCTGCCGACTGGGCCCCGAGCGCAGGACGCGCCAGGTAGGCCCGCCGCATGGACCAGGCGGCGCTGCGGAGGGTGTCCAACCAGCTCGTGCCCGGCTCGATCCCGGCGACCGCGTCGGCCATGAGCTGGTCGCCCATGGCGAGCAGGAGCTCGTCCTTGTTGCGGAAATGCCGGTAGAGCGCGGTGGGGTCGGCCCCGAGCGCACGCCCGAGGCGGGTGAGCGTCAGGACGGACGTCCCCTCGCTGTCGGCCAGTCGCATGGCCGCGTTCAGGATGACCTCGCGCGAGAGCGTCGCCCGTCTCCTCGCCCCTGACGAGCGAGTGGGCCCGGACGTTGGCTCCGGGGAGGTCCCGGGTTCGGTCTTGGCCTGCTTCGCCATCGGAGACCGTCCTCCTCGTCGTGGTCCTGCAGGTGTCAGCAGATCACACCGCCGCTCGCGACCCATACCTGGCCACGGCGGCAGCGACTTCATGTCAATGCCATTGTCAGCGCCGCTGACAGTGCGCTAGATTCCGGCGACCCCGCTCGCCGTCTCCACCTCGTCTCCTGGAGGACCCATGGACCGCCGCCGGCTCACCTCCCTGTTGGTACGCGAGCGCGACAGCTATGTCCGACGGAATCCGCGGTCGGCGGCGGCGTACGCGCGGGCCGAGCACCTGTTCGGTCGGGTGCCGATGACCTGGATGAACAAGCAGGCCGCCGGCTTCCCGCTGTACCTGGACTCCGCACGCGGCAGCCACGTGGTGGACCTCGACGGCCACGGCTACGTCGACCTGTGCCTGGGCGACACCGGCGCCATGGCGGGACACAGCCCGGCCGCGGTGACGGAGGCGGTGACCCGGCGGCTGGCCACCCTCGGCGGAGCGACGGCGATGATGCCGACCGAGGACGCCGAGTGGGTGGGCGCCGAGCTGACCCGCCGGTTCGGTCTGCCCAGGTGGAGCTTTTCGCTGACCGCCACCGACGCCAACCGGTGGGCGATCCGGTTGGCGCGCGCGGTCACCGGCCGGCCGAAGATCCTCGTCAACAGCTACTGCTACCACGGCAGCGTGGACGAGTCGCTCATCGTGGTGGGGGAGGACGGCGAGGGGGCCAGCCGGCCGGGCAACGTCGGCGCACCGTGCGACGTGACGCTGACCAGCCGGGTGGCGGAGTTCAACGACGTCGAGGGGCTGGAGCGGCAACTCGCCCACGGCGACGTCGCCGCCGTCCTCATGGAGCCGGCGCTGACCAACATCGGCATCGTGCTGCCCGAGCCGGGCTACCTGGAGGCCGTGCGTCGGCTGACCCGTCAGCACGGCACCCTGTTGATCAACGACGAGACGCACACTTTCTCCGCCGGCCCGGGTGGCTGCACGAGCGCGTGGGAGCTGGCGCCGGACATCGTCACCATCGGCAAGGCCATCGGCGGCGGCGTACCCATCGGCGCGTACGGCCTCTCCGCCGAGCTGGCCGACGCGATCCTCGGCCGCGACGACCTGGACCTGGTCGACATGGGCGGCGTGGGCGGGACGCTGGCCGGCAACGCGCTGTCGGTCGCCGCCGCGCGAGCCACCCTCGAACACGTGCTCACCGACTCCGCGTTCGCGCAGATGACGGAGCTCGCGACGAGCTTCACCGATGCGGTCACCACGGTCATCGAAGCGCACGACCTGCCGTGGTCGATCAGCCAGCTGGGTGCTCGTGCGGAGTACCGGTTCGTCCGCCCGGCGCCGCGCGACGGGACCTCCTCGGCGCGGGCGGCCGACGCCGACCTGGAGGACTACCTGCACCTGTACCTGGCCAACCGGGGGGTGCTGCTCACGCCGTTCCACAACATGGCGTTGATGTCGCCCGCGACGACCGCCGCGGACGTGGACCACCACTCCCAGGTGTTCGAGGCGGCCGTCGCGGAACTCCTGGCGTGAGCGGCGCGCAGCCCCTGGCGGGACACGTCGCGCTGGTCACCGGCAGCGGCAGCAGCAGCGGCATCGGCTTCGCCTGCGCGCGGCGGCTCGGGATGCTGGGCGCCCGCGTCGCGCTGACGTCCACCACCGAGCGGGTGCACCTGCGGGCTGCCGAGCTCGAGGCCGAAGGCATTCCCGCCACCGGCCGCGTCGCCGACCTCACCGACCCCGACCAGGCCGCGGGCCTGGTCGCGGCGGCGGTCGCCGACCACGGCCCGGTGACCATCCTGGTCAACAACGCCGGAATGACCTCCCTCGCCAGCCCGGAGGGCCCGGTCGCCACCACCGAGATGAGCGACGAGCAGTGGGAGCGCGGCCTGCACCGCAACGTCTCCACCGCCTTCTACGTCAGCCGCGCCGCCCTCCCGGCGATGCGCGACGCCGGGTACGGGCGCATCGTGAACGTCGCCTCCACCTCCGGCCCGGTGTCGGCGTACCCGAACGACGCGGCCTACCACGCGGCCAAGGCGGCGATGCTCGGGCTCACCCGGGCCCTGGCGGTCGAGACGGCGTCGCGGGGTGTCACCGTCAATGCGGTGGCGCCGGGATGGATCGCCACCGGCTCCGCCACCGAGCATGAGCTGGCGGCCGGTCGGCGGACGCCGGTCGGCAGGTCCGGTACGCCGGAGGAGGTGGCGGCCGTGGTCGCGTTCCTGGCCGCCCCGGACGCCGGCTACGTCACCGGGCAGCTGATCATCGTCGACGGTGGCAACTCGATCGCCGAGGACCACACCTGACGGCGCGCAGGGCGGGCGAAGTCCTCGGTGGCTGAGGCGGACCGGGCGTAGGGTGGCTCGCGTGGATCACGAAGACCGGATCGCCCTGTTCCTCGACTACGAGAACCTCGCGTTGGGGGCACGCGATCACCTCGGCGGCATGGCCTTCGACTTCCGCCCCGTCGCCGACGCCCTCGCCGAGCGGGGGCGGGTGGTGGTGCGTCGCGCGTACGCCGACTGGTCCTACTTCGACGAGGACCGCCGGATGCTCACCCGGTCCCACGTCGAACTCATCGAGATACCGCAGCGCATGGGCGCGTCGCGCAAGAACGCGGCCGACATCAAGATGGCCGTCGACGCGGTGGAACTGGCCTTCGAGCGCGAGTACATCTCGACGTTCGTGATCTGCACCGGCGACAGCGACTTCACCCCGCTGGTCCACAAGCTTCGCGAGCTCAACAAGCGCGTCATCGGCGTCGGAGTCGAGAAGTCCACGTCCGCACTGCTCCCGCCCGCCTGCGACGAGTTCCTCTACTACGACCGGTTGGAGGGACTCGACCTCGCTCCGACGCGCGGCCGGCGCGGCCGCCCGGCCCGGCAGCCGGCGCCCGAGCCGCAGCAGGTGGAGCAGGAGCCGGAGCCCCAACCGGAGGTCGAGGAGCCGGTACGCGACGTCGACACGCTCGCCGTCTTCGTGGCCCAGACCGTGGCTGGCCTGCAAGGCAGCTCCAGCGGCGAGGTGACCGCCTCGACGCTGAAGCGCACCCTGCTCCGCAAGGACCCGACCTTCAGCGAGTCGGACTACGGGTTCCGCGCCTTCGGTGAGCTCCTGCGCCACCTCGCCGCGCACAACGTCATCGAACTGGCCGAGGGCCCCGCCAAGGGCGACCCCGAGGTCTCCCTGCCCGAGCATGGCGATCGGGAGGTGGCGTTCGGGCTCCTGCGCAGCGTGGTCACGGACCTGGCCGGTGACGACGGCGAGGTGCCGCTGTCCGGCCTGAAGAACCAGCTTCGTCGGGTGCGGCCGGACTTCAGCGAGAAGAAGCTCGGCTACCGCAGCTTCCTTCAGTTCTGCAAGGCGGCCGCCACCAGCGGCGTCGTGCATCTGCAGTGGAGCCCCGAAGCGGACGACTACCTGGTCACGACGCGACCATCGTGACCGGCTTACTCTTCATCCTGCTTGTCCATCCCGCCGGTGGCTTCGTAATGCCAGCCGTTGTCGGCGCGCCGATCCCTGCGGTACTCCACGTACCAGGTGCCGTCCCGGCCCTGGTGGGTGAATTCCACAACTTCGTCGGGATTGCCTAGTTCCTGGGTCGTGCCATCGAGTGGCCCGCCGTGCAGATGCGCAACAGAACCAGCCATGTCCTGTCGGCTACCCACGGCGGCGCGCTCCATGCGGGCCACCTGATGCCGGGTCGGCTGTTCTCGCGCTGCTGACTCGTGGCGGCGCTCCGTGCGACGGGTGCCCCGCGGAGCGGCCGAGGTGCGAGGCGGGCGTGGCGGGGTAAGCGTGCGGCCGATGAATCCAGCGGGACGCTGAGGAGAGCCATATGACAGTCACCCTTCCCGACGTGGTCGCCCGCTACTACCGGGTGATCGGCGAAAACGACATCGACGCCTTCGTCTCCTGCTTCACGGACGACGCGATCGTCGCCGACGAGGAGCGGACCTACGACGGCCCGGCGGCGATCCGGGCCTGGCGCGAGCGGACCGCCGCCGAGTACGACTACAAGGCCGTACCGGAAACGGTGGAGGAGGAGGCCGGCGGCAACTTCGTGGTGACCACCCTCGTCTCAGGCACCTTTGCGGGCAGCCCCGTCCGGCTGCGCCACCGCTTCACCATGCGGGACGGCCTGATCGGCGCCCTGGACATCCGGCCGTAGGAAGATGGCGGAAGAGCGACTCGGCGTGGAGTGCCGTCGTGGTCGCTACAGCCGGTGCCGGACCCAGACGTTGGGCTCGACGTAGACGGCGTGATCGTGCGCCACGTCGCAGAGCACCGGCACGAGCGCCCCCGGCACATGCACCGGTCCGCTGGTGTCGAAGGGCAGGCCGGTCCAGCGGCGCCAGTCGGCGAGCGTCCCGGTGATGGCCATCGACCGCGGGGCGACGCGTTCGATCCGTCCGCCGGCGCGGACGTGTACCCGCAGCCACGGGTCGACCGGCAGGCCGTCCGGGCGGACCCGCGTCACGTACTCGGTCATCGGCAGGTCGGGCTGGGTGTGCTTGCCGCTCGGGCGGACCGGCGCGACCAGCGTGTCGTACCCCAGTTTCCCGACGGCCTCCCGCATGGCGGTGAGCATCAACCCGGACAACCCGCTCCCGCGCCGGTCGGGTCGGATGCAGATCTCGATGGCGGAGACGATGTTCGGGGTGGCGCCGGTGAGGCGTTGGATGGTGGCCCGCTGGATCACCCGGTCCCAGCCGCCGTCCGGAAGCTCCGGCTCCGTCCAGCGCAACGGCACCGCGTACGCCCGGGCGACGGCGCGTCCGGGGTCGGCGGGGTCGACGGCGGCGAACACGAACTCGGGATACAGGTCGTGGGCGATGTTGTAGTACACCGCGCCCATCGGATCCCAGAGCATGAACTGCGGCCACGCCCCGTCGAAGTCCTCGTCGAGCAGCGGGGCGAGGTCGGGGCGGTCCGCCAGGGTCACGATGTCCAGGGTCACGGCGGAAACGTAGAGCGCCGAGCGGTGCGGTGCACGTCAATTTCGCGGTCTGGTCCACATCGAGCGGGTGGTCGAGGGCTTCCTCGTCCGCGCCACGAACGCCCGGATCCGGGCGTACCGCTCAGCGAGCGCCGACGACGCGGAGCGCCATCTCGGCGTAGTGAGTGGCGAGGTACTCGGGGCTCCAGTCGCCGTCGTGGCGGTACCACCGACCGAGGTCGATGCCGAGTGACAGCAGGGCCGCGGCCGCCACTTTCGGGTCCGGGGCGTCGAAGACCCCGGCGGCGACGCCTGCCTCTACGAGCTGACGGATCGCCTGGTCGATGCGGTGGCGGAGTTCGCGGATCTCGGCGAGATGCTCGGGTCTGAGTGCGGCCAGCTCGTAGTTCACGACGCGCGTGCTGGTGTGGTCGCGGGCGTGGAAGACGACGAAGTCGTGGACGACCCGGCGTAGCGCCGTGGCCGGGTCGTCGGATGACGCGATCGCGTCCTGCACCAGCCGGAGCACCTGGTCGTGTCCTGACCGCGAGATCAGGTAGAGCAGCTCCTCCTTCGATTTGTGGTGCACGTAGAGCGCGGCTGGGCTCAGCCCGGCCGCGGCGGCGATGTCGCGTGTTGTCGTGGCGTGGAAGCCTCGCTCGGCGAACGCGCTGACGGCCGCCTCCAGCAGCCGCGCGCGGGTCGCGTCGGCGCGGGATTGCTCGGCGGTGTCGGTCAACGCGCGTCCATCCTTTCTCCCTCAGCCTCGCCCGGCATTGATATCACGGCCGCCGACGGACGAGGCGGACAACTTCCGCCGGGTCAGACCTGTTGACGCCGGCCGTCGAGCTGTCGCACACTCCACCAATGTATCGTAAGCAAGCGCTTAGTAACCTCGTAGGGGTCATCGTGCCGGAGCGTCTGTCATGACCACACGGGGTGGCGAACCAACAGCCACGTCAACGAGGTTCAGCGGACGGACCGCGATCGTCACCGGTGCCAGCCGGGGCATCGGCCTGGCCATTGCCGAGCGGCTGGTCGCCGAGGGTGCCAAGGTCGTCATCACCGCCCGTAAGCAGGAGGCGCTCGACCAGGCGGTCGCCCAGCTCGGCCCCGAGCACGCGCTCGGCGTCGCCGGCCACGCCGACGATGTCGACCACCAGGCCGAGGTCGTCAGGCGTGCAGTCGACACCTTCGGCAGCGTCGATCTGCTGGTCAACAACACCGGTATCAACCCGGCGTACGGCCCGATGGTCGAGATGGACCTGGCGGTGGCCCGCAAGGTCTTCGACGTGAACTGCCTCGCCGCCCTGTCGTGGGTGCAGCAGGTCCATCGGGGCTGGATGAAGGCGCACGGTGGCGCCGTGGTCAACGTCTCCTCGGTGGCCGGCCTCCGGCCCGCGCCCGGCATCGGCTTCTACGGCGCCAGCAAGGCGATGCTCGCCCACATCACCCAGCAGCTCGCCGTGGAGCTCGGGCCGGACATCCGGGTGAACGGCGTCGCGCCGGCTGTGGTGAAGACGAAATTCGCCACCGCCCTCTACGAGGGTCGGGAGGAGCAGGTCGCAGCGGCGTACCCGCTCAAGCGGCTCGGCGTCCCGGAGGACATCGGCGGCGTCGTCGCGTTCCTGCTCTCCGAGGACGCTGCCTGGATGACAGGTCAGCTGCTGGTGGTCGACGGCGGCGTCACGCTGACCGGAGGTGCCTGATGCCGGTACAGGACAAGGGCGTCGTCGTCACCGGCGCCGGCCGTGGCATCGGCCGTGCTCTGGCCACCCGACTCGCTGCTGAGGGAGCGCGGGTCGTCGTCAACGACCTCGACGCCGAGGCAGCCGTCCGGGTGGCCGAGGAGATCGGCGGCTACGCCGCTCCCGGCGACGCCGCCGGCGAGCAGGGTGTCGCCGCGCTGGTGGACGCCGCCCGAGGCCACCTGGGCAGCATCGACATCTGGTTCGGGAACGCCGGAATCGATCGTGGCCACGGGCTGGGTGCCACCGAGGAGGACTGGGCAGCCATCCATGAGGTGAACGTCATGGCGCACGTGCGGGCCGCGCGACTGCTGGTACCCGCATGGGTCGAGCGCGGCTCGGGTCGGTTCGTCATGACCGCGTCCGCGGCCGGGCTGCTCACCATGATCGGCAGTGCCACCTACTCGGTCAGCAAGCACGCCTGCGTCGCCTTCGCGGAGTGGCTGTCGATGACCTACCGGCACCGGGGAGTCGTGGTGCAGGCGATCTGCCCGCAGGGCGTCCACACCCGAATGCTCGACAACGCCGGGCCGCTGCAGGAGTTGCTCAGCCACGACGCGGCGCTCGCACCCGAGGACGTCGCCGAGGCCACGTGGCAGGCCCTCCACGACGACCGGTTCCTGGTCCTGCCGCATCCCCAGGTGGCCAGCTACTACGCGCACCGCGCCGCCGACACCGACCGCTGGCTGAACGGCATGAACAAGCTCCAGCGACGACTCGAGGACCAGGGGGCAGTCCGATGAGAGCATGGCGGGTCGCCGAGCTCGGTGAGCCCCGCGACGTGCTGCGGCTCGTCGACGTGGCCGACCCGGAGCCGGGCCCCGGGCAGGTGGTGGTGAAGGTGCTTGCCTGTCCGGCCAACTTCCCCGACGTTCTGATGTGCCGTGGCGAATACCAGGTCAAACCGGAGCTTCCGTTCACCCCGGGTGTCGAGCTGTGTGGCGAGGTGGTCGCGCTCGGGGAGAGCGTTGACGGGTTCGCCCTCGGCGACCGCGTGCTCGGCGGCGCGGTGCTGCCGTTCGGCGGATTCGGTGAGCTCGCGCTGCTGAATGCGGCGACCACGTTCCCCGCGCCCGCGGAGCTCGACGACGCCGAGGCGGCGTCTCTCTACATTGGGTACCAGACCGGCTGGTTCGGCCTGCACCGTCGGGCCGGGCTGCGCGCGGGCGAGACGCTGCTGGTGCACGCCGCGGCCGGCGGCGTCGGCAGCGCCGCGGTCCAGTTGGGCAAGGCGGCCGGCGCTCGGGTGATCGGCGTCGTGGGTGGTCCGGAGAAGGCGGCGGTGGCCCGCGCACTGGGCGCCGACGTGGTCGTGGATCGCCGCGACGAGGACTTCGTCGAGGTGGTCAAGGCCGAGACGGGCGGCCGGGGCGCCGACGTCGTCTACGACCCGGTCGGCGGCGAGACCTATCAGCGTTCGACCAGGTGCATCGCCTTCGAGGGTCGGATCCTCGTGGTCGGCTTCGCCGGTGGTCACATCCAGTCCGCCGCGCTCAACCACGCCCTGGTGAAGAACTACTCGATCGTCGGCCTGCACTGGGGCCTCTACCACCGCTACGACCCGCCAGCCGTCGCCGAGTGCCATCGTGCCCTCACCGCATTGGCCGCGCAGGGCACCGTACGACCCCTGGTCAGCAATCGCCTCGCGCTCGACGAGGTGGCCGGCGGGATGCAGGGGCTTGCCGACGGCCGCACCGTCGGCCGCGTGGCGTACGTCTCGTGAGCACCCCCGGCCTGTCCCAACGGCCGACCACGGCCGCAGCCCCGTGCTGACCTGTCACATCCCGCACCCACCGAGGAGTCGACCCCTATGACCACCACCCGCACCGCCGTCGTCACCGGAGCGGCCCGAGGCATCGGCGCCGGCGTCGCGAAGCGGCTCGCCCGGGACGGCTTCGCCGTCGCCGTGGTCGACCTGGACGAAACGGCGTGCAAGCCGGTCGTCGAAGAGATCGAAGCCGGCGGCGGCCGAGCCCTGGCCGTCGGCGCCAACGTCGCGGACGAGCAGGCGGTGCAGGCCGCCGTGGCCCGGATCGCCGAGGAACTGGGCGAGCCCACCGTGCTGGTCAACAACGCCGGCATCACCCGGGACAACCTGCTGTTCAAGATGACCGCCGACGACTGGGACGCGGTCATGAACGTGCACCTGCGTGGCTCGTTCCTGATGACCCGCGCCGTGCAGGGCTACATGACCAAGGCCGGTTGGGGCCGGATCGTCAACCTGTCCAGCACCTCGGCCCTGGGCAACCGCGGACAGGCCAACTACGCGGCGGCCAAGGCCGGGCTGCAGGGCTTCACCAAGACGCTCGCGTTGGAACTCGGGAAGTTCGGTGTCACCGCGAACGCCATCGCCCCGGGCTTCATCGAGACCGACATGACGGCCACCACCGCAGCGCGGATCGGCATGTCGTTCGACGATTTCAAGAACGCCGCCGCGGCGCAGATCCCGGTCGCCCGCACCGGCAAGCCGGAGGACATCGCGCATGCGGTGTCGTTCTTCGTCAGCGAGGGTGCCGGCTTCGTGTCCGGCCAGGTGCTGTACGTCGCCGGCGGGCCGAAGGCCTGAGCGGAAAGGAAAGATGATGAAGGTCTTCCACGGCGTCGAGGAGCTGGAGCAGGCTGTCGGCACCCACCTCGGCTACTCCGACTGGCACACCGTCACGCAGCAGCAGATCGACGCCTTCGCTGAGGCGACCGGTGACCGCCAGTGGATCCACGTCGATCCCGAGAAGGCGGCGCACGGCCCGTTCGGCAGCACCATCGCGCACGGGTACCTCACCCTGTCGCTGGTGCCGATGCTGGTCTGGCAGGTGTACCAGGTCGAGGGGCTGACCATGGGTGTGAACTACGGCGCCAACAAGCTCCGCTTCCCATCTCCGGTCCCCGTCGACTCCAGGGTGCGTGCCGGAGTGGAGCTGCTGTCGCTGGTGCCCGCCCGCGATGGCTACCAGCTGACGGCGAAGGTGACGATCGAGCGGGCCGGTGCCGAGAAACCGGCCTGCGTGGTCGAGACCGTCAGCATCCTGGTGCCGTGATCGCCCCCGCACGGCAGAACCCACTGGGCCTCGACCTGGCCCGGCTCTCCGACTGGTTCGCCGCCTCGGTGCCCGGGGCGGCCGGGGGTCTGACCGCCCGGCTGATCGCCGGCGGAAAGTCCAACCTCACCTACGAGGTCAGTGACGGACGGAAGAGCTGGATCGTCCGGCGGCCGCCACTGGGGCATGTGCTGGCGACCGCGCACGACATGACCCGGGAGTACCGCGTCATGTCGGCGCTGCAGGCCACCGACGTGCCGGTGCCGGCGACCTACGCGCTCTGTTCCGACGTCCAGGTGCTGGGTGCACCGTTCTACGTGATGGAGCGGGTCGACGGTACGGCGTACCGGCACGCGGCCGAACTCGATCGGCTCGGCCCGGACCGTACCCGGGTCATCTCGACCAGGCTCGTCGACACCCTGGCCGCCCTGCACGCGGTCGACCCGGCGGCCGTGGGGCTGGCGGACTTCGGCCGGCCCGAGGGCTTCCTGGCCCGGCAGGTGCGTCGCTGGAAGAAGCAGCTCGACGCCTCGTACTGCCGGGATCTGCCGGCCGCCGACGAGCTGCACGCCCGCCTGGCGTCCGGCGTGCCGACCGGGTCCGCGCCGGGCATCGTGCACGGCGACTACCGCCTCGACAACGTCCTCACCGACGACCGTGACCGCCTCGCCGCCGTCATCGACTGGGAGATGGCCACCCTCGGCGACCCGCTGACCGACCTGGCGCTGCTGGTGCTCTACCAGCGTCTCGGCCGGCTCGTCGGCACAGCGGTGGCCGACGCGTCCTCCGCGCCCGGCTTTATGACCGAGGACGAGATCCTCGAGCGGTACGCCGCACGCAGCACCCGCGACCTCCCGCGACTGGGCTTCTACCTCGGCCTGGCGGCCTTCAAGCTGGCCGCGATCCTCGAGGGCATTCACTACCGCCACCTGCGTGGCCAGACCGTCGGCTCCGGCTTCGAGCGCCTCGGCGAGGTCACCGAGCTGCTGCTCGACGCGGGCCTGACCTACCTGAAGGAGCACTGATGGACTTCGCCCTGGACCCGAGGACCGAGGGGCTGCGCGACAACCTCCTGGACTTCATGGACACCCACATCTACCCGGCCGGGCACGCCTTCCACGAGCAGCTCGGGCAGCTCGGCAACCGCTGGGCCTGGGACTCGGTGCCCGTGCTCGCGGAGCTGCGCGCCGCGGCGCGGAAGCGAGGGCTGTGGAACCTCTTCCTGCCGGGCGAGCACGGGGCCGGCCTCACCAACCTGCAGTACGCCCCGCTCGCGGAGATCACCGGGCGCAGCCACCTGGCGCCCGCCGCCCTGAACTGCGCCGCCCCGGACACCGGCAACATGGAGGTGCTGGCGATGTTCGGCACCGAGCAGCAGCGGAAGCTGTGGCTGGAACCGCTGCTGGAAGGTGAGATCCGGTCGTCGTTCGCCATGACCGAGCCGGACGTGGCGTCCTCGGATGCGACGAACATTTCCACCCGGATCGAGCGGGACGGCGACGAGTACGTCGTCAACGGCCGCAAGTGGTGGATCACCGGTGCGATGAACCCGAACGCCCGGATCTTCATCGTCATGGGCAAGACCGACCCGAACGCCGAGCGGCATCGCCAGCAGTCCATGGTGCTGGTCCCGCGGGACACCCCGGGCCTGGAGATCAAGCGGGGCATGGAGGTGCTGGGGTACGACGACCACGACCACGGCGGGCACGCCGAGCTGGAGTTCCACGACGTACGCGTGCCGGTCGAGAACCTGATCGGGGGCGAAGGCGATGGCTTCGCGATCGCCCAGGCCCGTCTCGGTCCCGGCCGCATCCACCACTGCATGCGCTCGATCGGGGTCGCCGAGCAGGCCGTCGAGCTGATGTGCGCCCGCGCCGAGCAGCGGACCGCCTTCGGCAAGCCGCTGGCCGAGCAGGGGGTGATCCGGGACTGGATCGCCGAGTCCCGGGTGCGGATCGAGCAGCTGCGCCTGCTGGTGCTCAAGGCGGCCTGGTTGATGGACACCGTCGGCAACAAGGGCGCGCACACCGAGATCCAGGCGATCAAGATCGCCACCCCCGCGGCCGTCCAGTGGATCCTCGACAAGGCGATCCAGGTGCACGGCGCCGCTGGCCTCTCCCAGGACTTTCCGCTGGCCGGCGCCTATGCGCGCATCCGCACCCTGCGATTCGCCGATGGACCCGACGAGGTGCACAAGAACGCCTTGGCGCGCCACGAACTGCGTCGCCAGGCCGCCGCGAGGCGGAACAGCCCTGCCTGACCACACCACGTGCACGTCGTATCCGCACTGACGCTCGCCGCCAGGCGGGAAGCCGTCGTGACGCTGGGACAGGTCGCGGCTCAGCGGCGCGCGGGGATCCCGTCGACCAGCAGGACGACACCCTCGGTGGCGGCCTCCCGGTCGCGGGAAATCTCGCGGTACTCCGGGGAGGTGGACCAACGTTCGAAGTCCTCCCGGCTGTCGAACGCCATGAGGATCACCTTGTCGTACGGCCAGGTCCCTTCCACCACCCGCGGCGACTCGTCGGTGGCCAGGAGCCGTCCGCGGTAGCGGAGCAGGACGGGCATGAACGCGGCGACGTAACGGTCGTACCGCGGTCGATCGTGGATGGAGATCTGCGCGAGGGCGTAGACGGGCATGGACACATGTTACCGGCCGGTAAGTTGGCTGCGGCGACCGGTTGGACCTCGCTTCGGCCCCGTAGTTCCGGAGGCGGACGACAAGGTGCTGACCGGGCGGCGCGCGTCCAGCGGGTCGGTCATGCGTTGGCGGCCCGGGCCTCGGGCTTGATCCAGCCGAAGGTGCGCTCCACCGCGCGCTGCCAGTTCTCCCGTTCCTCGGCGCGGATGGCGTCGTCCATCTTCGGCACCCAGCGGGCGGCGAGGTGCCAGTTGCTGCGCAGCCCCTCCAGGTCGGGCCAGTAGCCGACCGCCAGCCCGGCGGCGTACGCCGCGCCGAGGGAGACCGTCTCGGCGGCCATCGGGCGCACCACCGGCACCGCCAGCACGTCGGCCACGAACTGCATCAGCAGGTTGTTCGCGGTCATCCCGCCGTCCACCCGCAGGGAGGTCAGCTCCAGGCCGGAGTCGGCGTTCATCGCGTCCACCACCTCGCGGGTCTGCCAGCCGGTGGCCTCCAGCACCGCGCGGGCCAGGTGCCCCTTGGTGATGTACGAGGTGAGGCCGACGATCACCCCGCGCGCCTCGCTGCGCCAGTGCGGCGCGAACAGCCCGGAGAAGGCCGGCACGATGTAGCAGCCGCCGTTGTCGTCCACCGTGCGGGCGAGGGTTTCGATCTCCGGCGCGGTGCTGATCAGCTCCAGCTGGTCGCGGAACCACTGCACCAGGGAGCCGGTGATCGCGATGGAGCCTTCCAGGGCGTAGACGGCCGGCTCGCCGCCGATCTGGTAGCCGACGGTGGTGAGCAGCCCGTGGCGGGAGTGCACCGGCTCCGCGCCGGTGTTGAGCAGCAGGAAGCTGCCCGTGCCGTAGGTGCACTTGGCGTCGCCCGGCGCGAAGCAGGTCTGGCCGAACAGGGCGGCCTGCTGGTCGCCGAGTGCCGCGGCGATCCGCACGCCGGGCAGGACGGCGGTGGCGGTGCCGTACACCTCCGACGAGGAGCGGATCCCGGGCAGCATGGCGACCGGGATCCCGAAGAAGGCCAGCGAGTCCGGGTGCCAGCCGAGCGTACGCAGGTCCATCAGCATGGTTCGGCTGGCGTTGGTCACGTCGGTCAAGTGCAGACCGCCGTCCGGGCCGCCGGTGAGGTTCCAGATCAGCCAGCTCTCCATCGTCCCGAAGAGCACCTCGCCACGCTCAGCCCGCTCGTACAGCCCGGGCGTCTGGTCGAGCAGCCAGCGCAGCTTCGGGCCGGAGAAGTACGTGGCAAGTGGCAACCCGCAGCGCTGCCGGAGGTCCTCGGCGCCGGGCGCCCGGGCCAGCGTCTCCACCAGCTCGTCGGTCCGGGTGTCCTGCCAGATGATCGCCGGCGCCACTGGTACGCCGGTGTGTCGGTCCCACACCACGGTGCTCTCCCGCTGGTTGGCGATGCCGATCGCGGCGACCTGGCCCGCGACGATGCCGGCCTCGGCGAGGGCCCGGGGCACCACCTTCCCGACGTTGCGCCAGATCTCCAGCGCGTCGTGTTCCACCCAGCCGGGCCGGGGGAAGTGCTGCTGGTGCTCCCGCTGCGCCACCGAGACCAGGTTGCCCCGCCGGTCGAACACGATGCAGCGGGTCGAGGTGGTGCCCTGGTCGATGGAGACGACGTAGCTGTCAGTCATTCCTCGTCCTCTCTGGCGCGGACGGCGGGGCAGGGTGGACGGATCACCAGCGCGCCGCGCCGAGATCCCGGGACACCGCGCGTGCGGCGTCGCGGACGTACGCGACGAGCGTCGGGCGGGGGCGGCCCTGCCCGTCGCAGACGCGGTCGACCGGACCGGAGAGCCCGATCGCGCCGACGACGAGGCCGCCGTAGCCTCGGATGGGCGCGGCGATACCCGCCTCGCCGAGGGTCATCTCCTCGATCTCGGCGGCCCAGCCGTTGTCCCGGATCTCGGTGAGCGCCCGGGTGAGGGCCCGAGCGGTGACCAGCGTGCGCCGGGTGTACGGCTCGGGTTCGCCCCGCATGACCGCGTTGGCCGCGCCGACGTCGTAGGCGAGCAGGACCTTGCCGAGCGCGGTGGCGTGCGGGGGTAGCAGGGACCCGACGTCGAGGGTCTGCAGGGTGTCGTCGGGCCGGAAGACGTGGTGGACCACCAGCACCTTGCCGTCCAACAGGGTGCTGACGCGGACGGCCTCGCCACTGCGCGCAGCCAGCGGGTCGGCCCAGTTGATGGCGCGTGAGCGCAGTTCGTTGACGTCGAGGTAGCTGGTGCCCAGGTGCAGCAGGGCCGCCCCGAGCTGGTACTTGCCGGAGGTCTTGTCCTGCTCGACGAAGCCGACGTCCTGCAGGGTGCGGACGATGCCGTGCGCGGTGCCTTTGGCCAGGTCGAGGGACCGGGCGATCTCCCCGATGCCGAGCCGGCCGGAGCTGCTGGCCAGCAGCCTGAGGATCGCCGCTGCCCGCGCGATGGACTGCACCTGACCGGGCATGGGGCCGAATGCTAGCCCCGTTCCGGCTGCCGCAACAGTGTTCGACATTGTCGACCGCGGTTCGTTGACCCGGCCGCGAGGGTTTCCTACGTTCACCGCACGGCGGCGTTCCCTACCGCCAGTTATCGACCGAGCTCGCCCGCGCCTCCGGCATCCGCCGACCCGCATCCTCGCGACGGACACAGAAGGAGACACCCGGCATGGCTGACTTCGTCGGCGCGGTAGACCAGGGCACCACCAGCACCCGCTTCATGATCTTCGACCACGGCGGCAACGAGGTGGGGCGTCACCAGCTCGAACACCAGCAGATCCTGCCGCAGGCCGGCTGGGTGGAGCACAACCCCCTCGAGATCTGGGAACGGACCCAGACGGTCATCCAGACCGCGATGAACGCCCGTGGCCTGGTCGCCTCCGATCTGGCCGCGCTCGGCATCACCAACCAGCGCGAGACCACCGTGGTGTGGAACCGCCGGACCGGCCGGCCCTACTACAACGCCGTCGTCTGGCAGGACACCCGCACGGACCGCATTGCCTCATCCCTGCAACGCGACGGCAGGGGCGACGTCATCCGGTGCAAGGCCGGCCTGCCGCCGGCGACGTACTTCTCCGCGGGGAAGATCCAGTGGATCCTCGAGAACGTCGACGGGGTCCGGGAGGCCGCCGAGCGGGGCGAGGCCGTCTTCGGCAACACCGACACCTGGCTGCTGTGGAACCTCACCGGCGCCACCGAGGGCGGGGTGCACGTCACCGACCCCACCAACGCCAGCCGCACCATGCTCATGAACCTGGAGACGCTGGACTGGGACGACGAGCTGCTGTCGTTCTTCACCATCCCCCGGGCCATGCTGCCGCGGATCCGGCCGTCGTCGGACCCGCGCTCGTACGGCAGCACCGTGCCGCACGGCCCCTTCACCGGCCCGGTCCCGTTGACCGGCGACCTGGGCGACCAGCAGGCCGCCACGGTGGGGCAGGTCTGCTTCGCCCCGGGCGAGGCGAAGAACACCTACGGCACGGGCAACTTCATGCTCCTCAACACCGGCACGGAGATCGTACGGTCGAGGGCCGGGCTGCTCACCACGGTGGGCTACCAGTTCGGCGACGAGGCGCCGGTATACGCGCTCGAAGGCTCGATCGCGGTCACCGGTTCGGCCGTGCAGTGGCTGCGCGATCAGTTCAAGGTCATCAGTAGCGCGGCGCAGAGCGAGATCCTGGCCCGTCAGGTGGAGGACAACGGCGGGGTCTATTTCGTGCCCGCGTTCTCCGGCCTGTTCGCCCCGTACTGGCGCTCCGACGCCCGCGGCGCGATCGTCGGTCTCTCCCGGTTCATCACCGACGCCCACCTCGCCCGGGCCACCCTCGAGTCCATCTGCTACCAGAGCCGCGACGTGGCCGAGGCCATGGAGCAGGACTCCGGGGTGCACCTGGAGTGCCTCAAGGTCGACGGCGGCGTCACCGTCAACGACCTGTGCATGCAGCTGCAGGCGGACATCCTCGGCGTGCCGGTCAGCCGACCGGTGGTCGCGGAGACCACCGCGCTCGGTGCCGCGTACGCCGCCGGCCTCGCCGTCGGGTTCTGGAAGAACACCGATGAGCTGCGCGAGAACTGGAAGGAGAGCCGGCGCTGGCAGCCGGCCTGGTCGCCGGAGCAGCGCGAGAACGGCTACGCCCGGTGGAAGAAGGCGGTCCAGCGCACCCTCGACTGGGTCGACGTCGGCTGACGCCGCCCCCCGCAAGGATCCGGGCGGCCGGCGCCCGCCGCCGATCACCCTCCACCCCGATGCAGGAGAGAGAAGACGGATGCATTCCGCGACACTGTCACCGGCCGCCCGCGAGCGGTCCCTGGCCGCCCTCGGCAGCGGCCAGGAACTGGACGTCCTGGTGATCGGCGGTGGCGTCACCGGCGCCGGCTGCGCCCTCGACGCGGTCACCCGCGGCCTGTCCGTCGGGCTCATCGAGGCCCGCGACTGGGCCAGCGGCACGTCGAGCCGGTCCAGCAAATTGATCCACGGCGGCCTGCGCTACCTGGAGATGCTCGACTTCGGGCTGGTCCGCGAGGCTCTGCGCGAGCGGGGCCTGCTGCTGCAGCGGCTCGCCCCGCACCTGGTGCGGCCGGTGCCGTTCCTCTACCCGCTGCGCCACCGGGGCTGGGAACGGCTGTACGCCGGCGCCGGCGTGCTGCTCTACGACACGATGAGCCTGTCCGGCGGCCACGGGCGCGGGGTGCCGGCCCACCGGCACCTGAGCCGCCGCGGGGCGTTGCGCGCATGCCCGTCGTTGCGACCCGAGGCGCTGGTGGGCGCCCTGCAGTACTACGACGCTCAGGTCGACGACGCCCGGCTGGTGACCTTCCTCGTCCGCACCGCCGCCGCGCACGGGGCGCACCCGCTGTCGCGGGCCCGCGTGGTGGGTTTCCTGCGCGAGGGTTCCCGGGTCACCGGAGCACGGGTGCACGACCTGGAGACCGACCGGGTGTTCGAGGTGCGCGCCCGGCAGGTCATCAACGCCACGGGGGTGTGGACCGCCGACACCCAGGCTCTCGTGGGCGAGCGTGGCCAGGTCCAGGTGCGCGCCTCGAAGGGCATCCACCTGGTGGTGCCGCGCGACCGGATCCGGTCGCGCACCGGCCTGATCCTGCGTACCGAGACCAGCGTGCTGTTCGTGATCCCGTGGGGCCGACACTGGCTGATCGGCACCACCGACACCGACTGGGACCTGGACAAGGCGCATCCCGCGGCGACCAGCCGGGACATCGACTACCTGCTGGAGCACGTCAACCAGGTGCTGGCCACCCCGCTGAGCCGCGACGACGTCGAGGGTGTGTACGCCGGCCTGCGCCCGCTGCTGTCCGGGGAGCCCAATGCGACCGCCAAGCTGTCGCGCGAGCACACCGTGGTCAGCCCGGTGCCCGGACTCGTGATGGTGGCCGGCGGCAAGTACACGACGTACCGGGTGATGGCGCGCGACGCCGTCGACGAGGCCGTGCGCGGCCTCGGCGGCGCAGTTCCCGCCTCGTGCACCGACGTCGTGCCACTGCTGGGCGCGGAGGGCTCCGTCGCCCGGTGGAACCAGCGCCGGCGGCTGGCGCAGCAGTACGGCCTGCACGTCGCGCGCGTGGCGCACCTGCTGCGCCGCTACGGTGCCGCCGTCGACGAGGTGCTGGCGCTGCTGCGGGAGGACCCCACGCTCGGCGAGCCGCTCGACGGTGCGGAGGACTACCTGCGGGTGGAGGTCGTCTACGCCGCGTCCGCCGAGGGAGCGCTGCACCTGGAGGACGTGCTGACCCGGCGCACCCACATCTCGATCGAGAGCTTCGACGGGGGCCTGACGGCCGCCCGGCCGGCGGCGACGCTGATGGCACCGGTCCTTGGCTGGGACGACGCGCGGGTCGACCGGGAGGTGGCGCACTACGTGGCGCGGGTCCGGGCCGAGCGGGCCGCGCACGAGCAGCCCGACGACGTGGCGGCCGACGCCGTCCGGCTGGGCGCGCCCGACGAGGTGCCGGCGGCGGTCGTGGCGGCCTGAGCCGGCACCGGCGGTGTGCCCGCACACCGCCGGAGCCGTTCGCCAGGGGGTGACAGCCGCTCGGCGGCGTGCCAACATACCGACCAGTCGGTATCCCATGGGAAGGGGCCCGCGATGCCGGGGACGACCGCAACGCGCACGGCGTACCGCACCTGTCCACTGTGCGAGGCGACCTGTGGACTGACACTGACCATCGCCGACGACCGGGTGACGCACGCCCGCGGCGACGGCGAGCACGTCTTCAGCCACGGTTTCGTCTGCCCAAAGGGGGCCGCGTTCCCGCAGCTTCTCGCCGACCCGGATCGCCTGCGCCGGCCGCTGCTGCGCGTCGACGGCACGCTGCGCGAGGTCGGCTGGGACGAGGCGTTCGCCGCCGTCGAGGCCGGGCTGGCGGCCGCCCGGGTCGGCGGCCGCGACGCGGTCGCCGTCTACCTCGGCAACCCCAACGTGCACACGATGGCCGGCGGACTCCACGTGGGTCCCCTGGTGCGGGCGCTCGGCACCCGCAACGTCTTCTCCGCCAGCACCGTCGACCAGATGCCCAAGCACGTCTCCTCGGGCTACCTCTACGGCGACCCGAACGCCATCCCGGTGCCCGACCTCGACCGCACCGACCTGCTCGTGCTGCTCGGCGCCAACCCCTTCGAGTCCAACGGCAGCCTCTGCACCGCGCCCGACTTCCCGGGCCGGCTGCGGGCTCTGCAGGCGCGCGGCGGCCGGTTCCTGGTCGTCGACCCCCGGCGCACCCGCACGGCCGCCGCCGCCGACGAGCACCTGCCCATCCGGCCCGGCACCGACGCGCTGCTGCTCTTCGCCGTCGTGCACACCCTCTTCGACGAGGACCTCGTCCGGCTCGGCCGGCTGGCGGAGCACGTCACCGGCCTCGACGGCGTCCGGGAGCTGGCCGTGGCGTTCGCTCCCGAGCGGGTCGCCGAGCGGTGCGCGGTGCCCGCGCCGCGCATCCGCCAGCTCGCCCGCGAGCTGGCGGCCGCCCCCACGGCCGCGGTGTACGGGCGCATCGGCACCAGTACGGTCGCGTTCGGCACGCTGACGAGCTGGCTGGTCGACGTGGTCAACGTGCTGACCGGCAACCTCGACCGCCCGGGCGGGGCGATGTTCCCCCTCGCCGCCCACCAGCGAGCGCGTGCCGCCGGCCCCGGCAAGGGGTTCCGCACCGGACGCTGGGCCAGCCGGGTGCGCGGCCTGCCGGAGGTCAAGGGCGAGCTGCCGGTCGCCACGCTGGCCGACGAGATCTCCACGCCGGGGGAGGGCCAGGTCCGGGCGCTGATCACCGTCGCCGGAAACCCGGTCTTGTCCACCGCGAACAGCGAGCGGCTGGATCGGGCGCTCGCCTCGCTCGACTTCATGGTCAGCGTCGACCCGTACCTGAACGAGACCACCCGGCACGCCGACGTGGTGCTGCCGCCGCCCGACCCCGCCCGCACCGGACACTACGACTTCGCGTTCCTCACCCTGGCCGTGCGCAACGTGGCGAGCTACTCGCCGCCCGCGCTCCCGCTGGATCCCGACGGTCTCGACGAGTGCGACATCCTCGCCCGGCTCACGCTGATCGCCGCCGGGCAGAGCGCCGGCGCCGACCCGGCGGTGCTGCACGAGCGCCTGCTCGGCCAGGTCCTCGCCGAGGCGGCTGAGGGACTGGGCCGGCCGGCGGCCGAGTTGAGGGCGCTGCTCGCCGGGCACCGGCCGGCTGAACGTCTCCTCGACGCGCGGCTGCGGCTCGGCGCGTACGGCGACCTGTTCGGACAGCGACCGGACGGGCTGTCCCTGACCCGGCTGCTCGACCATCCGCACGGCATCGACCTGGGGCCGCTGCGGCCGCGGCTGCCCGAGGTGCTGCACACGCCGAGCGGGACGATCGAGCTGTGCCCGCCGCCGATCGCGGCCGACGTGGTCCGGCTGCACGAGGCCCGCGACGCGCCGCCGGAGGGCTTCGTCCTCGTCGGCCGCCGGCACCTGCGGTCGAACAACAGTTGGATGCACAACGTGCCGGCGCTGGTGAAGGGCCGGGACCGCTGCACCCTGCAGGTGCATCCGGACGACGCGGCGAAGCTCGGGCTGGCCGCCGGGGACACCGCGCGCGTCTCCTCGCGGGTCGGGTCGGTCGTCGTCGCCGTGGAGCTGACCGCCGACACCATGCCGGGCGTGGTCAGCCTGCCGCACGGGTGGGGTCACGACGTGCCGGGCACCCGGCAGTCGGTGGCGCGCGCGCACGCCGGCGTCAACAGCAACGTGCTCACCGACGAGACGGCCGTCGACCCGCTCTCCGGCAACGTCGTGCTCAACGGCATCCCGGTGGGCGTGGAGCCCGCCTGACCTGCGGCGCCTGCCGAGAGCATCGAACCCGCATTCGCCATGAGTCGTGACGGGCTGCTGCCGCGCTGGTTGAGCCGGGTGCATCCGCGGTTCGGTACCCCGCACCGCATCACCATCATCGTGGGTGTCGTGGTGGCCGTGCTCGCCGGGTTCATCCCGCTGGAGGAACTCGCTGAGCACCCTTCGCAGGACCGCGCCGCGACGTCCCCGCTTGTGCAGCGGTCATACGGGCAGTCTTTTGGGCCGTGGACCCCATCGATGTGCGGGCCCGTGCCGGAGAGAATTTGCATATGTCCACGGTCGTCCAGGGCCGGCGATTGCAACGCCTGCCTGCGATAGACAACCTCAAGGCCGCCATGGTGGCGTGGATCATCGCCGGTCATGCCCTGGTCGGCTATTCGGCGATCGGCGGCTGGCCCTACGACGAGGTCAACGAGGTCACGTTCGACCGCCGATCAGAGTTGGTGCTGGCCGTCCTGATCGGCCCGTCGGCGCTCTTCGTCGTCGGCACCTTCTTCTTCCTGGCCGGACTGTTCTCGCCCGCCGCCATCACCCGCAAGGGGCCGGCACGGTTTGCGGGCGAGCGGATCCTGCGGCTCGGTGTGCCGTTCCTGGTTTTCCTGGGACTGCTCTGGCCCCTGTTCATGTGGGCCGCCTACCGCTCGGCCGGCTTCCGCGTCTCGTACTGGTGGGCCTTCACGCACCGGAAGCCCTTCCTGGATTCCGGCCCGCTGTGGTTCGCCGAGGTGCTGCTGTACTTCTCCCTCGCGTACGCGACCTGGCGCTGGGTCGCCACCCGGCTGGGTCGGCACCCTCGACCCCACCCCGGACCGTTCGGCGGTCGTCAGCTGGTCGCGCTCGCCGTCGCCGTTGCGGTCGCCTCGTTCGTGGTCCGGCTGTGGTACCCCGCCCGGAGCACCCAGATCCTCGACCTGCACCTGTGGCAGTGGCCGCAATGCCTGGGGATGTTCGGGTTGGGCGTCGTCGGGGCCCGGCACGGGTGGATCGGCAACGTGCCGGAGAGCGTGCGGCACGCCTGCGGGCTCGCGGTGGCGGGCACGCTGGGCGCGGTACCGGTGCTGGCTGTCGCGCTGGGTGTGTCGAGTCTCGCCGAGGCCGCCACCCCGTTCCTCGGCGGCTGGCACTGGCAGGCGCTGCTGCTGGCCTCCGTGGAGGCATGCCTGGTGGTCGCCGGATCGGTGTGGGCGCTCGGCACGGCACAGCGCCGCCTGGTGGACGGGGGGCCGCTGTCGGCGGCCTGCGGCCGCGCCGCGTACGCCGCATTCGTCGTGCAGGGACCCGTCCTGCTGACCTTGGCGATCGCGGCCCGCCCGCTACCCCTGCCGGCCGAGGCCAAAGCCCCGCTGGTGGGGGCGCTGGCCGTTCCGGCCTGCTTCTGGCTCGGCTGGCTGATCATCGAGCGCACTCCGCTCGGCCGGCTCCTGTAGCCGGCCGTTTTTCGGTCCGGGTGAGTCGGCCTCGACCTGGTGGGTGACGGCCACCAGGGCCGGTGATTCTGGCACATCTCCCATGAGCCAGACGCCGGCCCTGGCGGCCGTAAACTCTTTCCGGGGTCGTTCAGAACCGCAGCTTGCGCAGGTAGCGGTAGCCGACCTCGGCGGTCTGCTGCGGTGTCACATCGGGGGTGTCGTTCTCGACGATGTACTCGAGGGCCGAGTGCTCCTGGAAGATCCGAGCGAAGTCGATCATCCCCGTGCCCAGGTCGGCCATGTCGCCGTTGGACTCGTGCCGGTCCTTGACGTGGTACTGCAGGACCCGCTGCGGCGCGGTGCGGATGACGTCCAGCGCGAAGCCCTCGGGGTCGGCCACGCCGTCGCCGGAGTTGATGCCGCCGGTGACGGCCCAGTAGAGGTCGACCTCCAGGTGTACGAGCTTCGGGTCGAGCTCCGCGGTCAGCACGTCCCAGGGGCGCTTGCCACCGCCGAGGTCGATGGTGAACTCGTGGGCGTGGTTGTGGTAGCCATACCGCAGGCCGGCGGCGGCCGCCGCCGCGGCCTCGACGTTCATCTGTTCCGCCCAGCGCTTCCAGTCGTCCTCGCGCTCTGAGTACAGGTACGGCACCACCATGAAGGACTGGCCCAGGGTGAGCGCGTTCTGGATCTTCTGTTCCAGGGCGGTCGCGTCCGCGCTGATCCCGTCGTGGCTGGAGCTGGCCCTGATGCCGATGCCGTCCAGGAACTGGCGCAGCTGGGCAGCGGTACGCCCGAAGTAGCCGAGCGCCAACTCCACGCGCGGGTAGCCGATCTGGGCGAGGCGGGTGAGGGTGGCGTCGTACCCCGGCGCGCCCCACAGCGCGTCGCGTACCGTCCAGAGCTGGATGCTGATCAGGCCCGGGGGTACGTGCTGCAGCCCGGTGGTCCGGGTGGTGGCCGACGCCGCCGTGGCGCCGATCCCCGCCGAGGCGAGCCCGACGCCGGCGAGCGCCGCCACCGAACCGCGCAGCAGGCTCCGTCGGTCAAGGACGGACCGCCGCAGCGCGGCCTCTCCGTCGAATCCGTAACACATGATGACTCCTTCTCTGGGGTCTACGCGCTGGGGACCAGGACGACCTGGTCCGTTCCGGTCAGGGAGGGCAGCCCGTCACCACCGGGATCGGTGTAGGACGCGACGAACACGGCGCTCAGGTCGTCGGTCGCCGGGTCGTGGCCGGACGGCACCGTCGTCTGGATCGAGCCGGTGCAGCCGTTGGCCGTGGTCTGCGGGTGCCCGTGCGTGTCGTGGCCGAGGACGTACGTGACGCTGACCCGGGAGCAGTCCACCGGCTGGTCGTCGGTCACCTTCACCTCGAACTGCACGGTGTCGCCGAAGGCGAAGGGCTGGCCGTCGACCGGCTTGACCAGCTCCACCACCGGCGCGGCGTTGCCGACCACGATCCGGACCGACGCGGACGCCGACAGGCCGCCCGGGTCGCTCACCTTGAGCGTGGCGTAATAGAGGCCGTTCTCCCGGTAGGTGAAGGTCGGGTTCGCCGTGCGCGAGTCGACCTTGCCGTCGTTGTCGAAGTCCCACGCGTACGACAGCCGGTCGCCGTCGTAGTCCGTGGTGCCGTCGCTGGAGAACGTGACGGTCAGCGGCGCGATGCCGTTGGTGGGCGTGGCCGAGGCCTGCGGAACCGGGGTGTGGTTGCCGGTCCAGCCGGTGTAGTCGATCCGGGCGAGCTGCGCGTCCGGGTTCTCGCTGAAGAAGCCGTCGCCGTACTCGAGGACGTAGAGCGCGCCGTCCGGGCCGAACTCCAGGTCCATCGGGTTGTCGAAGGTGACCGAGGGGAGCACGGGCTCGATCCCGGCCAGGTCGCCGCTGGAGTCGAGGTGGAAGCCCTTCACGTAGTCCCGGGTCCACTCGTAGAACAGCGGCATCCCGTCGTAGTACGCGGGCCACGCCACCGGGGTACGCCCCCGGGTCGTCGGGGAGGCGAACTGGTACGCCGGCCCGGCCATCGGTCCGATCCCGCCGGTGCCCAGCTCGGGGAACTGCGCCGAGGGGCCGTACGTGTACCACACGTCCGGCTGCTGCACCGGTGGCAGCTCCCGCAGCCCCGTGTTGTGCGGCGACTCGTTGACCGGCGCGGCGCAGTTGAACGGTGCGCCGGACTGGCCGGTGGCGAAGTCGTAGTCCACGTACGGCAGCTGGGCGGTGGCGCAGTAGGGCCATCCGTAGTTGCCGGCCTTCCGGACCGCGGCCCACTTGCCGTGTCCGGCCGGCCCGCGCAGCGGATCCGCCTGGCCCGCGTCCGGCGAGTAGTCGGCGATGTACAGCTCGTCGGCCGGGCGGTTGAACTCGATCCGGAACGGGTTACGCAGCCCCATCAGGTAGATCTCGGGCCGGGTCTGCGGCGTGTCCTTCGGGAAGAGGTTGCCGGCCGGGATGGTGTACGACCCGTCATCGCGGACCTTGATGCGCAGGATCTTGCCGCGCAGGTCGTTGGTGTTGGCCGAGCTGCGCTGCGCGTCGTAGGCCGGGTTGCGGCCGGGACGCTCGTCGAGGGGCGTGTATCCGCCGGATTCGAACGGGTTGGTGTCGTCGCCTGTGGACAGGTACAGGTTGCCCTTGGCGTCGAAGGCGATGTCACCTCCGACGTGGCAGCAGATGCCCCGGTCGACCGGTACGTCGAGGATCTGCTGTTCGGTGGCGAGGTCCAGCTTGTCCTTGACGAGCCGGAACCGGGAGAGCCGGATGACCCCCTTGAACGGCGCGAAGTCGTCAGCGGTGCCCCAGCCCGGCGCGTCGCCCTCGTTGACGTTCGGGGTCGACGGGTCGTCGACCGGGGTGTTCATCGGCGGCGAGTAGTACAGGTAGACCCAGTTGTTGCCGGCCTTGCCGAAGTTGGGATCGATCGCGACGTTCTGCAGGCCCTCTTCGTCGTGCCGGTAGACGTCCAGGGTGGCGGCGATCGTGTTACGGCCGGTGGCGGGGTCGTGCAGCCAGACCTCACCGGCGCGGGTCACGTGCAGCACCCGGCTGTCCGGCAGCACGGCGAGGTCCATCGGCTCGCCCGGGTTGTCGTTGAGGGTGACCTTCTGGAAGTTCGTATCGGGCGGCGCGGCGGTCGTGCCGGGCTCGGCCATCGAGACGGTGGGCGTGGCGACAAGGCCGGTGATCGTGAGGCCCGCTACGGCGAGCGCGAATCGTCTCTTCATCTGCCTCTCCTTCTACTGAGGACTGACCGGGGCAGGTCGGGGACGTACTGGCTTGTTCCTCCTGTGTGGACGGTCCGGTTTCTGGGCAGTCGTGACCCGCCCGTCGCCCGGTGACGGGCGAAGGGTCGGGGAGTCAGGGTGGGTCGGGTCAGGTCAGGTGTCGACCGGCTGTCAGCCGTTGTTGTGCGCTGGCGTCTCGATTGCGGTCAGGCCACCGAACCCGCGTATGCCTGCCGCGTCACATCGACGAAACCCTGTCGTCATGCGGCTGACGCTACAAAACATATGTTCATGTGTCCATAGCTTCTGCCGCTGGCGACCAGACTTTTCTACAGACCGACGAAAGTTGGTGTCCAAGCTTGCGCAAGGTCTCGCCCTGCGGCCCCTCCGTCACCTGAACGTCACCGGGTCTGTACTCGCGAGCTCACCTGGCGCGGATGAGGCACATCCCGCCGCGAGCAGGCTGATCCATCGCGGCCAACGCGTCGGGTACTTCGTCGAGGCCGATCGTGCGGGTGATCAAATCGGCGGGGCGCAGTACACCGGCGGTGACCAGCCGGAGCAGCTCGGGATACGCGTGCGCCGGCATGCCGTGACTGCCCAGGAGTTCCAGCTCGTACGCGATCACGAGCTCCATCGGCAGGGCCGGGCGGCCCTGGGCGGCGGGGAGGAGTCCGACCTGCACGTGCCGTCCGCGCCGGCGCAGGCTCTCGATGGAGGCGGTGCAGGTGGCGTGACTGCCCAGCGCGTCGAGCGACAGGTGGGCACCGCCGCCGGTCGCCTCCCGAACCGCCGCGGCCACCGCGCCGGGTCCGGTGAGCCTACTGCCGTCCAGACAGACCGTGGCCCCGCAGCTTCTGGCCAGCTCCAGCGCCCCGGGGGCCACGTCGACCGCCACCACCTGGGCGCCGCACGCCGCCGCGATCATCACCGCGGACAGCCCCACTCCGCCGCAGCCGTGCACCGCCACCCACTCGCCGGCGGCGACCCGACCCTGGCTGACCACGGCCCGGAAGGCCGTGGCGAAGCGGCATCCGAGTGCCGCCGCGGCGGGATAGTCCAGGTGATCGGGGAGCCGGACCAGGTTGACGTCGGCGTTCTGCACCGCCACGTACTCGGCGAACGAGCCCCAGTGGGTGAAGCCGGGCTGCGTCTGCCGCTCGCAGACCTGCTGGTCGCCGGACAGGCAGGCTGGGCACCGCCCACAGGCGCAGACGAACGGGGCGGTGACCCGGTCGCCGGGTCGCCAGCCGGTTACGCCGGCACCGACCGCCGTGACCACGCCGGCGAACTCGTGGCCGGGGACGTGTGGCGGGCGGATGTCCGGATCGTGTCCCTGCCAACCGTGCCAGTCGCTGCGGCACAAGCCGGTCGCCTCGACCCGGATGACCGCGCCCCCGGACGGCGGCACCGGATCCGGCACCTCTCGCACCTCGGGTCGGGCACCGAACTCGTCGTAGATCACCGCACGCATGCGCCGCATCTTCACACGCCACCGGTCGTCCGGCCCGCCCGACCCCCCGCCTGACCTGCGGCATGTGCCGTCAGGGGCCGGTCCACCACCCGCCGGCCGGTGTCGTACCCACCGTTAGGCTCCACCACATGGGAGATCCGTTCCGGGTGCGCGTCGCCGTCCGCGGCTACGAGCTCGACACCCAGGGCCACCTGAACCAGGCCGTCTACCTGCAATACGGCGAGCACGCCCGGTGGGAGTGCCTGCGCGCCGCCGGCATCTCGCAGGACCGGCTCATCGCCAGCGGGGTGGGACCTGTCGCCTTGGAGGTCACCCTGAAATACCTGCGCGAGCTGCGGGGTGGGGACGAGGTGGACGTGTCCTGCGAGTTCCGCTGGGGCGAGGGCAAGACCTTCCAGATCGTCCAGGACTACACCCGCGCCGACGGCACCCAGGTCGCGACGCTGACCGGGGTGGGCGGGCTGCTCGACCTGTCGGCCCGGCGGCTGGTGCCCAACCCGCGCGAGCGGTTCCAGGAGTTGGCCACCAGCCCAGGGCCGCTCAACCTCTGAGGCCGGACCGGCAGCGGGCGACAGGCCGCAACAGCCAAGGGCCGTCTAGCGTGTGCTGCTCTCGGGCGCCTCGGTTCCGGCGGAGCCGGCCAGCACCAGCGCTTGGGCGGCGATGACGCGCTCGCCGTTGAAGGTCAGTGCCGGCGATCCATACAGCTGATAGCCCTGGTCGAGAAGGCCGCTGACGCGGGCGCAGAATGCAGCGTCATCGGGTCCGGTGACGAGGCGGTAGCGGAGCGGCTGAGAAAGATCCGACATCGTTGCATTGTGCCCGCCCGGCCACGCCGGAGCTGAGCAGTCGCGGTTACGCCCCGTCGTGCTCTGCCGAGCGGCAAGCGGCAGGAGCGGACGCGTGCGGGTGGCCGGGGGGGACGCCCCGGCGGGCTACACACGGCTCGGTGTGGGGTTGGACCCGGCGCGCCACAGGCCGGCCGACAGGGCCAGCATCCAGGCGACGAACAGGCCCACCCCGATGAGCGAGTAGCCGCCCTCGACGTCGCGTCCGACAAGGTTGGAGATCGACGCCAACAGGAAGACTCCCGCAAGGACCAGCCCGCTGATCCGCAGCCACCGCCACAACAGCCCGCTGCGCAGAACCGCTACGGAGACCGCCGCGGCCAGGGCGGCCACGGACCATACGACCGGCGTGCGGCCCTGCAGCTGATTCAGCGCCTCGACCGCGCCGGGCTCGTTGCTGTCGGCGACGGCGACCAGCGCCGTCTCCGCCGCGGTCGACATGAACCCCAGGACGAGAAAGATGGTGCCAGCGACCAGCACGGCGACCGCCACTGTCTCCTGCCCGGCCCGCCAGATGACCACCACGAACGGGGCGAGGAAGGCGATGAACGCCAGCAGACCGAGCCCGAGCGCGACCTCACTGGCCAGCAGGGCACCGCGGTGGGCGACGTTGTACGAGGCGACATTGGCCGCCGACGAACTGGCCGGCCCGGTTCCCTGCAGCACGTGATGAACCACGAACAGCAGGGCGAACACCAACGCGCCGGTCGCCGCCAGCCGTAGGGACGGACCGCGCCCATCGTCAACATTCACGCTCGTCATCAGGCCATCATCAGGTACGTCCCGCCTCCCGTACAGTCCGTATCTGACGCTGCGTACAAGGCTCAGCATGGTGGCTGGTTGATCCGCCACGGCGCTGTCCCCGACCTTGCCTTCCGCGACGTCGGCCACCAACCATCCGCCCCCGGCCCGGCTGATCGCCGTTCCGGGACCAGTGGCGGACGCCTCCTCGAACGGGTGCGGCCGGCCGACCCAGCACGCCCGCCGCCCCGGAAGGCACGTCATGCTGACGGCGGGCTGCCAACGGTCGGTGCCGCCCGCCGCGGCCGGTGTCGGTAATCCGAGCGCCAACTGTCGGTGCTGCTGGTTAGTCTGCCTCCGGACGTCCGCCCCGCACGCGACCCCACGCGCCGGCAGGCGCGCTGCCGCCACCCCCTCAAACCCGATCGAGCACAGGGAGACCGTTTGTGATCAACCAACCTGCCGCGGCATCGGACAAGCTCGACGCCGCGGTCCTCAAGGTGGCGGGAGTTGTCGTTCTCGGTGCCATCATGTCGATCCTCGACGTGACGGTCGTCAGCGTCGCGATCCCGACGTTCCAGAGCGAGTTCGACGCGTCGTACGCCCGAGTGGCGTGGACGATGACCGGCTACACCCTCGCGCTGGCCACGGTGATCCCGCTCAGCGGGTGGGCCGCCGACCGGTTCGGCACGAAGCGCCTCTACATGATCGCGCTGGCGCTGTTCACGATCGGATCCGGGCTGTGCGCCACCGCCGACACGATCACCGAGCTGATCGGCTACCGCGTGCTTCAGGGCCTCGGTGGCGGCATGCTCATGCCGTTGGGCATGACGATCATGACCCGGGCGGCCGGGCCGCACCGGATCGGCCGGTTGATGGCCGTCCTCGGTATCCCGATGCTGCTCGGTCCGATCGGCGGCCCGATCCTCGGCGGCTGGCTGATCGACACGGCGAGCTGGCACTGGATCTTCCTGATCAACCTGCCGATCGGCGCCATCGCGC
Organism: Micromonospora globispora; assembly: GCF_003857015.1. GTDB lineage: Bacteria > Actinomycetota > Actinomycetes > Mycobacteriales > Micromonosporaceae > Micromonospora > Micromonospora globispora. The sequence continues at coordinate 22,482 of NZ_QGGF01000076.1, read as the reverse complement.
TGGTCTACGCGCTGCTCGCACTGCCGAAGGACAACCCCGAGCCGTCGGAGTCGTTCGACTTCCTCGGCATGCTGATGCTCTCGCCGGGGCTCGCGCTGTTCCTCTACGGCGTATCCTCGCTGCCCGAAGCCGGCACGTTCGCCGACACCGAGGTGTGGCTGCCGATGCTGATCGGCGCGGCGCTCGTGGTCGCCTTCGTCGCCTACTCGTTCAAGCCCCGGCACCCCCTGCTCGATCTGCGGCTGTTCGCGAACCGCAACCTCACCATCGCGGCGGTGACCCTGTTCGTGTTCATCATCGCCTTCATGGGTGCCGGCCTGCTGTTCCCGAGCTACTTCCTGCAGATCCGCGGCGAGTCGACGCTGACCGCCGGCCTGCTCATGGCGCCACAGGGCATCGGCGCGATGATGACCATGCCGATCGCCGGCATGCTGGCCGACCGGGTGCCGGTGGGCCGTACGGTGCCGTTCGCGCTGGTGCTCATCGCGGCCGGGTTCTTCACGTTCACCCAGGTCGACCCGCACACCTCGTACTGGCTGCTCTGCGGCTCCCTGTTCGTCATGGGCCTCGGCATGGGCGGGACGATGATGCCGATGATGACCTCGGCGCTGAGGACCCTGCACGCCCAGGACGTGGCCCGCGGTTCCACGCTGGTCAACATCCTCCAGCAGATCGGTGGCTCCATCGGTGCGGCGGTGATGTCGGTGATCCTCACCAACGAGCTCAACGGTTCCCAGCCGATCCCCGGTGTGACGGCTCCCAGCGGCGAGCCGGTCACCGAGGCTGGGCTGGCCATCGCCGTGCAGCAGCAGCCGGCGCTCACCCAGCAGTTCCCGGTGCCCCCGTCGCTCATCGAACGCGGCCTCGACTTCGCGGCCAGCTCCTTCGCCACCACCTTCTGGGTCGCGTTCGCGCTCGTGCTGGCCACGTTCATCCCGGCCGCGTTGCTGCCGCGGCGGCGCCAGCCGTCGCACCTGGCCGACAACCAGCAGGAGCAGCAGCCTCCGACGCCGGTCGCGATCCACTGAGACATCCGTCGGGGCCGTCGGGCGTGGCTCGACGGCCCCGCGGCTGTCTGCGTGGATCGCACGACCGGTCACGGCATCACGGGCAGGGCCCTCCCGCGCAGACGTCGATGATCTCGCCGGTGAGCAGGAACCTCGCCTTCTGCTCCTGCGCGCCGAGCTGGGCGCGCGGGAACTCGTGCGGGTCGGCGCCGTACTCGGGGCCGGCCGGGGCGAGGTTCGTGGGCGGTGGCGCGTACGCCTGACCGCTGTTCCAGATCACGATCGCGGAACCGGCATACGGGTACGCCGGGATCGGTGCGATGCCCCAGTACGGCTCCACGTCGAGTGACCACCCATCGGCGAGGGCCGGGGTGTGCAGGCGGGCGCCGATGGTGCGCGCTTCGACCTCGGCGGCGGCGGGGGAGACCTGGTGGTCGCCGAAGGCCACGTGCATCAGCACCTGGTGCGACGGGGTGCCCGGCAACGGGTTGTCGGTCATGTGCTGGGCGTACCCGTTGGCCTCGGACCGGTCCCACAGCATCTGGAGCAGAGCGAGGATCAGCTGCTGGTCGACCTTGTCCGGGTAGTACCCGTCCATGATCGACTGGAACGGCGCGAAGTCGACGCTGCGCTGCAGCAGCGTGGAGTAGTTCATCGCCGGCACGCCGAGCACCGACCGGGTCCAGTCCTGGGCGACGGCGGTGAGCGCACCACCGTTGATGCCGCCCTGGCTGTTGCCGTCGTAGTGCAGCCCACCCGGCACGTTGATCAACGGCTGCCCGGTGGCGTCCTGGAACGCCGGGTCGGCGACGAACCCGTCCGGGTGGATCATCGTTCGGCCGAGGAAGAGGAAGTTCAGGAAGCTCTGCTGCAGCCGGTCCACCACCGCGGGGAAGGCGCTGAGGTTGGTGAAGGCGCCGGCCACGTACGGGACGTCGGCGTTGGCCATGCCGATCCAGCTGGTGGCGCAGAAGGTGAAGTCGTGGGTGGCCGACATGGTCTTGACGTTGCCGGCGTTGATCTCGGTCGGCCTGCCGAGCAGGCCGTGGCCGTAGAGCGAGAGGTGTGCCGGGCTGGTGGCGGAGGCGCTGCGCGGGATGTTGCACACGAAGTCGGCCTGCAGCGTCGCCCCGGACGGCGTGGGCATGGCGTACGACGTGCCCGCTCTCCCGTCGCCGTCGGCCGGGCCGTAGTGCAGCCGCGAACCGGGCCCGCCGCTGCCGGTGAGATAGGACGGTACGCCGATGGTGCCGCTCACCTGCCGGGCGATCCGCGAGTCCTGCTCCGGAGTGTAGTTGGTGACCTGGGTGACGGTGAACGACGGTGCCGCCGCGCCGAGGCCGGCGAACGCGTCGTCCCGGACCGCCAGCATCCGGCCGGTCAGACCCTGCCGGCTGGCCACCGTGAAGTCCCAGGCCAGGTAGAGGTCGCCGCGCTTGACCCCGGCGGTGGTGAGGTCGGCGAGGATCCGCTTCATCTGCGGGACGCGGGGGTCGAAGGCGTCGACGCCCGCGCCGGTGACGTACGCCGTGAACGCGGCCGGCGCCGGGATGACCGCCCCGTTGCTGTTCCGCATGCCGCGCAGGCCGACGACGTACCGGGTGCCCTCGTTCAGCGCCACCGCCGGCCGGATGATGAGCAGCTGCCGGTCGGGCTGACCGGTGGCGTGCGCGTCCAGCTCGGCCCAGTACGGTGTGCGCTCGCCGGTGGCGGTGTTGACCAGCACGATCGGCGCGTCCGGCGCCAGCGAGCGGCCGATGTCGGTCACCGGCGCGATGCCCGTGGCCCTGGCATCCAATCCCGGAACGTGCACCAGGATCGGCTCGCCCGGGCTGAACCCGTCCTGCCGGTTCCATTCCGTCTGGTCGATCGGAACGCCGCGCACGTTGGTCGGCATCGAGGAGGCCTCGAACTGCACCCGTCTGCCCGTCGGGCTGGCCGGATCGGGCACGGTGAAGTAGTCGTTCGGGAACGGCAACAGGCACGCCGTCGGGTCGATCGGGTCGCAGGCGCCGTACGCGGACGGCTGCGGCGGCACCGAGGGCGGTTCCGCCGCGGCGGCCGGACCGAGCAGTACGGCACCCATGGTCACCAGCACGGACAGGGCGAGACGGAGCCGTTTGGGGATGGTCACACGCATCTCCTTGCCGGGGGACGGGGTGGACGGTTCACGATGCACGAAACCGACGGTGGTGAAAGGAGCGCTGGGCGGCGTGCTGTTCTTCCTACGCTCGCGAAGGGTTGACGGCAAGGGCCTGACCAGCCATTGTCCCCGTGTGGCGGCCTTGCCACCTCGGAGGATCACCTCGGCTACTGCTACCGCTCGTCGCCTGCCCCCCGCTGGATGTGCACGTGCCCAGGCCGATTCTTCATCTTCGACGGGGCGGCGACGCGGGACAGCCACCCGGCCGCCTCATCGACCGGCAGCACCCGATCCAACCGCACCTCAGGGTGCAGCATCGGATACGTCCGGCCGATGTTCCACGTCCACAGGTACGGCGGCGGATCGAGCACCACCACGCGACGCCCGTCCAGCACCGGGATGTCCGCCGGCCTGCCCTCGTTCCAGATCCACTCGCCATAGGCGTCGACCAGGTTGAACTGACCCCTGATCCGGCCCCCGTCCGATTGGAGCGGTCCGTCGGTGGCCGCCGCGACCCAGGACGGATCCGGCGCAACACCTTCCAGTAACCCGGCGGCCGGGTCACCGCTGAGGGTGGCGGCCAGCAGGGTGTGCAACTGGAAGTTGTCCCCGACCCCGCTGATCGTCACCTCGAACCCTCGCCCGCTGGGCCGGTGCAGCACCACCAGTTGCTCGTCGTCAAGCACTTCCAACAGTCCATCGAGGCACTGCAGATCGGGCCGAAGCGGTGCCACCCGGCCAACCGCCTCGGCCAGTTGCCCGCGCGACGGAAACCCTGTCCGGACCTGGGCGATCTGCAGCAGAGTCGTGGCCGCCAATGCCCACTGGGCCGACGAGAACCAGCCTTCGGCCAGGACAAAGGCGTCGTACTCCGACAGCCCTGTCGGTCGCCGCCGCCAGGGGAGGCGACGCCGCCGATTGGTCAACGCGGTGATGGCGGCGTCGAATGCCGTCTGCTCGTTGACCGGCTCCGGCAATTCCGCACGATCACCGACGATCGACCGCCATGCCGCCGCGAACTGCGCCGATACGTCCAGCGACCGCCCGAGGCCGGCGACGACCGGGGCAACCAGGCCGTCCGGATCGGCGCCATCCTCCACGAAGGCCCCTGCCAGCACGGCCACTGGCCACCGATGCCCAGCGGCGCATCCTCGAATAGGGCCAGGATCCGCCCCAGAGCCCGGTCCAACTCGCCCGGATCAGCGCCCTGTGCCGCCTCCCACACCAGGGGGATGCCCATCTGGAACGCGACAGGGTCGGAACTTCGCGCTGCGGCTTCCAGCTCGTCGCACCGTTGATCAAGCATCCGGGGATGTTATCGATACTCGCGCCGGTCGGCGGGGCGGTACGCCGCGGACGTGCATGTGCGTCTCGTGGTTTCGCCCAGCATTCCGGCTGCTGCGCGGCCCCTGCAGGTCCGCGACGGTGGAAATATCAGCTGCCGCTGTGGGGGCGCGGTGGGTAGCGCGGTGTCCACTAACGTTCACCGGGTTCCCGGTGCGCGTTGTGGATCCTCGCCGGGTGGGCGAGCGACTCCCCACCAGGTGGTGGGGCGGGCCTCCGCGGGCCAACTGATCCTCGCGCCGCCTGTTGTGGGCGGCGGGGGTCACGTCGGGACTGGCCGGCACCGGGGAGGTGTCGACCGGCTCGACGGTGCGTGACCACCTGCGGCAGCACGACGGCTGTCGGGGTGGTGGGTCCGCCGCCCGGAACACGGGTGGCGATGCTGGCGGCCGCGACCAGGTCACGGTGCCCGGAGAATCGACAGCGCGGGCAGGACAAGGTCCGGCCACGAGGTTTCGGAACGCGTGCGCGGCAGGCGGGGCAGGTGGACGAGGTGCCGCGCTCGTCGACCAGATGGACGGTGATGCCGGCCAGGGTGGCCTTGTCGGTGAGGACCTGCAGGAGCCGGCCGATCTGCCACTGCCGTAGACGCAGGTTGTGCCGCCGCCCCGCATCACTGTCCAGCACCCCTCGCGGGTCACCGACGTGCAGCACACCGACCCGCTGCTCTACCGCCCAGGACACGACCTGGCGGGCGGCTTCATGCTGGGCCTGACGGACTCTGCGCCGATGCCGGCCCTCCACCAGCCGCGCCCGGCGGCGGTACTGCCGCCACCGCCGGGAACCCCGCTGACCAGGTTTCGGTGCGCGGCGGGCGACGGCGCGGCGGCGGGCTTTGCTGTCGGCGAGGTGCATGCGGTGCCCGGCCCAGACGCCGCCAACTCCCGGCACAACTGCTGATAGCCGGCCAGCGGTGGGTCGTGGCGGCGCCGCCGCCACGCGTTGACCTCCACCACACACGCCCACACGTCACCAGCCGAGCGCAGCAACCCGAAACACCGGCGCCGCTGCCCCGGCGTCACCCGCAACCCGAGACGAGCCGTGCGGTGCACGACCCGCGGCGCGGCAGGATCCCGACGGCGAGGCACGAATCGTAGCCAACACCACCCGTACGACACTTCCCTAACGCAAACCAACCCGGCGAACGTTAATGGACACCGCGCTAGCTTGTGCGGATGAGCGCAAGCCCGCCGGCCGGACCGCGGCTGCAGTTCTGCACCGATCCGGGCGAGTTCCTTGCCGCAGCCGGTGTCTACCTGGCCGCCGATCCGGTCGTCTGCACCGTCGTGACCACGGTCGCGCACCGGTTGTCGTTGCAGCAGGCCGATGGGATCGCGCAGCCCGACCGTAACTGGTGGTTGGTGGTGAGGGACGCATCCGGTGCTCTGGTCGGCGCCGGTATGCGGACTGGCGCCGTTCGCGCCGTACCCGCCGTTCCTGCTGCCGATGCCCGACGAGGCGGCCATGGCCTTGGCGTCCGCGTTGCACGAGCGCGGGGAGGATGTGCCGGCGGTCAACGGTGCCCTTCCTGCCGTTGAAACGTGCGCCGCTGAGCTGGCCCGGCTCGGCGGGGGCCAGGTCGAGGTCGCCCAGCACACGCGCCTGCATGAGCTCGGCGAGCTGGTGTGGCCGGCGCCGGTGCCCGGCGGGTTGCAGGTCGCGACCGAGGACGACGTGGGCCTGGTGACGGAGTGGTTCGGGGCGTTCATGGGCGACGCCGACGAACAGGCCGGCCGCCAGCGCGGTGCCAGTGCGCACGAAGTGCCCGACCGCGCGGACGTGGTGCGCCGACTCCAGACCGGACGGGTGTGGTTCTGGGTCGACGAGGCAGGGGAGCGGGTGCACCTCACCGCTGCCAACCCGCCGTCGTTCGGGGTCGTGCGCGTGGGCCCGGTGTACACGCCGCCGGCCCAGCGCGGGCGCGGTTGGGCCAGCAACGCGGTCGCCGAGGTTTCCCGGCGGATCCAGGCCGAGGGTGCCCGGGTGTGCCTGTTCACCGACCAGGCGAACCCGACCTCGAACAAGATCTACGCCGCCCTCGGCTACCGGCCGGTGGTCGACATGGCCAACCTTGTCATCGTCCGCTGACGCCCCGACGCGTGGCCGCTTGACCGTACGTCACTATCCGGCGCTGCCCCGGATGTTTCGGGGCCGCCGGAGCGCGGCAGCACCAATGCTTGAGCGGCGATGACGCGTTCACCGTTGAAGGTCAGCGCCGGCGGCCACCAGGTCCGCGCCGGCGTCACCGGGATGGGCGTAGCCGATCGGCTCAGCAAGATCTGACACCGTCGCATTGTGCCCGTCGGTCACGTCTGACCCCAGTCCTCCAGCCGTCACCCAACGTGAGCGCATCCCACTGATCGGGGCGCAGCGTGGCGAGCAGGTCCGCCTGTTCGCGACGTTCGCCACCACCGCGACCCGAAGGTCGTCTTCGGTCATTTCGTGCCTCCTGTCCGGCGTCGCGCACCTTCTGGAAACCAGCGTCGCATCGGTAACCAGCGCGTTGCAGCGGGCATGGTCGACGCTCAAGGCAGTCCACCTCACGCCCAGGGGGCTTGCGATCGAGTCAGCCGATCAAAACGCCGCAACGTTGTTCGCCGCCTGGCCGGCAACGGCGGCAGTCCCGGGTTGGCGCGAGGGCCTATTGCCCCGGTCACGCCTCACCGCGTGCAATTGGGCGGGAGAGCGGTAGGCTGTCGAAGCGGGTGAGCGATGGCCAGTGGTCCGTCCCAACCGCCCTCCTCCTTCCCGGCTTGCAGCTGCTAGCGAATCCGTTGTGCGCTGCTCTGTACATCTTGGAGCCGTTTTGCCAGATATGATGCCGCCCGCTCTGAATCCCTTCGGTTCAGAGGGGGACGGGGATACCGACCGCGACTGCGGGCGGGCCGTAGACGTAAGCGCAGCCACGATGGCCCGCATGCGCAGCCCGTTCGTGTCCGCGGACACTGACCGCGGAACGGCTGACGAGACCGGCCGACAATAGACAGTGCCCGACTGCGGGCCCTGAAACCTTGCCGTCGCCTAACCGTTCCGCGGCCAACCATGCAGCGGCGCATCGCCACTCGGAAAGACCCGGGCGAGCAGCGCGGAGCAGAGAAGAACTGAGCCGGGCTCACGTCGAGCGGGACGCCACCCGGTCGGCACGCGACGGCACGGCGTTGTCGACGTTGAGCAGTCCGGCGTCGACCACTGCCCGGCTCATCGGCCGGGTCAGCTCGGCGAGGCGGGCGCACCCGTCGGCGCCGAGCACCGCGTACGCGGGCGTGGCGAGCCGGTCGGTGGCCGCCTCGATCCACGCGCGCTGCGCCCGTCCGCTGTCGCTCAGGGCCGGCTCGTCGCCCTCGATCAACCCGCGCCCGCGCAGCCGCTCGACCGCGTCAGCCCACTGCTCGCCGTTCCAGCCGCGGGTGCGGCGCAGGAAGCGGACCGGCACCTCGCCGGACGCGGCGTGCAGCACCAGTGCCTCCAACCCGGTCAGGCCGGCGAGCACCAGAGCGGCCATGTGCCCGTCGCCGCGGAACTCCCGCAGGACCGTCTGGGCCTGCCAGAGGATCAGGTGCGGCTGCTCCGGCCAGGGCAGCGCGGCGTGGGCGGCGAACAGTGGCCGCCCCTCAGGGTAGGCGGTGGCGGACTCGGCGGCGCGACGGGCCAGCTCAGCGGCCTCGACCATCTCCGGGCCGTGCACCGCGTCGCCGAGCGCGCGGGTCAGGGCCGTACCGGCGGCCTCCAGCCGGGCGGCCAGCACGGCCGCCGGCGTCGCCCGCTCCCAGGCGGCCGGCAGCACCCGGGCGACGAGGTCCGGGTTGAAGTTGAAGAAGCTGGCGACGACCGGGCCGGGGCCGACCGGCCCCAGGGCAGCCGCCCGGGAGGCGAAGTAGCCGGCCGGCTCCGCGAGGCCGAGGGCGGCGTACCGCTCGTGCGCCTCGGGCACGAAGTAGATCATCGCATGCAGGGGCTCGGTCACCCGCCAGGCGCGGCGCACGACGGCCGGGTCGAGCGCCGACGGCTTCTGCCAGCTGGGATCCGCCACGTCCGTCATGTCGCTGCCTTTCGTCGACGACGTTACTCGCCGGTAGCCTCCCATGCCGGCGACGGCCGTGTCACTCCCCAGTCCCGTCCGCTCCTCACCGGGTCCGCCCCGCCGTGCAGGCGTCGTGATCCTGCCCAGGCTGGCCGGGTCGCTGGTGAGCTGGTGAGCTGGTGGGCGGCCTGTGGCCTGTGTGCGACCAAGATGATGATCCGTGCCGGGGATTTGCTGGCCGAGGCCTGGCGGGCCGCCGGGATGGTGAGCACGCCGAAGTGTGCTCTGAGTGGCCGGTGGTCGCGGCGCGGATCCGGGACGCGGCCACCGACGACTGGAACGACCAGGTCGCGGTGGACCGGTTCGTCGGCAAGGGCGGCCGCCTTGTGCGCGGTCGGGGGCGTGGACACCGTCGGCGTGGATCCCACCGCCCAGGCGACCTGCTCGTCGACGCCACCTCGCCGGCCCGGCCGGCCGAGAGGTTCTTGCCGGCGGCCGTCGCGGTGCACGGCCAGGGCCGGGTGGACCGGTTCCGCCACATGATCTACGCCTACCCGGGCCATCCACCGGGCGATCGAAGATGTCCTGCGCACCCTGCCATGAGCCATGCGACGCGGGGCGGGAGTCGTGATCACCCGTCCAGCGTCCAGGGATGGCGGGAAGGCCGAAACGGGAACCACGCCGTGGCTTGGAGGCGGATGGGCGCTTTCGCGCGTCGGCGCGTCGCTTTTCGCAATGCCGGACGCGACCGGCTCCGCGGAGTCCCGGTTACGTAAGCGTGTTCACGGAAGGATGTGGTTAGCCCGAGCGAGGCTGATCAGGGCAAGCAGAACAACGCTGCCGCGAGGAGCACTCATGACCGCTGTCGAACCTGCCCCCGTTCCCGCCGTATCACCGCCGGTGAAGCGGGACCGTGACGAGGTGTTCGTCGAGTACACCAAGTCGATCTGCCCGGTATGCAAGGTCGTCGTCGACGGCCAGGTCAACATCCGCGACGACAAGGTATACCTGCGTAAACGCTGCCGGGAGCACGGCCAGTTCGAGGCGCTGGTGTACGGCGACGCGCAGATGTACCTGGACTCGGCCCGGTTCAACAAGCCCGGCACGATCCCCTTGACCTTTCAGACCGAGGTGATCGACGGCTGCCCGTCGGACTGCGGGCTGTGCCCGGAACACAAACAGCACGCCTGCCTGGGCATCATCGAGGTCAACACCGGCTGCAACCTGGACTGCCCCATCTGCTTCGCCGACTCCGGCCACCAACCCGACGGCTACTCCATCACACTGGAGCAGTGCGAACGCATGCTCGACGTGTTCGTGGAAAGCGAAGGCGAGGCCGAGGTGGTGATGTTCTCCGGCGGGGAACCCACCATCCACAAGCAGATCCTGCAGTTCATCGACGCCGCCCAGGCCCGCCCGATCAGGGCAGTCAACCTCAACTCCAACGGTATCCGACTGGCCGGCGACAAGCGGTTCGTCGCCGCGTTGGGTGAGCGCAACCGGCCCGGCCGGGCGGTGAACATCTACCTCCAGTTCGACGGGTTCGACGAACGCACCCACCGCGAAATCCGCGGCCGGGACCTGCGCGCCATCAGGCAGAAGGCCCTCGACAACTGCGCCGAGGTCGGCCTGACCGTCACCCTCGTCGCTGCGGTCGAACGTGGCCTCAACGAACACGAACTCGGCGCCATCATCAGCCACGGCCTGGCCCACCCGGCGGTGCGCAGCGTGTCGTTCCAGCCGGTCACCCACTCCGGCCGGCACGTCGCCTTCGACCCGCTGAACCGGCTGACCAACTCCGACATCATCCACCTCATCGCGCAGCAGCTGCCCGACTGGTTCCAGGCCAAGGACTTCTTCCCGGTGCCGTGCTGCTTCCCGACCTGCCGGTCGATCACCTACCTGCTCACCGAAGGCGTCCCCGGCACCCCGGACTTCGCGGTGGTGCCGATCCCCAGGTTGCTCAACGTCGAGGACTACCTCGACTACGTCTCCAACCGCGTCGTGCCGGACTACGCCGTACGGGAGGCCCTCGAAAAGCTGTGGTCGGCGTCGGCGTTCATGGGCACCGACACCACGCGCGACCGCCTCGCCCAGACCGCCGCGGCGCTGGACTGCGCCGACGCCTGCGGCATCAACCTGCCCGAGGCGATCGCGAACCTCACGGACCGCGCCTTCATGATCGTCATCCAGGACTTTCAGGACCCGTACACCCTCAACGTCAAACAGTTGATGAAGTGCTGCGTCGAGGAGATCACCCCGGACGGCAGGTTGATTCCGTTCTGCGCCTACAACTCCGTCGGCTACCGCGAACAGGTCCGCGAACAGATGTCCGGCATACCGGTCGCCGACGTCGTGCCCAACGCCCGGCCGCTGCAGCCGATCCTCACCGATTCGCCCTACGGTTCGAAGATCGCCGGGAGCGGGGCGGGGCAGCGCCCGGACGGCGGGCGCCCCATCGCGCCGGACCGCACCAACGTCGGCCGAGGGATCCGATGAGCGTGCCGATCCAGCCGTCCTCGGCCGCCCGGGCCAAGGCGTGCTGCGCCGCGACGTACGGTTCTGACGTGGTGGCCCTGCTGCTCGGCGACTCCTACCACCCCGGTGGCCTCGCCCTCACCCGCCGGCTGGCCGACCGGCTGGACCTGCGTGCCGGCGCGCGGGTGCTGGATGTGGCCAGTGGCCGGGGGACCACCGCTCTGACGCTCGCGACCGAGTACGAGGTTGACGTCACCGGCGTGGAACTGTCCGACGCCAACGTCGCCCTCGCCACCGGCGCGGCACAGGCCGCCGGCCTCGCCGACCGCATCCGGTTCCAGGTGGGTGACGCCGAGCGGCTACCCGTCGACGCCGGATCCTTCGACGTGGTCGTGTGCGAGTGCGCATTCTGCACCTTCCCCGACAAGCCCACCGCCGCCGCCGAGCTCGCCCGGGTGTTGCGCCCCGGCGGCCGGCTCGGCATCACCGACGTCACCGTCGAGGCCGACCGGCTCCCGCCCGAGTTGACCGGGCTGGGCGCGTCGATCGCCTGTATCGGTGACGCCCGCCCCGTCGACGAGTACCACGCCCTGCTGACGACCGCCGGGCTGCGGGTCACCCGCATCGAACGCCACGACACCACGATCGCGGCCATGATCGACCAGATCGAGGCCCGCCTCACCGTCATGCGGATGACCGCACGAGCACGGGCCGAGGCCCTCGGCGTCGACTTCGACCGCGCCCCGGCGGTGCTGGCCACCGCCCGCGCCGCCGTCGCCGATCGTGTCCTCGGCTACGCGCTGCTAACAGCCACGAAGCCGCGTTGACCCCGAACGGCGAATCCGGACACCGGACAGGAGATTGGAGACGATCATGGCAGCACGGCTCGGCTTGACCATCGCGGCCGTGACATCGGCGGCAGTGGGCGTGGTGGGGTACCTGGGGCTGGTCACCGGCCGGCTCACCCTGGATCTGGGCATCGGCCGGCGGACACGCGCGCTCGGGCCGAAGGTGCTCGACATCGCCGCGCCCCGTGAGCTGGTCTTCGACGTGATCGCCCAGCCCTACCTCGGCCGGCCCACGAGGGCGCAGCGGGAGAAGATTCAGGTGCTGGAACGCGGTGACGGGATGGTCCTGGCCGCCCACCATACGCCGGTTGGACGTGGTCTGGTCACCCAGACGGTCGAGACGGTTACCTTCACCCGCCCCGACACCGTCGACTTCCGCCTCGTGCGCGGCCCCGTGCCGCACGTTCGTGAACGCTTCTCCCTCACCGCCGTCGACGACGGCCACACCCGGCTGGAGTACACCGGCGAGATGGGCAGCGACGGCTGGGTGCTGGGTGTCGGCTGGGCGGCGGTTGTCGCACGGCGATGGGAGGCTACCGTCGCCGACTCGCTCGCCACGGCGAAGTCCGAGGCCGAACGCCGGCACGCACTGTGGCGCACAACGGTTCCTCGGGACCGCTCGGGCACGGCCACCAAAGACCCCACCACCGGCGAGATGGAATGACCATCCCGCGTGCTGCCTCACATCCCCGGTGGACGCCGCCAAGCCCCCAGCGTCGCCGTACCCGGTCGCCGGGTAACCGGTCCGCCACGGCTGCGGATCGCCGCTGTTGCGACCGTCGAGACGCTTCGCGCCGATGGGGGTCGCGGCCGGGACCGCTTGGGCCGGGCGGCGGCCACGTGTGCTGCGGTAGGCGAGGGCTCAGCCGCGCCTGCGTAGCGCTCGGATGGCCCGGCGTGCCTCGGGCAGGGTGAACGGCACGGCCGCCACGGTGACCGCGGCGGCGAGGGTGCACCCGCCGCACAGGCGGCGATGTTTGGTCACCTGCTCGGCGAATAGCCACCCATCGGCCGCCGCGTCGCCGGCCACTCTGCCGGCCGTCAGGAGCGGAAGCCACGGCTGCCGGTCGGCCCCCTTCGGCCGCGCCCACTCCCACGAGGGCCAGGGTGCCCCGCGGCGCTGGCCAGCGCCAGAGCCGTCTCCGGGGGGTGGCCCAGCGCGTACCTTCGCTGGCGTCACCGGGTACGCGCGGAGCGTTCGCCGGCACGCGGAAGGACGCCACGAGGCGAGGGGTGATGCGCATCGGATCATCCTGCTAGCCCTCTGCGACGGCGCCTTCCTCGACGGTGCCGTTCAGCGGGCCCTCTTCGTGGCCCGCTTGCGGGGCGGCGTCAACAGGTCGGCGATCGCCGCGATCGCGGACGGCACCAGGCGGTAGTACGCCCAGACGCCGCGCTTCTCGCGTTCGAGCAGGCCGGCCTCGGTGAGGATCCGAAGGTGATGGCTCACGGTGGGCTGGGAGAGCCCGAGCGGCGCGGTGAGGTCACTGACGGACGCCTCGCCCTCCGGAGCGGACTGGATCAGACTGAGCAGTCGCAGCCGGGCCGGGTCGGCGAATGCCTTCAGCACTCCCGCGAGCCGCTCGGCATCGGCACGCTTGATCGGCTCGCCGGCAAGCGGCGAGATGGCAGGCGTAGCAGTTTTCGCAGTTCCCACGTCTTCCATCCTTCCATCAACACCATCGATAGGCCGGTGGAACCGGGACCAGTACCCCGATGGCGACCGCGAGGCCGGGTGCGAAGGATGCTGGGGGTCGGGGCGGCGAGGTTACGAGCAGGCGCTGCCCATCCTCAACACAGGGGACAGAAGGGACCCCTGGCCGGCGGTGACGCCGGCCAGGGGTCCCTTGACGCGATCAGCCTACGTCAGCCGTCGGACTCCGAGGACGGGATGTAGGCGCCCGGCACGTCCTCTGGCGCGAAGATCTTGTCCTCGCCCGGGTACGGCTTCGTCCACTCGTGCGTCTCGTACCACGTGAAGTGGTTCATCTGCGCGGGGTTCGCGAAGTCGGGTTTGGCGTCAGGCCCGGTCAGCCGCTGGTGCGACTTCCACTCGTCCCACTGCGCCGCCACCTGCTGCTTGTCCGCCGGCACCTTCCCCGACGGTGCGGCCGTGGCGTTCGGGTTCTGCGGCGCGGGGGTGTCCAGGCCGCAGACAGGCGGGGTCTTCAGGCCCATGGTCAGCGAGGTCCGGTTGGGCAGCGCGGTGAACGGCGTGAAGTCCGCGCTCTGGGTGAACGCCCCACGCATCGGGCTGGCCGCGCTGTCCTTCTGGTTCATCGGGTGGATCCCGAGGATCTGCTCGATGGTCCGGATCATCGTGATCTGCGTGTAGTAGTGGCTGTCGACGACGCCGTGCCGGGCCCAGGGGCTGATGATCTGGATCGGGGCACGGTGGCCGTCGACGTGGTCGAGGCCGGCCTGGGAGTCGTCCTCGACAATGAAGATCGCCGAGTCCTTCCAGTAGGGGCTGTGCGAGATCGTGTCGACGATCTTGCCGGCCGCGAGGTCGTTGTCCGCGACCTGAGCGGCCCCGTTCGGCGGACCACCGGTGTGGTCGCTGGAGAGCCAGAACATGTTCAGGTTCGCCGGCCCGTTCTTCTCGAAGTCACGCTTCCAGATCTCGGACCGGTAGACGTCCGGGACACCGGTGTCGAACTTCGGGAAGCCGGGCACCGACACGTTGTTGAGCGACGGGATCGGCGAGGAGGAGACCATGGGGTAGGCGGTGTCCTGCCCGGTCGCCGTCATGTTCTTGGTGTCGCAGTACAGGTTCTGCCAGCTCGCGCCGGCCGGCTTGGTCAGGAACTGGTGGAACTCGCCGAAGTTCCGCACGGTCTTCCCGGCCGCCTGCGCACCGGTCCAGAGGAAGCCGGTCCGCTGGTGGCCGAGAGCGTCGTCCTCCGTGTCGTAGCTGCGGATGTACTCACCGGCCGAGGACTCGGTGTACTCCGGGTTGTCGGCCTGCATCAGCCAGTTGTGACCCTCGGCCGAGTTCGTGCCGACGTCGTAGGTGTTGTCGTACAGCCCGAACTGCTGAGCCATCGCGTGCTGGTTCGGCGTCACGTTCTCGCCGAACTGCGCCAGCGACGGGTCGCCGTTGCCACGCGGGACGTCCCCGAAGACCTGGTCGTAGGTCCGGTTCTCCTTGACGATCAGGAAGACGTGGTTGATCGTCGAGGGGTCGCCGAGCCGCAGCGGGACCGGCACCGGCTTCGCGTCGCCGTCGCCCTCAGTCAGCGTGACCGAGCCGCCGTGCCAGCCGTTCTGGCTGAAGATCTTGCCGGTCTCGGACTTGATGACATCGTCGCTGGGCAGCGTGAACCGCTGCAGGCTCGACGTCGTGTCGTGGGTGCCGTGCGCGGCGCTGTTGGTGGGGCGGCGGGCGTCGATACCCCGGGTGTTGGAGACCAGCACGTCGTTGCCGACGGTGGTGATCTCCGCGGGGAAGTAGTCCGTCGGGAGCAGGCCGACGTAGCTGACCGGCTCCAGCGGGGTCGTGTACCGGTAGACGGCGACCGCGTTGGCGCGGCCGAGCGTCACCAGTAGGCGACCGTCGTCGGTGAGCGTCACCGCGTCGGGCTCGTAGCCCACCGTCGCCTCCGGCCACGGCTGAGTGGCGATGGTCTGGACCACCTTGTCGCTCGCGGTGTCGATGACCGACACGTCGTTGGTGGCGGTGTTGGTGACGAACAGCGCCCCGTTCTTGGCGTACAGGGCGGTCGGGTGCAGACCGACGTCGATGCTCGCGATGGCAGCGGCCGGGTTCGCTAGGTCGATGACGCTGACCGTGCCGGTGGTGGTGGCAGCGGTCACCGGGTCGGCCGGTACCTGAGTGTTGTAGGAGTTGATCGTGGTGTCGCCGGGCAACGCCTTCCGCCCGCCCTCGTTGCTGACGTAGAGCTTGCTGCCGACCTTGATCATGTCACGCGGGCCGTTGCCCACGGCCCAGCTCTGCTGGATGGCCCCGGTCGCCGCGTCGATGGCGATCACCCGGTTCTGGCCGTTGACGGCGGAGTACACGGTGGAGCCGTCGGGCGAGAACACTGCCTCATCCGCCAGCGCGCGCTTCGGCCCGTCCTGCGGGATGCGGATGAACGTCGGGTTGGCGAGGGTGCCGTCCGGGTTCACGGTGAACCTACGGTAGCCGTCGGCCTGGCCCAGCCACAGCTGCGAACCGTCGGGCGAGTACGTGGGGCCTTCCTGGCCCACGTCGTTGCCGCTGATTCGCAGGTTCGCCGCCGCGTTGTTGCCGACGAGCTGCTGCACCTTCCAGGTCTTCAGGTCGACGATGGCCAGCGCCATCCCACCGTCGGCGACCGCCGCCGCGACGTGAGTGCCGTCCGGGCTGACCGAAGACGACATGATCTTGCCGTTGTTGATGACGAGGCGCTCGCCGATCGGGTTGATGTACTGGTCGTCGGACACGACCAGGCCCTGGTCGGTGGTCTGGCCGACCTGGTCGGTGCCGAACTGGTGCGTCTGGGCGAAAGCGATGCCGGTGCCGGCGGCGACGACGACAGCGGTGGCGCCTGCCGTTACGAGGGGCATCCGGCGGCCGATGCGTCGACCGAGAAGGCCGGAGGGGTCCTTCCCGACACGCCGACGGCGGCGTGTTACCTGCATTGACTTATCCCTTCGTGGTGGGGAGCAGTTCGACGATGCCGTCGAACTGCCATAGCGGGTTCGGTGCGTCCCCGGCCGGGGTCCGCACCAGGAAGTAGCCGTTCACTTCCTTCGGTCCGTCGCCGTCGGCCACGAACCGCCCATCTGCGGTGACGTCCAGCTGATAGATGGCCGTCCCTGCGGCCTCGACGTCGGGGAGATGCCAGGAGACGATGCAACGCCAGTCGTTGCCCGGCCCCTCGGCGGCGACCTTGCCACCGCCCTTGTTGCACGTCGCCGTGGCCTTCAGCTGCGCTTCGGTGACGTCGGGGCGGTTGAGCTGCCTGGTCTGGATGCGGTAGAGGTGGGCGAATGCCGTGGCCACCGCGCGCTGCACCTTGTCCTGCTCGATCCCGGAGCCCGAGGCCGGGGTCGCCGCGGCGACGACCGCGGCCGTCACGGCGACCAGCCCGACGAGCGGCAGGACCGCAGCGGTGACCGCGCGGCGCCCCGAGCCATCGTGGGTTGGGTTGGTAAAGTCGCGTCGCAGGAAAAGCAGGTAAGCCAGCGCCGTCGCGGTCACGGCCCACACCAGGCTGACCACGATGCCGATCAGGAGCGGGCCGAGCTGTGCCGGGCTGGTGAACAGACCGTTCCAGGCGATGAAGGCGTAGCTGGGCAGGGCCAGGCGGACGGCGACGGGGAGCGGCAGCATCTGGGCGAGCTGCATCGCGAGCGCGACGAGCGCGGGCAGCAGCAGTCCCATCGGGGACCGCCCCAGCGCGACGGACCCGAGTAGTCCGATCGCGGCGAGGGCCAGGGTCGGGGCGAGTACGCAGACCCAGGCGAGCAGGACCTTCCCGGCGGCGTCCGCCGGGGTCAGCAGGTGGCCGTCGAGGCCGACCAGCGGGTGGTTGCCGACCGCCACGACCCCGCCGGCCGCGCTGGAACAGGCCAGCCCGACCACGAGCAGCAGGATGACGGTGAGGCTGGCCAGTGCCTTCGCTGCGAAGATCCGTCGAGGCGACCGAACCGCCACGAGCAGGTGGCGCCATGTGCCGAGCCGGTCCTCGGAGGCGAACACGTCGCCGGCGACCACTGAGGTCAGCAGCGGCAGCGCCCAGGTGCCCGCGAAACCGAGCACCACCAGCGGTCCGGCCCACCCCGTGGCGTGCATCCAGCGACCGAAGAGGGTGTCGACGGGCAGCGAGCTCTGCTGGCTCACCGCGGCGACGAAGAGCGCCGGCGCGATCCAGCAGGCGAGGACCAGCAAGCGGATCCGCCATTGCGAGACCAGCTTGACCAGCTCGAAGCGGTAGCCGCGCGCCACCGAGGCCCGGCGGGCACCGGCAGCGTGGGCGATGGTCGCGGTCATCGGCTGGCCTCCTGCTGCTCCGTCAGGGCTAGGAACGCGGCCTCGAGCGGCGACACCACGGGTGCGAGCTCGCGCACCGCAACGCCCGCGTGCACGAGCCGCACCACCAGCTCGTCCAGGGCGGGCACCAACGCGCGCAGGACGAGCACCTCAGCGTCGTGCCGTGCCCCGGCGCCGTCGACGACGCGGATGCCGGCCGTGTCGCCAGCCAACCGGCGGGCGGCCTGCGGGTCGGAGGTGAGCAGCCGGTAGTCGAGTTCACGGTTCTCGGCGGCCAGCTTGGTCAGCGGGCCGGAGAAGACGACCCGTCCGGTGGCGACGATGGTGACCTCGGAGCACAGTGCCTCGAGGTCGTCCATGCGGTGGCTTGAGAGCACGACGCTGGCCCCATCGGTCGCGAGCCGGGTGAGGACACTGTGTACGTGTTTTTTGCCGGCCGGGTCGAGGCCGTTGGAAGGTTCGTCGAGCACGAGCAGCCGGGGCTTGGTGAGCAGGGCGGCGGCGAGCCCGAGCCGCTGACGCATGCCGAGGGAGAAGCCGCTCGCCCGGTCGTCAGCGACATCGGTGAGCCCGACCTGGTCGAGCACGTCGCCGATCCCCGTTGTCCGCGCGTCGCAGCCGCGGAGAGCGGCCAGCGCGGCGAGGTTCTGCCTGGCGGTGAGCGAGGGGTAGAGGCCGGGCCCGTCCACGAAGCCGGCGACACCGTCGGGGGCGGCGAGCGCCCGCCCGACCGGCGTACCCAGGATCTCGAGGCGGCCGCTGTCGGCGACGGCCAGGCCCAGCAGGAGGCCGAGCAATGTGGTCTTGCCGGCGCCGTTGGGCCCGACCAAGCCGTGGATCTGCCCCTGCGCCACATCCAGATCGATGTCGTCGAGTGCGACCACATCGCCAAAACACTTGGTGATCCCGCGAGCCCGGATTGCGAGAGGTGCGTCCATGAGCCCTCCTTTCGTCGCCTCAAGCAACTTAGGGACGGCACACAACGCAGGGAGGGGCAGCTGGCTGAACGTTCATGGAACGGGAGGCGACCGGCATCGATTCGCCACACCGATCTCGCGGGCGGCGAGGGTGACCACGTCGACCTGGTGAGCTTTCCCCGCTTTCCCGGACACCTGAGCTGAGGCGACACTGGTCGCCGAGGGAGGAGTTCGGATGCCCGCACCACACCCGCCGGAGTTCGTCAGCGCGCAGTCGAGTTGGCCCGGCGGCTGAGGGACAAGCCCATCCGGGAGATCGCGAAGGATTTGGGAATCGCCGAGTCGTGCCTGCGGAACTGGCTGGCCCAGGCCGATACCGACGACGGTAAGCGCGAGGGCTTGACCAGCGAGGAACGCAAAGAGCTCGCGGCGCTGCGTAGGGAGAAGCGGCGGCTGGAGGTGGAGAACGAGATCCTGGTTCCGGCCGCGGCGTATTTCGCGCGCGGGAGAACGTCCTCCCAAAAGGATCTACCCGGTCGTCGCTGATCTCGCCGCCGGCGGGATCGCGGTGGCGGTGGCGTGCCGGGTGTTCGGAGTGTCGACCTCGGGTTACCACGACTGGCGGAGTCGGCCGGTTTCGGCCCGGCCGGCCGCCGATCAGGCGCTCGGTGAAATGATCCGCGGAGTGGCGCGGTCCCGTCCTGGCCGACCGTCTCAACGAGTTCATGCGGCTGTTCCTGCCTTCGGACACGTCACCCGGCCCTGACGCGGTGCAGCAACTGCGTGGCCTGTACTACGTCACTGGACCCCGCCCCTGGTAGCCGATGCCCACATCGCGGCGGTCGACGCGGCCGAGTCTCCCGTAGCAGGGACCACCTGGCGTTCCGTGGCCACAGCCAACGCCCGGCGCCTCTTCCCCGAGGCGCCGTGAACGACGCCCAGGCGGGCGTCAGGGCGGTCAGGCAACCGGCCAGCGTCAGCACGATGGGGGAAGGTGGCGGGTCGCTGTGAACCGCCCCGAGCCTGGTGGAGTCCCCGGAACGTGATCGTCTCGTACGTCCCGAAGTTGCCCGTCTCGCAGAGCACGCCGACCGTGTTGGCGTCGAGCTGAACCAGATCCGAGTAGGCGGCCGGAAGACCGGACAGCGCCAGGGCCGGGCGCCAGGTTGCGCCCCGGTCGCTACTCACCCGCAGGGTCCGCGCCGCCCGGCTACTCGGATCGGCGGGGAGGATCACTCCGGTGATGTGACGGGAGCTCCCTCCGATAGCACCAGAAGTCAGTCGCGCAGCGGTGCCCAGATCATTCCTGAGCACGTAGCGAGGCCTCCGGTGACGGCGGAGACCCACCGCGCCCGGAGGCCATCGCGAGTGGTCAGCGCGGCTCGTATGGCTTGGGCAGGCGCATGCCGCGGTCGGACATGATCTGCCGGACGCGGTTGGGGTAGTTGGTGATGATGCCGTCGATGTCCATGTCCATCAGTGCCTGGACGGTCGCGGGGTCGTCGCAGGTCCAGGGGATGACCTTCATGCCGCGGGCGTGCGCCTCCGTCACCATCGTCTCGTCGACGTAGAAGTGGAATCCGGGGTCGCCGAACTTTCCGTTCTGCGGGAAGCCGTAGACGGGAGACAGGGCCGTGACGCCGGGGATGGTGGCGGCGGCCTTCACGAAGTCGCCGCCGAAGTCGTCGGCGTCGAGGCCGCCGAGCCATGGCGAGGCGCCGGGCTTGCCGACCTGGAGGAAGTCGTAGTTGGTCAGCGCGACCAGCGGCCAGGTCGGCGCGAGCCGGTGCATCTCCTTCAGCGCGCCCCAGTCGAAGGACTGGATGGTGACCTGCTCCTCGATCCCGGACGCGTGAATCTCCTCGTAGACCCGGCGGACAAACAGCTCACGCGGCGCGGTCTGGTCCGGCGCGCCCGCCTCGACCTTGGTCTCGATGTTCAGCTTGATCTGGTTGGCGTGGTAGCTCTTGACGAGGTCCAGCACATCCTTGAGTTCGACCATCCGGAAGCCCTTGATCTGCTCCTGCTCGGGGAAACCAGGCAGCTGCTGATATCCGCAGTCCAGGGTCTTGATCTGGGCCAGGGTGAGGTCCTTGATGTACTTGCCGACGTACGGGTACATCGGATCCCCGGGCGTGACCGATCCGGTGTCGCGGCACTTCTGGGCGCTGATCTGCCGGTCGTGGTTGACCACGACCTTCTCATCCTTGGTGACGTGCGTGTCCAGCTCCAGCGTGCTGACCCCGAGGCGCATCGCCTTGGCGAACCCCTCCAGCGATTCCTCGGTCGTCATGCCGATGCCACCTCGGTGGGCCTGCAGGTCGAAGTGGGTCTTCTGCGGCAGCACGACACCGGGATTGTCGGCCGTCGCCGCGGAAGCGGCAGTTGGTGCGGAAAGCGTGACGAGTGCGGGCACCACCGCCAGGCTCGCCAGGACGCGACGTACGAACATGAAACACCTCAGCTCCGTCCGGTTTGCATGACGGCGCGAAGCTAGCCCGCCCGGCCGGCCCGCCGAATGGCCTCGGCGTAATGGGCTTTTGAATGTTCGTGGAACGCGGGTGGCGGCGGTCGTTGGGAGTTGGCGCAGAGTCTGTCGTTCTCGTCGATGCCGAGGGCGGCTGGGAACTCCGGGTTGGCTTCGCTGGGGAGGGTCGTCGTCAGGCCACGGCCAGCCAGATCAGACTGACGAACCCCGCGACCAGGCAGTAGATGGCGAACGGGGTGAGCGTGCGGGTCTCGAAGTACCGGGTCAGGAACTTCACCGCGGCGTAGGCGGACAGCCCCGCCGCGAGGCTGCCGATGAGCACCTGGCCGCGGATGCCGGCACCGAGGTCCCCGAACAGGTCGGGCAGCTTGAGCACCCCGGCGGCCAGGATCACCGGGGTGGCCAGCAGGAAGGAGAACCGGGCGGCGTCCTCGTGGGTGAACCCGCGTAGCAGGCCGGCCGCCATGGTGGCGCCGGAGCGGCTGATCCCGGGCAGCAGGGCGAGGATCTGGGCGCTGCCGATAAGCACGGCCCCGCCCATGCTGCCGGCCGCCAGGCGGCGATCGGAGGCCAGGTCGACGGCGGACTGCGTACCGGCGGGTCCGCCCGCGGCCGACGAGGCGAACACCGTCCCCTTACCGTCCGGGCCGACCAGCACCGGCACCGGGTCCCCGGCCCGCGCGCCGATCGGCTCCGCCGTCGCGGCCCGTCGGCGCAGCCGTTCGGCGCCGAACAGCAGCAACCCGTTGAGCATCAGGAACACCGCGGCCGGCGCCGGCCGGCCGAGGACGGTACGGAACGTGTGCTCCAGCAACAGCCCGGCCAGCCCCACCGGGATCGTCGCCAGGATGACCATCCAGGCCAGCCGCTCGTCCGGGCCGGCGACCCGGCGGTGCCGCACCGACGAGACGAAACCGCGGATGATGCGTACCCAGTCCCGCCAGAAGAAGACCAGCAGGGCCAGCGCCGTGGCCACGTGCAGCCCGACGACGAACGCCAGGTACGGCGACTCCGGCGCCGATACGTCCAGGTCGCGGGCCCAGCGGCCGCCGATCAGCGCCGGCAGGATCACGCTGTGCCCGAGACTGGACACCGGGAACAGCTCAGTCACCCCCTGCAGGGCGCCGATGACGATCGCCTCCGGGTAGGTCAGGCCGTGACTCATCTGCTTCCCTTCGGAGTGTTGGGACGGCGGTCGGCGGTACCGCCGAAGCGGCTGCCAGCTTCAGGTGGGCGTGGTCGAGCACGGCGTCGGC
>NZ_QGGF01000448.1 GCF_003857015.1 Micromonospora globispora | reverse complement strand
GACCGCAGGCCATGAGAGAGCCACACCAATGACACCGGTGGGCAGCCGCAATGTGGGAGCGTCTCGCCGAGCACCTGGACCGAGTCTGGCCGGACATCGATCCTGCAGGAAGTCTCTAAGTAGCCGCGATGCGCGCTCCTGGCGCGGACAGTGACGGCCTCTGCGGTGTCATGAGGATCATGCCAGGCATCAGGTGGGACGCGAGTGCCAAGCAGGTCCCGGGACACCCCAGCGCCAGACGGCATCTGTCGAGTCCCACCTGATGCTTGACGAATCCGTCCCAGGTGTTGCTTGACGGTTGGTCTAGAGATAAGTGCAGAGATCGTATCGCCGTCCTGGCGCTACGGGGTCCTGGCGTGGTGGTGAACCGGCCCTCGGTGTGGCCTGACCGATGATTCTTCCGCGCCGTGCTGGTCTGTACGCCGAGTACCGACTCACGGGAGGCTGACACCATGCGAAAACTGACCTTCGGCATGAACCTGAGCCTGGACGGCTACATCGCCGCGCCCGGCGACGACCTCGGCTGGAGTGTGCCGAGCGACGAGCTGTTCCAGTGGTGGTCCGACCGGGTGAGGGCGACAGGCATGGCGCTGTACGGGCGCAAACTGTGGGAGACGATGAGCTCCCACTGGCCGACCGCCGACCAGCAGCCGGGTGCCACACCGGCGGAGATCGAGTTCGCCCGCCGCTGGCGGGACATGCCGAAGGTGGTGTTCTCCTCGACGACCAGCACGGTCGACTGGAACACCCGCCTGGTCACCGGCGACGCGGTCACCGAGATCACCCGGCTCAAGGCCGAGGACGGCGGCCCCATGGATATCGGCGGCGCCACACTCGCCGCAGCGGCCATGCGGGACGGGCTGATCGACGAGTACGCGATCGTCACCCATCCGGTCCTGGTAGGTGGCGGCACGCCGTTCTTTGCGGCCCTGGACAACTGGGTGAACCTGACCCTGGTGGAGAGCCGGACGTTCCCTGACGGCGTGGTCCTGACCAGGTACGAGACCAGGCGCTGAGTACCCCAACCTCGGATCGGCCCGGGCTTCGGGCCGCCCAAGGATCTCGTGGCGCTGTGTTTCGAGGCGATCGTGATACCCGTCCCGGATCACAGACCGTGTATGGCACAAGACACGCCTTGCCGTGCGCTGTCTAGTCCCACCGGATGCTCGACGTTTCCGTCCCAGCTGTTGCTTGACGGTTGGTCTAGGTTTCGGTGGCGACCTTGCGGGGTCGGTGGGCTTTGATCCTACGGACGGGCTGGTCGGTGGTGCGTCGGACGGTGTGTGGTCCGGTGTCGGTGTGGATGGTCAGTTCGGTGTCGGTGACCTCGATCGTGACGGTCTTTCCGGCGTTGATCCGGCCGAGAGCGACTTTCTGGCCAACGACCATGACCACGCCGGTGTTCGACGCCCGCCGCTGGACCCGGACCGGGCCGGTCGCGGGCTGTGGTGGCGGTCCGGCCGGGCGGACACCACGCAGCCGGGAGATGTCGGCTGGGGTGAGCGGGTTCGGCTGGGTCCGCAGCAGCTGGCGGGTGTCGAGGTCGAAGAACATCAGGGTGGCCGGCTCGATGCGGATCCCGACCCGGCGGCCGCCGAGGATCTCCGCGGCCAGGACCAGATGCTGACCCAGCGACACCGTCCCGGCCCGTTCACCGTCCGGTCCACCTCGACCGCTTGGCCCGGCTCGGCCGGCGGCAGCGGCGGCGGCCCGGCCGGGCGGCCACCCTGACGCAGCAGGTTCGCGAGGTCGGTGACCGACAGGTGTGATCGCACCGACTTGACCCGGGCGCCGCCGATCGTGAGGTGGACGACGTCAGTGTCGGCCCAGAACGTCACCGTGACCCCGGAACGGGCCGGGCCGAGCCAGAACTGTTTCCCGGCCACCTGCAGGTTCCCCGATGGCGGCACCACCCGGTCGAACTCGACCGCGTCACCGGACCAGGACGTCACCGGCGGGGTCACCAGCAACGGTGCCGGCGGCGGAACCGGCTCCGCCGACACGGTCAGCGAGGCGGGCAGCTTGACCGGCACCACGCCCGGCGGGCTCGAGTGGAAGCGGTCGGCGGGGAACGCCATGTCCAGGGACTGATGCGGCCGGTCGGTGTTGTATTCATGCCGGAAGACCTCGATCGCCGCCTGCACGCTGTCCAGGTCGGGCCAGGTCGCGACGTCGTCCAGCAGCTCCCGCCGCAACGTCTGGTGGAAGCGTTCGACCTTGCCGGTGGTGGTCGGCGTCGCGGGCGGGGTGAGCCGGTGCACGATGCCGTTCTCCCGGCAGATCCGGTCGAACATCACCTCGCCGCCGTTGCCGAAACGGGCGGTGAACTGCTTGCCGTTGTCGGTCAGCACCTCATCGGGCACCCCGAACTCCAGCAACGCCTGGGCGAACGCGAGGCACACGGCCCGGCCTGTTGCCCGGGGCACCACCGCGGCGATCACACAGAACCGGGAGTGGTCGTCGACGCCAAGTGACGACCTTGGCCTCGGTCCCATCGGCCAGGAAGATTCCGCCGACGATGTCCATCTGCCACAGCTCCATCGGACGGGCCCGTTCCCAGCGCACATAGTCCTTACGGCCCCGCCGCCGCTGCGCCGGGACCGCCAGCCCGTGACGCAGCAGGATCCGATACACCGTCATCCGTGACGGCACCGGACCCGGACAGCCCTGCCGGTCGAGCTCGAAGGCGATCCGTCGTGAGCCCCATTTCGGGTGGTGTCGGCGCAGCTCACACACCAGCGCTTCCACCTCCGGCGATGCCTGATGAGCGCAGGAGTCCGGACGCCGTGACCGGTCCTGCAACCCGGGCAAACCTTCCTCGGCATAGCGGCGCAGCCAGGTATGCACGCTCTGCCGCGACACCCCGACCTTCTCGGCTACGTCCACGACCGGATCACCGGCCAGGACCGCCAGCACGGCCTGATACCGCTGTTCCACGATCGACATTCCCACCAGTGCCAATCCCGGCCCCCAGATCCCGTGCTGCCGCAACAACACGTGATCAAGAAAGCCGAACGGTGATCATGTCAAGCATCAGGTGGGACGCGAGTGTCAAGCATCAGCCGTGACGGGACAGCGCCAGACGGCATCCCGTTGCCGAATTCCGCTCTATCAAATCAAGGCGGCCCGCAAGCGGGCCGCGCCGGCCCGACCCGGCCTGCTGGCGACCTCCGGCCGGCATCGGCCGGGCCGGCCGGCCACACTGAGGGGCAAGACCTTAGAAGACCTCGGGGCTCTGCCCCGAACCCCGGCCCTCCTCAGAGATCGACCGGGGCGGATCACCTCACCGGGCACCACAAGGGCTACCAGCCTCCCCGGACGGGGCCAAGGTCCTTCGTCCGGTAGGGCGCTCCACCTGGTCCCCGTCCGGGGAGGCTGGACGGTCTACGACTGCCCGACGAGGAGATCCGCTCCACCTGGCCTGGCGCAGGTCGGTCCACTCCACGGCGTGTGGTCGGCGGCGGCCGGGATGGCCGCAGGCTCGGCACACGTATGATGACGACGCCATCCCGTGACCAGCCGATCGGAAGCACGGCCAAAATGACAGGATTACCCGCTGCCGCACTGGTGTCGATCCTCGTTCTGCTCGTAGTGCTGGCCATCGACGTATGGGTTTACGCGGACGCCAAGGAGCGACTGAGGCGCGGGAACCCGGTCGCTGTCTCGCTTGGGTCTTTCCGACTGGAGACCCCGGAGGCGTGGTTCCTGGGCTGTTTGATCATGTGGGTTGTGTTCTTCCCGCTCTACCTGACAGCCACGGGGCGGAATCCCTTCGCTCACAGCAGGGGCTGACAACAACAGGGTGCAGGCGTGCTGTGGGCCATCCATGGGCCAGCAAACGGTGCTGAGCCCGGTCGCGACCGGGCACTAAGGGTCATTGCAGCGCCACCTACGACCACGCCTGCCGGACATCCCCCGCTACGGAGCGCTACTTTCAAACTGACGCTCCGCGCCGCCCCGACAAGCGAGCAGTCCGCATCTAGTCCGCAAGAAGTCGACGGACGGCGGGGAGTGGTGTGAGATGTCGAGAGGCATTTCCGCTGCTAGAACCCCATGTGCGCAGGTCGGCGGGACGGGCAGTTTGATCTCATAATCCCTCGGTCGCGGATTCGAGTCCCGCCCGCCCCACCTCGGAAACGCCTGCTCAGGCATGGTGCCGCCTTCACACTGGCGCCTTGAAGCTGACCTCGACGGTTCAAGCAGGTTTCCGGCCCCAGGCCGAGATCATGGGCGAGGTGGCGAGATCGAGAAGCCCCGCCGCGACGTTGCCGAGATGCCGGTCGACTTCTTCGTTCGTAGCCAGGCCGGCGGCGACCAGCCGGTCGCGGATCTGCGCTACGGTGGCCTGCTCCAGCAGGGTGCAGGCAGCGCCGGTGATCGGGAAGAAGGCGTCGGCTTCGACGTCGACGAGTCCGGCGCCGCGCAACAACCGAGGTAACGTGCGCCCGTAGGACAGGTCGACACCACGCTGCGCCATCAGCGTGCGGAAGTCGCGCTTGAGTTTGTTGGCCAGCCGCTGGGCCGGGCCCGACTCGTCCGGGCAGACCAGCGGCTGCATCATCGGGTCGGCCTCCTCTACCAGCAACCAGCCGCCGGGCCGCAGAGCCGAGATCATGGTGGCCAGCGCCGCGGCACGCTGTGGAACGTGCACCAGGACCAGGCGCGCGTGCACCAGGTCGAATCCATCCCCGGGCGGCGGCTCGACGCCGACGTCGTGGCGGCGGACCTCGTAGCCGGCGTCGGCGGCAGCGGTCATCCACGAGACGTCGATGTCGGTAGCAACCACGTGCCCCGCCGTGCCGACGCGCGCGGCGAGCCAGGACGGCACGCTGGGGCCTCCGGCGCCGACCTCCCAACACCGCCAGCCTCCCGCGATGCCGAGCGCGTCGATGTGCCGAAACGTGGAAGGGTCGAACAGCGCCGCCAGGGCGCCAAAGCGCGTTCCCGCTTCCGTCTGCTGATTGTCGAGCAGATAACCGCTGTCATCGGCCACGTCCCGCATCATCCCTCTCGCTGATGTCCAGGTTCAGCCACACCGCGCAGAGCGGCTCTGAGGCTCGACGTTCGGCCTAGACGCCGAGCGTCTTGCCGGCTGCTGCGAGGAGGATGCGCCATTCCTCGTACGGGAAGCCTGCCGGGTCGTCTGTGGGCTGGGCGCGCATGCTGTAGAAGGGGTGATCGCTGTCGGCCTCCTGGACGGCATAAAGGTTGCCCGACTGGTCGCGGGTCCAGGAGACGCCGCGTCCCCGGAAGTCGCGGCGTGCGAGCCAGTCTGTGACGTTCGGCCAGTAACCAGCCCAGCCAGTCGGGCGCAGTGACTCGAACGCCGTGTGCATGGTTGACGCGATCTGCTCGACGTCATCGTCGTCGTGCACGCTGACGAAGCGGCACAGCAGGACCAGCGTGGGACCCGGGTGCGGCAGCAGCGGGTCGAGTGTGGCTACCGCACGGCAGATGAGGTCGAGTTCCCACCAGCGGAACGCGTACGGGTGCCAGTGGGCCATGTCGTCCCAGCCGGCGCTGCGAATGCCGTCCGACGTCGGGGTGCGGATACCGAGCTCGTAGGAGTCGTACCGGCCCTTCACCTCAAGCACGACCTGGCAGGCACCACCCACGGGCAACTCGACGGCGACATCCGGGACCGGGGTGACGCCCTCCGCGTCGAAGAAGAACGTCTGCCAAAAAGCCGGATCATCAAATCGCACACGGAGACTACGGGGAACCGGCATCGCCGCAGGCTACCGGCGCCAGCAATTGACCACTGCCCCTCCGTCGAGCATGTGGGGGGACGCGAGGGTCAAACAAGCCCCGTGACAGGACACACCTGTTGGCCCACCGCAGGTCACCGGCTCGGCCGCTGCAACCTTCGGAGGAGGCCGACCCCACGGCCAGCCGCTGTCGGATCTCGCTGGCCCGCTGGGCCGAGCGCCCGGCCTCAGGCCCAGAACTGGACTTCCGCACCCTCGGTGGCCAGCTGGGGAAAGACCCTCTGCGGCTGCCGGCCGCTGCTGAGGTCCGCGAGGTACCACCCGTCGTTGGTCTGGAGGGCCACCCTCTTGTGGTCCGGCGCAAGGAAGGCGTCCCGAATTCCGCCCTCGACCTTGGGAACCCCCTGCCGCAGCGTGACGGTTCTCGCGGCCCGGTTCGCGGTCAGCAGCGCCACCGCCCCAAACATCTGGCCGGGGCCCTGTGCGAGGCAGAGTAGCGTCCGGTCGTCCAAGCGCTCGCGGCAGACGTAGAAGATCGTTGTGGCGTCCGTGTCGGTGGTGAGTCGGACCTCCGCGCTCACCAAAGCCTGCTTGCTCGCCACCAGCGTGCCGGTGGACCCTTTCCTGCCGCCGATGGCGATGTCCATACTGGTGGCGCTGCGTCCTTTGTCGTCCAGCGTCAAGGCCTCGGCATGTTCTTCGCGCGGCTTGGATCCTCGGGCGGCAGGGTCGAAGGACACAATTTTGCCAACTTCGCCTCCGCTGGAGGGGCGGACGACCAGCCATACCCGTCCACGCGAGAACCTGGGCGCCGAGTAGCAGAGCGGCCCGTCGCCGCGCGAATTCCAGCCAGGCGGACGCCAGGTGGCCGCCTGCCGGTAGTTGCCGTCACCTGCCCGCTTCGCCAATCGCACCTCACAGGCGTCGTCCCAGACCACCATTGACCAGTCTGGGCTGAAGGACTGCCTGGCCAACCGCGTGCGAAGGGGCCAGCCCGGCATGGTCGCGGCGAACGTGGGCCGGCCCGTTCTGATGTCTTGAACGGTCAGTCTCGTGGTGGTTCCTTGGGGATCGGTGCCCGCGCTCGTGGTCAGGAGGCCGGACGGAGCGCCGGTTGCTTTGACCGGCGGCGCGTCGGCTGCGGGGGATGAGGCGGCGGAGGGCGAGACGGCTGGGGCGTGCCACAGCGGTGCCTCTACGGGCCTGGCCGACTCGCACCCGGCCATCGCCGCGACCAGTAACAACGCCACCGCGCCACGCCGCACGCTAGTTCTCCTCGGGATTGAGCCGATTCTGTCGGTTTGCGTCCTCGACGAGCGGCACGCGTACCTGACGATCGGAGATCCTAGCTATGTAGCCGGGCGGCTCACGGCCCGGCGCTGGCAGCCGGGTACGGATTCCTCCCCAGGCAGCTGTGCGACACCGCTCGGCCTCGCGGCGGTGGGCGCCCCTTTCTCGCCTGACCGGTGCGCTGGTGAACATGCGGACACTCGAGCTATAGAGGTGGCAACAGCAACCAGCCAGGCCCGAGAGCGCCGGTCGCGAGTCGTACCGCTGGGAGGCGCGCGGCGCCTGGAGCATCACCAACCGGCCTTCCGGGGAGTCGGGCGGTGTCGGCCGGTCGGCGTCTTCCCAGCCGACTTGCTCTCGCCGCCACCAGCCGCGGCGCCGCTCATCGAGGAAGGCCCGGATCAGGATCTGGCGTACGTAGGCGTCGAGCACCTCGTGCCGGGAAATCGGGTTCCAGACCAGGTAGAGCTTCGTGAACGCGGTCTGGACCAGGTCCTCCGCCCGGTGCCAGTCGCCGCAGAGCAGGTACGCGGTGCCACGCATCGCGTCCGACCTCGCCGCGAAGTACTCCGCGAACGTCGCATCGCGATCGCTCATCCAAGCCTCCTATCCCCGATGCGAGATAGTCACGCTTGGTCCGGCTCCGAGGGTTGCTCGTCGGAACGGAATCTTCCTGGCGCGACACTCTCACCGGGCTCGCGAAACGGCCCGGGCATGCGCGCTGCTGGACCGGGCGCGTACCGCGCCAAGAGCGGGGACCTGCGCGTCCGCCGCCGCTGTGCCGATGGACCAACATCTCCTAGCTCACCGCAGCAGGCACCTGGGGCTTGCCGAGCAAGGGGATGTGGACGGGGCGAACTGAGAGCAGGCCTGGCGGTACTGTCGTCCACCGGCCGCCGCGCATCGTCGCCGGTCAGCGTGGGACATAGCCGTTTGCAGAGTGGACCAACAAACGGAAGCCCATCGGCACCCGCTGGTGACGAGGCAGGCCGAGTACCTCGTAGTCGACCGCGAGGTCATCGAAGAACAGCCCTGATCCGGGGGCCATCTCCACGTCCGGGATCGTGATCGTGACGAAGACCGGCAGCTCCGCGCCCGCCGCCACCCTGTTCGACCGGAACGGTGCCGCCGCAGCCAGGTCGAACACGACGGCGGTGGCCTCATCGGCATGGTTCACCGCCAGGCGGGCGATCTTGAACACGTGCTGATCCGCAGGACCGTCATTGACCGCGATGTCGGTGATCGTGACGGGCCACGGACCGGGATTGCGGATGGAGGCGCCGAACGTGACCTGCCTTCCGGGATTGAAGGCGAACCGTACCTCCGTCCTCTGCCCTTCCGTGCGCGACTCCGCGTCAGCCCCGTGCCACCACGAGCTGCCGTGATCGAGGCGATGGCTGATGATGGCCGACAGATACCCGGCGCACAGCGCGGCAGCCAGCGTCGCGACGATCAGGAGACGCCGACGGCGCGTCACAGGCGGCTTCCGCGTGGGGACCAGCACCGGCGTCAACGTCATGGCAGCGCACGTTACAACGCGCATGTGCGCGGCGCTGCCCGCCCGGTACCGGCCCTTTGGCGGCGTTCTGCTGGTGCTACGCCACCCGCCCGCCGTACCTCACAGGCCCTGGCTGTCAACGGCGTAGTGGGCCGCGGCGCCGCGGACTTCGTCCGCCACGCGCTGGCGCATCGAGGCCGGCCCGAGGACCTCGACGGCCGCACCCAGGCTGAGGATCGCCGACACCGCCCAGAACTCATTGTCGAAGGGCACCGTCACCTCGATCTCCCCCGTCGCCGTGACGGGGACCGGGCCTGCCCGTGGACGGGCACCAGGCGCCGCAGCCGAGGCAGGGCCCGGGCAGCGACGCGTAGCGTCACCTCGACCGAGGTCTGCTCCTCGTCCTCCAGTTCTCGGCGTGCCGCCGCCCAGGTCTCGGCGAGATCGAACTGGGCCGGGCGGACGACCGGCTCGTCGAGCAGTTCCACCGAACGCACCCGGGACACCCGGTAGGTGCGCCGCTGCTGGTCGCGCAGGGCCACCAGATACCAGTCACCGGCGGCGAGGACGAGTCCCAACGGGTCGACCTCCCGGGTGGCGGCGCGGCCGTCGCGCACATACTCCAGGCGTACCCGGCGGTCGCGCCAGACCGCGTCGGCGAGCTGGGTGAGGCAGGGCACCGGCTCGGGTGTGCCGTACCAGCGGACCGGGTCGAGGTGGAACCGCTCGGCGGTACGGCCGGCCCGCTGCCGGGCCTCGCCGGTGAGGCTGGCCCACACCTTGATCCGGGCGCCTTCCAGCATGTCGCCGAGTCCGAGCTGTTCGGCGGGGCCGGCGAGCCCGAGGAACGCCAGCGCTCCGGCCTCGTCCAGGCCGACCCCGGTCAGCCGGGTGCGGTACCCGCCGTCGAGGCGGTAGCCACCAGCCGGCCCCCGGGTGGAGCGCACCGGTACGCCGGCCGCCACCAGCGCCTCGACGTCCCGCTGCACCGTGCGCTCGCTGACCTCCAACTGCCGGGCCAGCTCGCTGCCGCTGGCCTGGCCACGGACTTGAAGGTGCAGCAGCAGGGTCACCATCCGCGAGGCACGCACGTTCTCATACTCGCTCAGATTCACGACAAAGGGTGTCGGGAACCCGGGCGATACTCGACCGGCCAGAGTCGGACGGCGACAGAGCCTGCGGCTCGCTCGCAGGCTGGGGAAGGGAGTGACATGGCTGAGGTGGCGACGGGCGTGACGGGGCGCATCAGGCCGCGGCAGTTCCACGAGACCGTGGGCCTCGAGGACTGGCGAGTGGTGGGGGAGGGTGCCTGCACGTACTTCCGCACCGGGTCGTTCGCGGCGGGCGCCCGGCTGGTGCAGGCGATCAGCGAGCTCACCGGCCTCGACGACCACCACCCCGGCGTCGACCTGCGGTACGGCGGCGTGCTGGTGCGCCTTATCACCGTCACCGACGACTACTACGGGCTGACTGAGCGGGACGTCGACCTGGCCGGGCAGATCTCGGCGGCGGCCCGCGAGCTCGGCCTTCCCGCCGATCCGTCCGCGGTGCAGAACGTTCAGGTCTCGATCGACGCGGTTGCCATCCCCGAGGTCCTGCCGTTCTGGCGTGCCGTGCTCGGCTACACGGAGCGTGGTGACAGCCCCGAGGAGGACCTGATCGACCCGCGCGGCCGCGGACCGTTGATCTGGTTCCAGCAGATGGACGGGCCGCGACCGCAGCGCAACCGGATCCACTTCGACCTGTGGGTGCCGTACGAGCAGGTCGAGGCGCGGATCGCGGCGGCGCTCGCCGCCGGCGGTCGCCTGGTGACCGACGAGTACGCGCCGTCGTGGTGGGTGCTGGCCGACGCCGAGGGCAACGAGGTCTGCGTGGCCACGACGACGAGCCGCGACTGAACGATGGCGCGTACGAGCCCCCTGACGGACACCCGGATCTCCGTCGTACCCGCCAACGAGGCGAGCTGGGACGACCTGCAGGCCATCTTCGGCAAGCGGGGCGACGCCGCCCGCTGCCAGTGTCAGTGGTTCCAGACCGCACCCGCCGAGTGGCGGTCGCTCCCGGTCGACGAACGCGCCCGCGACTGCGCGAACAGACCGCATGCGGCGAGCCGGTGAACATCGCGGTTCCGGTCTCCTGAACCACGGCACCACGGAAGGGCCCGTCAGCTCCGGCTGGCGGGCCCTTCGCCGGCTCCGGAGCAGGTGGGTTCCGGGTGGTTGCCGTGGGGCAAGTTATTCGACGAACGTGATCTGCATCACGTCCTGGCACCTACGCCGGAGGAGGCCGACGTGGCAAAGACAGCAGCAGCGGGTACGGCGAGGCTCCGTACCATCGAGACGGACATCCCGGCCCGGATGGACCGCCTGCCCTGGTCCCGGTGGCACTGGATGATCATCATTGGTCTCGGTACCGTCTGGATCCTGGACGGCCTGGCCGTGACCATCGTCGGTGCGATCGGCGGCCGGTTGACCGAGCCGGGCAGCGGCCTGGAGCTGAGTCCCACCGAGGTGGGCGCCGCCGGCTCGGCGTACATCGTGGGCGCCTGCCTCGGTGCCCTCTACTTCGGACGGCTGGCCGACCGGCTCGGCCGCAAGACGCTCTTCATGATCACCCTCGGGGTGTTCCTGCTCGGCAGCGTGCTGACCGCCTTCTCGATGAACGTCATCTGGTTCATCGTCTGCCGGTTCATCACCGGTGCCGGCGTCGGCGGCGAATACTCCGCGATCCACTCGGCGGTCGACGAGCTGATCCCGGCCCGGGTGCGCGGCGCCGTGGACCTGATCATCGGCGGCTCGTACTGGATCGGCACGATCCTCGGCTCGCTCGCCTCGGTGGTCCTGCTCAACACGGCGCTCTTCCCGATGAACATCGGCTGGCGGCTGGCCTTCGGGCTCGCGTTCGTGATGGGCTTCGCGATCCTGCTGGTGCGCCGCAACGTGCCGGAGAGTCCACGCTGGCTCTTCCTGCACGGCCACGACGAGGAGGCCGAGCGGGTCACCCGGGACTTCGAGCGCCAGGTCGTCGCAGCCACCGGCCAGGAGCTGATCCCGCCGCGCCGCACGATCCGGGTGAAGCAGCGCCCGCCGATGGGCATCGCCGAGATCGCCCGCGTGGTGTTCCGGATGTACGAGAAGCTGGGCTGCAAGTACTGGGGTCCGCTGCGCTTCCGTAACGGACTCCGGGAGGGCGTACGGCGGGGGGTCTTCCGCAAGGCCGGCGGCGGCCGGTACGTGCGGGTGAGCTGACGCGGCCGCGGGCCGGTCCACCGGTGGACCGGCCCGTCGGCTCCCGCCCAGCTCAGCGGGCATACTTGCCCGATGCCCAACCAGCTTCGCTCCGGCGCGCCCGACCCGGTCGGCCCGATGCTGGCCGCGCTCCGGACCGGCACCCGGGACCACCATCTCGCCCTGGAGCGTCAGCTCGACCTGCCCGGCCGGATCCGGTCCCGGGCCGACCTGGTGTGCGTGCTGTCCGCCCTGCTCGCCTCCTGGCAGCCGCTGGAGCGCCAGCTCGCGGCCGCGGACTGGGCCACCCTGGGGATCGACGCCCAGCTCGGCGCGGCGAGCGATCTGCTCCGGGCCGATCTCGAGGCCCTGCCCGCCACCGAGGGGGGCGACCCCGAGGGGCCGTTTGCCGGCCTGGGCAGACAGGCGAGCGGCAGCCCGCGGTTCGACACCGCGGCTGCGGCCGTCGGCGGCCGGTACGTCCTGCTCGGGAGCGCCCTCGGCGGACGGGTGATCGCCCCCGTCGTGGAGAAGCGCCTCGACCTCCCGGCGGGCACGGCGACCCGGTTCTTCCGCCGGACCGGGATGGAACCGGGCCGCGACTGGCGGACCTTCCGCAGCGCGGTGGCCGGTCGCGACTGGTCACCGGAGGGACTGGAGCACGCGGCCTCCGCCGCCCGGGAGACCTTCGCCTTCGTGGGTCGGACCGCCGGGCCGATCCTGGCGGAGCGGCCGCCCGCACGACGCCGCGTGGCCTGACGCCCGCCGAGCCGGCCGCCGATCCGGCCGCGCGGAGAGCGACGCTGCCAGATATCCGGACCCGCCGGGGCTCGGTGGCCCCTCCCGTACGATGACCTGCGGCGACGGGGGGAGTGGGGCGACGTGGGCAGGATCCGGTGGGGCGTGGTGCTGCCCCAGGGCTGGCGGTCGGATCTCACCCACCTCACCGACCCGGTGGACCAGTTCGAGGCGATGGTCGGAATGGCCCGGGAGGCCGACGAGCTCGGCTACGACTCGGTCTGGCTCTACGACCACGTGCACGCCGTCAGCGGTGAGCCGGAGACCACCTTCGAGTGCTGGACCAGCCTGGCGGCAATCGCCCGGGAGACCAGCCGGGTCCGGCTCGGCCAGATCGTCACCTGCAACAGCTTCCGCAACCCGGCGCTGCTGGCGAAGATGGCCGCCACCCTCGACGTGGCGAGCGGCGGGCGGGCCTTCCTCGGTCTCGGTGCCGGCTGGGACCAGCGCGAGTACGACGCGTACGGCTTCGACCAGCCGTACCCGTCGACGGGAGAGCGGATGACCCGGCTGGACGAGGCGGCCCGGGTGGTCACCGCGATGCTGCGCGAGCCGGTCGCCACGGTCGACGGCCGGTACCACTGGGTGCGCGGTGCGCAGAACGTGCCGACCGGTGTGCAGCGCCCGCACATCCCGCTGATGATCGGCGGCAGCGGGGAGAAGCGCACGTTGAAGACCGTGGCCCGGTACGCGGACGCCTGCAACCTCACCGACCACACCGACCCGGCCTTCTACCGGCACAAGCTGGAGGTGCTGGCCCGGCACTGCGCCGACGTCGGCCGCGACCCCGGCAGCATCCTGAACACCGCATCCTTCTCGGTCTTCACCGGCGGCACCGACGCGGAGGTGACCGCCCGACTGGCACCGCACCTGCGGGGACGCAGCCGGGCCGAGGTGGCCGCGGGCAGCGCGGTCGGCACCCCCGCCGAGCTGGTCGAGGTCTTCGGCCGGCTGGTCGAGGCCGGCATCGAGTACTTCATGCTCTACTTCCACGAGCCGACCGACCTGGCGCCGATGCGACTCTTCGCCCGCGAGGTCGTCCCGCAGCTCGGCTGACCCGCGGCCGCCGCCGTGACCGGCGGGCGGTCAGGTGGTGAACTCGGCGGCGACCGTACGCAGTGCCCGGGTGAGGTCGCGCGCGGACGGCGCCCGGTCCGGGTCGACCAGCCACTGGGCCGCGACGCCGCCGAGCAGCGCCTGGTAGAAGGACCCGAGCCGCAGCGCCTGCGTTCGGTCGGCGCCCGGATCAAGATGGTGGAAGATCTCGGCCAGCCCCAACCGGGCCTGCTCGTTCGCGGTGGCGAACGCCTCCCGCAGCTCGGGGGTCCGGTCCATCTGGGCGATCAGCTCGAACTGGATGGCCCAGAGCGGGCGCAGCCGGGCGAAGGACTCGATGACCCTCGTCCAGGCCGCCTCGAACCGCTGCTCCGGCGTGGCGTCCGCCCCGGCGTCCACCGACAGGGCGCGTTGCAGCTCCTCGCCCCACTCCGCCATGGCGTCGATGAGCGCCTGCTGGAGCAGCGCCTTCGTGGTGCGGAAGTGGTAGCCGATGGCGGCCAGGCTGGTGCCGGAGGCGGCGGCGATGTCCCGGGCGGTGGTGCCCGAATAGCCCTTCTCCATCAGGCAGCGCTTGGCGCCGGCGAGCAGGTCTTCCCGATTCCCCATGGGCGGCAGCCTAACCGATCGCTGGAACAAGCGTCTTGCACAAATGTCTAAAACGTTTGTACAGTCGCTGTCATGAGAACCGTCCTGATCTCCGGCGCGAGCGTCGCCGGCCCCGCGCTGGCCTGGTGGCTGCGCCGCTACGGCTTCCGTCCGACCGTCGTCGAGCGCGCCCCGGCGCTGCGCGAGGGGGGCTACAAGGTGGACATTCGGGGTGCGGCCCTGGACGTGATCGACCGGATGGGCCTGCGGGACGAGGTCCGCCGGCGCGACACCGGGATGCGGCTGGCCCGCCTCGTCAACTCGTCCGGCGCCCAGCTCGCCACCATGGACGCCCAGCTCTTCGGTGGCCGGGAGGGCGACGACGCCGAGCTCATGCGCGGCGACCTGGCCCGCATCCTCGCCGACGCCACCCGCGACGTGGAGTACCTCTTCGACGACTCGATCGCCGCGATGACCCCGACCGCCGACGGGGTGGAGGTGCGCTTCGAGCGGGGCCCGGGCCGGACGTTCGACCTGGTCATCGGCGCGGACGGGCTGCACTCGACGGTACGCCGGCTGGCCTTCGGTCCCGAGTCGGCGTACCTGCGCCCGCTGGGGCACCACATCTCGATCTTCAGCGTGCGGGGCGAGTTCGGCGAGGACCGGACCGAGCTGATGCACCCGGCTCCGGGTCGCACCGTCGGCGTCTACCGGACGGCCGGGGCCGCTGATGCCAAGGCGCTCTTCCTCTTCCCCTCGCCGGAACGCGGCCCCGACCACCGGGACGTCGCCGGGCAGAAGGCGCTGCTGGCGGCCGCGTTCGGCGGGGTGGGCTGGCGGGTGCCGCGACTGCTCGACGCGATGTGGGAGGCGCCGGACTTCTACCTCGACTCGATCAGCCAGGTGCGGATGGACCACTGGTCGACCGGCCGGATCGGCCTGGTCGGGGACGCCGGGTACGGGCCGTCGCCGGCGTCCGGGCAGGGCACCAGCCTGAGCCTGGTCGGGGCGTACGTGCTGGCCACCTCGCTCGCCGCGGCGGGTGGGGATCCGGCTGCCGGGTTCGCCGACTACGAGCGGCGGATGCGCCCGTTTGTCGAGGTGAATCAGCGGCTGGCCGAGCGCAACCTCAAGGGGATGGTGCTGCGCTCGGCCGCCCAGATCCGGTTCCAGACGCTGATGCTGCGGATGATGCCGCACCTGCCCGGCCGGGAGACCATGATCCGGCGGGTGACCGAGCCGATCCGGAAGGCCGCCACCGCGATCACCCTGCCCGACGCGCCGGCCCCGCGCCCCGCCTGACGTCAGCGCGCCGGCGGCTCGCCGTCCAGGCGCTCGGCGTACGCGTCGCGCAGCTCGGTCCAGCCGAAGTCCATCGCCTCCGCGCCGCGGATCGGGCCGACCGGGTCGCCGTCGAGCAGGTGGCCGGCGACGTCCAGGCAGAGGTGCCAACCGGCCGCCATCATCGGGGCGAGGTCGGGCTTCTCCACCCGGTGCCGCAGGGTCAGCCGGGTGCCGCTGCCCGACGGGGTGAGTTCCCAGCGCAGCAGGCCGTCGCCCCAGGTGTACTCCAGCAGGGTCGGGCGCTCGGCGCGGAGCACCGTCGCCGGCTGGTCGAACGTCTCGTCGCCGTTGACCGTGCTGAGCGTGGCGTCACCCGGCGCGCCGAGGTCCCGGCTGGCGAGGAAGGGTGCCCACTGGGCGAGCTGGTCCGGCTCGGTGAGGGCGGCCCAGACCTTCTCCGGCGGGTGCCGCAGATCCCGGACGAACATCAGGTCCCACTCGCCGTCGGCTGGTACGCGGGAGACCTCGGCCAGCGGGCCGGGGCGGAAGCTGTCGCGGTCCATCGTCACTCCTGACTGTCGAGATGGCGCTCCAGGGCGTCGAGGTGTTCCGTCCACAGTCGCCGGTACGGCGTGAGCCAGTCGTCCACGGCCTGCAGCGGGCGTACGTTGATCCGGTAGATGCGCTGCTGCGCGGCCGTGCGGTAGCTGACGAAACCGGCCTCGCGGAGCACCTTGAGGTGCTTGGAGACGGCCGGTTGGCTCATGCCCAGCGCGTCCACCAGGTCACCGACGCTGCTCTCGGTGCGGCATAGCCGTTCGAGGATGCGGCGCCGGGTCGGCTCGGCCAGTACGGCGAAGGCGTCGACGGACACCACCACAATATGCTCCTACAGGCATATGCCTGTCAAGGAATATGGCCAGTCGCCGTGGTCGGCATTTCAACTCAATATGCTCGGGGCATGGAACTGCGGATCTTCACCGAACCCCAGCAGGGCGCCAGCTACGACCAGCTGCTCGCCGTGGCCCGTTGTGCGGAGGAGACGGGCTTCGGCGCGTTCTTCCGCTCCGACCACTACCTGAAGATGGGCTCGGTGAGCGGGGAGCCGGGACCGACCGACGCCTGGACCACCCTCGCCGGTCTGGCCCGGGACACCGCCCGGATCCGGCTCGGCACTCTGATGACTGCGGCCACCTTCCGGCTGCCCGGCCCGCTGGCCATCACCGTCGCTCAGATCGACCAGATGAGCGGCGGCCGGGTCGAGCTCGGTATCGGCACCGGCTGGTACGCCGAGGAGCACACCGCGTACGGCATCCCGTTCCCGGTGCTGGGAGAGCGCTTCGACCGGCTGGAGGAGCAGCTCGCCGTCATCACCGGGCTGTGGGAGACGCCGGTCGGCAAGAGCTTCGACTTCCTCGGGAAGTACTACCAGGTGAAGGACTCGCCGGCGCTGCCCAAGCCGGTGCAGGATCCGTGTCCGCCGATCCTGCTCGGCGGCATGGGCCAGAAGCGCACCCCGCGCCTCGCCGCCCGCTACGCCGACGAGTTCAACCTGCCGTTCGCCTCGGTCGAGGACTCGGTGGGCCAGTTCGAGCGGGTCCGCGCCGCGTGCGACGGGATTGGTCGCGACCCGAACGAGCTGGTCTGGTCCAACGCCCTGGTGCTCTGCTGCGGGCGGGACGAGGCGGAGGTGGCCCGGCGGGCCGCCGCGATCGGCCGGGAGCCGGCCGAGCTGCGGGAGAACGGGCTCGCCGGCACGTCCGCCGAGGTCGTCGACAAGATCGGCCGGTACGCCGAGATCGGCAGCCAGCGGATCTACCTCCAGGTCCTCGACCTGGCCGACCTGGACCACCTGGAGCTGGTGGCCGCCGAGGTCATGCGGCAACTTTGACGCAGCGCGGGGGCGAGCTGCCGTCGCCCGCGTCAGTGTGTTCGACCCAGGTCGCGCAGCACCGTGTCGAGCCGGCCGTCGCGGTCGCTGTCCAAGTAGATGATGTCCGGTACGCCGTCGCCGTCCAGGTCGAAGTGGACCACGTCGGCGATCCCGTCCCCGTCCAGGTCCGTGACGACCTCGGTCGACCCGTCGAGGTGGCGGGTCACGATCGAGTACGCCACCCCGCCGGCCGTCCGCGGCGGGGGACCGGGGTGCGGGACGGGGTCCGGCTCCGGCTCCGGCGTGGGCCCCGGCACCGGAGCGGTCCGGTACGGGAACGAGCCCTCACCCTGGTCCAGGCCGATCCCGGTCGGGTCGATCTCCTCCTCCGAGGGGTACACGTCGCCGCGGAGCGTCGGATCGCGGTAGCTGCTCATCGGCCTAGGGTTCCCCGGGAACGCCCACCGCAACCGTGCCCGATCGACCGGTGCCCGGCCTTGACCGGCGGGCGGATGATGCACCCGGACGCTCGCGCGAACGGGGGTAGGACGTGGAGCTGCACAGGAACCGGAGTTCGCTGCCGCTGGCGATCTTCTGCATGCTCGGCGGGGTGGTCGTGCTGGCTTTGTCCCACCCCGGGCGGCTGTTGCCCATGCTGGTCGCCCTGGGCGCGATCGTCCTCGGCGCGGCCGTCCTGGTCGGGGCGCTGCGGCCGTTCCGCTTCGTGATCGGCCCGGAGGGGCTCGACGTCCGGCGGCCCGGCCTGCGCGGGACCTACCGCTGGGAGCAGTTCGACGCGCTGGCGCTCGACGACGAGCCCCGGCCGGGCGCGCGCCTCGGATCGCCGCGGCTGCTCGGCGTGCCGGCCGCCGGGATGCCACCCGGCCCGAAGGTCACCGCCCGGCACCCGCTCGACGGTCGGGCCGCCATCGACCTGGTCGATCTCGACCAGGTCCGGGAGACGCCCGACGAGGTGGCCGCGGCGCTGGCCCGGTTCGCCGGCGATCGCTTCACCGACGCCCGTACGCCGCTGGCCACCCGGCTCGGCGGCACCGACTTCGAGTTCACCGAGGGGCTGCGCGGCTACCGGATCGAGCGGGTCGACGAGCTGGTGCGGCGCGGCCGGAAGGCGCTGGCCCAGGGCGGCGTGCCGGAGCGGCAGGCCGCCCGGTCGGAGATCGAGCAGGCCCGGGCCGCCGGACTGCCGGTCGGGCTGCGCGGGTACAGCACGCTGCAGGTCGACGCCGCGCTGGACCTGCTCTGTGCCGCGCTCGCCGACGAGTCGCGCACCGATCGGAAGGCCACCCCGTGACCGAAGCTCCCGCCCACCTCGCCGCCCCCGCTGATCGCCGCGGCCCAGCACCACGCCTGCCCGCCGATGACGGCGCCGGCCGGAACTGGGCCGGCAACATCCGCTACGCGGCCCGCCGGCGGCACGAGCCGTCCAGCGTGGACGAGCTGCGCCGGCTGGTCGCCGGGGCCGACCGGATCCGCGCTGTCGGCAGCGGGCACTCCTTCAACCGGCTCGGCGACACCACCGGCGACCTGGTCTCGCTGGCCGGGCTGCCGCCCACCGTCGGCCTGGACCGGGAGCGCGGCACGGTGACCGTCTCCGCCGGCCTGCGCTACGGGGACATCGCCACCGGCCTGCACGCCCAGGGGTACGCGCTGGCCAACCTGGCCTCCCTGCCGCACATCTCGGTCGCCGGCGCGGTCGCCACCGGCACCCACGGCTCGGGCGACGGCAACGGCAACCTGGCCACGTCGGTCGCCGCCCTGGAACTGGTGACCGCCGACGGTGACCTGCTCACCGTGGACCGCACCGACGACCGGTTCGCCGGGATGGTGGTCAACCTCGGCGCGCTCGGCGTGGTCACCCGGATCACCCTCGACGTGGTGCCCACCTTCGACGTCCGGCAGCACGTCCGGCTCGGCCTGCCCCGGGACGCCCTCGACGTCGCCTTCGCCTCGGCGTACAGCGTCAGCGGCTTCACCGACTGGCGCTCCGGGCGGATCGACCAGGTGTGGCGCAAGCAGCGCGCCGACCAGCCGCCGCCCCCGGCGGACTGGCTGGGTACGACGGCGGCCGAAGCGGACCGGCATCCGGTGCCCGGCATGCCGGCGGAGAACTGCACCCCGCAGCGCGGTTTGCCCGGGCCGTGGCACGAGCGGCTGCCGCACTTCCGGCTCGGCTTCACCCCGAGCAGCGGGGACGAGCTCCAGTCGGAGTACCACGTGGCGCGCGACGTGGCCGCCGACGCGCTGGCCGCGCTGGACCCGGTGGCGGAGCGGATCGCGGCGGTGCTGCAGATCTGCGAGCTGCGGACCATCGCCGCGGACCGGCTCTGGCTGAGCCCGAACCACGACCGGGACAGCCTCGCCATCCACTTCACCTGGATCGGCGACGAGTCGGCGGTGACCCCGGTGGTCGCCGAGGTGGAGGAGCGGTTGGCGCCGTTCAGCCCGCGACCGCACTGGGGCAAGGTCTTCGGCCTGGCCCCGGCGGCGGTGGCCGCCGCCTGGCCCCGGCATGCCGACTTCCTCGCCCTGCTGCGCGATCTCGACCCGGCCGGGAAGTTCCGTACCGAGCCGCTGGACCGGTACTTCCCCCGGGACTGAGGCCCGGCGGGTCAGTGCCGGCCGGTGGTCATCTGATCGCGCAGGCTGCCGCGCTGCACCGCGCGGCTGATGTCGCTCGGTGAGATGATCCCGACCAGCCGCTGGTCGGTCACCACCAGCGCCCGGCCGTCGGCGCACTCGCTCAGCCGGGGGAGCAGGTCGTTGAGCGGCTCGTCCGGGGAGGCGAGCACCAGCTCGTCGGACCGGCAGGCCACCTGCGCCAGGGTGGTCGATGCGCGCTGGTCGGCGGGGATGCCGCGGACCCGGTCGAGGGTGACCAACCCGACGGGCCGGCCCTCCTCGGTCAGCGGCAGCGCCGAGTGCCGGTACGCGAAGAGGTAGTGGTCGACGAAGTCGGCGACGGTCAGCTCCCCGGAGGCGGTCTGCGGCTGCGGCGTCATCACGTCGGCGACCCGCACCCCGCGCAGCGCGCCGCCCATCCGGGCCTGCCGCTCCTCCATGCCGGCCGCGCCGATCAGGAACCAGCCGATCAGGGCCAGCCAGAGCCCGCCGAGCGCGGCGCCGGACAGGAACCGCCAGAGTCCGAAGGCGATCAGCAGGGCACCGAGACCCCAGCCGGCCCGGGCCGCCACCACCGACGCCTTGGTCCGGTCGCCGGTCGCCTTCCACACCGCCGCGCGCAGCAGCCGACCGCCGTCCAGCGGGGCGGCCGGCAGCACGTTGAAGATGGCCAGCAGGATGTTGATGCCGGCCAGCCAGGACAGCGCGCCGAGCAGCAGTCCGCTCCCGCCGGCCAGCGCGATCACCACCGCGATGCCGCCGAAGAAGAACCCGATCAGCAGGCTCACCAGGGGGCCGATTCCGGCGATGCGGAGCTCGGCACCCGGGTCCTTCGCCTCCCCCTTCAGCTCCGACACCCCGCCGAAGAGCCAGAGCGTGATGCCCCCCACCTCGATCCCGTTGCGCTTGGCGACCACCGAGTGGGACACCTCGTGGGCGAGCAGGCCGAGGAAGAAGACCACCGCGGCGCTCAGCCCGGCCGCCACGTACTCCCAGCCGGGACGGCCGGGGTAACTGCGCGGAAACAGACTGGCCGACAGCGCCCAGGCGATCAGCAGGAAGATGACCAGGACGCTCCAGTTGACTCCGACGGGTACACCCGCGATCCGGCCAAGCCGGAAGCTCGCCCTCATAGGTCCGTCATACCCCGGTGATGACCCACCATGCCAGGGCCG
The DNA here is from genome assembly GCF_003857015.1 of Micromonospora globispora. Taxonomy (GTDB): domain Bacteria; phylum Actinomycetota; class Actinomycetes; order Mycobacteriales; family Micromonosporaceae; genus Micromonospora; species Micromonospora globispora. The sequence goes on along the minus strand of NZ_QGGF01000448.1, from coordinate 6,078 downwards.
TCCGGCCTCACCGGCGGGGCGCTTCGGAGACCACGGTGGGCGACATCGTATTCGCCATCTCGACCGCCCAGTCCAACGCGTAGTCGGCTTCCTGCTCCCAGCCCGGCTCACCGCCGACGAAGTGCGACCGGCCGGGAAACTCGTGGTACGCGGTGACCGCCCGGGAGGGCCGGTAGAGCTGAGCGTTGGCCGAGACCACCGAGGGCGGCACCACGTGGTCGGCGCCCCCGGCGAGCAGCAGCAGCGGCGCCCGATCGGACCGGTGCGTGTCCACCTTCGTGGCCGCGTTCGGGTCCAGGTTGGCGAAGGCGGCCTCGAAGAAAAGGTGCCCCGCGGCGGGGACGGCGTACCGCTCCCAGGCCGCGTCGGAGTCCGCCCGGCTCAGGTTGTTGCCGAAGGCGTAGTGGAAGTCGTCGGCGGTGAACGGTATGGCGCGGTGCCGGTTGGCCGGACTGCGCAGGATGGAGAACCCGGACCGCAGGGTGCTGAACGGCAGCTTGAGCACCCCTTTGATCTGGGCCGGGTGGATGCCGACCCCGGCGGCGCCGAGCCCGCGGTCGAGCAGGAGCTGGGTGAAGAGCCCGCCGAACGAGTGTCCCATCACGATGGGCGGCCGGGGCAGCGCGCGGATGATCCCCTCGTAGTGGTCCACGACGTCGGTGACCCGCTGTTGGGCGATCGGCGTCGGGTCCTCCCGCAGCGCCTCGACCTCGGCCTCCATCCCGGGCCAGGCCGGGGCGAGCACCCGGAAGCCCTTGGCGGCGTAGCGGTCGACCCAGCGTTCCCAGCTGCGCGGGGTCATCCAGAGGCCGTGGATCAGCACGATCGTGTCGACCCGTGCGGTGGGCGCGCTGGCCATGACGGTTGCCTCCCCGATGTCGGCGGTGGGACCGCCGCTTACCCGGCTGGTCCGTCGGCAACCCCCCGGGTCGGCCGGTCAGCGCGGCGGGATGTGGTCGGCGACGCCGCGGATCATCAGGTCCAGCCCGAACTCGAACCGTTCGTCCCCGTCGCCGGTGAGCATCTCGTCCACGTGGGCGCGGATGCTGGGGTACGACCGCTCCGGCAGGCTCAGGATGTACGTCCGCAGCTGCCCGAGCAGCCGATCCCAGTACGTCCGCATGTCCTGCCCGGAGGCGCGCACCTTCTCCGCGTAGAGCGCGCCCTCGTAGGCGTCCCCGGCGATGTAGAGGAAGAGCCGGTCGAGGAACCACGTCGCCGCCTGCGGCGGCACGCCCCCGGCGAGCAGGATGGCGAGCATCGCCTCGGTCACCCGGAGCGCGTTCGGGCCGGTCGGGATCCGGGCCAGCGACGCCAGCGCCAGGTCGCTGTGGCTGGCGTAGATCCGGTACGCCTGCCGGGCCACGTCGCGGATCTGCTCCGCCCACCGCTGCGGATCCGGCTCCGGGACGGTGATCTCCGCGCTGACCCGGTCGACGAGCAGTTCGAGCAGCTCCTCCTTGGCGGAGACGTGGGCGTAGAGGGAGGCGGGCCCGGTGCCCAGCTCCTGGGCGACCCGCCGCATGCTCAGCCCGCCCAGCCCCTCCTGCTTGATCACGGCGAGGGCCGCGTCGACGACCGCCTCCTGGCTCAACGGCTGACGGGCGGTCCGGCTGCGGGCGCGGGTGCGCCAGGGCGGGGCGGGGTGCTCGGTCACGGGCGACCTCCGGGTCGGGGACACCGAACATGGTACTTGCCACGAACGTCGTTCGTTGATAGAACGGTGTTCGTAAACGAACGGTGTTCGCTAGCTCTGGAGGTCATCAATGTCCCAGCTCGCCACGGGGGAGACCCGCTCGGCGCCACTCGAGGCCACCGGCCACCGCTGGCGCTGGCTCGCCCTCGCCGTCATCCTCACCGCGGAGGTCATGGACCTCCTCGACGTCCTGATCACCAACCTGGCCGGTCCGGCCATCCGCGCCGAACTCGGCGGCTCGGCCAGCCTGATCCAGTGGCTCGGCGCTGGATACACCCTGGCGATGGCCGTCGGCCTGATCACCGGCGGACGCCTCGGCGACCTGTACGGGCGGCGCCGGATGTTCCTCATCGGCGTCCTCGGCTTCACCGCCGCCTCGGCGGTCTGCGCGGTGGCCACCTCGCCGGGCATGCTGATCGCCGCCCGGGTCGCCCAGGGACTCTTCGGCGCGGTGCTCCTGCCGCAGGGGCTGGGCATCATCAAGGAGGTCTTCCCGCCGCAGCAGCTGGCCGCGGCGTTCGGCGCGTTCGGGCCGGTGATGGGCATCGCCGCCGTCGGCGGTCCGATCCTGGCCGGCTGGCTGGTCGACGCCGACCTGTGGGGCACCGGCTGGCGGGCGATCTTCCTGATCAACCTGCCGCTCGGTCTGCTCGCCACCGCCGGTGCGCTGCGCTTCCTGCCCGAGTCCCGCCCGGCCCACGCCTCCCGACTCGACCTGCCCGGCGTCGGGCTGGGCGCGGTGGGCGCGCTGCTTCTGGTCTACCCGCTGGTCCAGGGACGCGAGCAGGGCTGGCCGACCTGGACGTACGCCATGATGGCCGCGGCGGTGCTGGTCTTCGCGGCGTTCGGCCGGTACGAGGTGCGCCGGCAGCGGGCCGGGAAGGACCCGCTGGTGGTGCCCTCGCTGTTCCGCCGCCGGGCGTTCACCGGCGGACTGGTCGCCGGGCTGGCCTTCTTCACCGGGCTGACCGGCTTCTCCCTGGTGTTCAGCCTCTACCTGCAGCTCGGCCTGGGCTGGTCGCCGCTGCGGGCCGGTCTGGCCGGCATGCCGCAGGCGATCGGGATGGTGCTCGCCTTCGTGGTCGCCGGGGCCGGCCTGGCCCGCCGCCTCGGCCGGACGCTGATCCACGTCGGCCTTGCCGTGGTGGTCGTCGGCGTCGCCGGGATGCTGCTCACCCTCCGCCTGGTCGACGGGGAGCTCACCGCGTGGCAGCTCGTGCCCGCGCTGCTGCCGGTCGGCTTCGGCATGGGCCTGGTGATGGCACCGTTCTTCGACATCGTGCTGTCCGGAGTGGAGGAGGCCGAGACCGGCTCGGCCTCCGGCACTCTCACCGCCGTGCAGCAACTCGGCGGGGCGCTCGGCGTCGCCCTGCTCGGCACGGTGTTCTTCGCGGAGTTCCCGGACGGCCCCGGGCCGGCGGTCCGGCTCACCCTCTGGGCGGAGATCGGGCTGCTCGCGCTCACCTTCGGCGCCGCGTTCCTGCTGCCGCGTCAGGCCCGCGAGTCGGCGGACGCGCCGCACTGACGGCCGGTCCCCGGGCGGCGCGGCGGGCCGCCCGGGGACGACGACTGACAAATGTCACGGTCGGAAGGTGACGCGCGCTCCGGGAGCCCGGCATTCCCGCGCCGGAGCATCATGGTCATGACCCACAGCGCACCGGCCGTCGAGCTGGCCGGACTCACCAAGACCTTCGGCCCGGTGACCGCCGTCGACGGGCTCAGCCTCCGGATCGCGCCCGGCGAGGTGGTGGCCTTCCTCGGCCCCAACGGCGCCGGCAAGACCACCACGGTGGACATGCTGCTCGGGCTGGCCCGCCCGGACGCCGGCACCGTCCGCATCTTCGGCGGCACCCCCGCCGACGCCGTCCGGCACGGCCTGGTTGCCGCCGTGATGCAGACCGGCGGCCTGCTCAAGGACCTCACGGTCGCCGAGACGGTACGAATGACCGCCCACTTCCACGCCCGCACCCGCCCGGTCGCCGAGGTACTGGCGCGGGCCGGCATCGCCGACATCGCCGACCGCCCGGTCGGCCGCTGCTCGGGCGGGCAGCAGCAGCGGCTCCGCTTCGCCCTGGCCCTCCTCTCGGACCCCGACCTGATGGTGCTGGACGAGCCGACCACCGGGATGGACGTCGAGGGGCGGCGCGACTTCTGGCAGGCCATCCGGGCCGACGCCCGGGCCGGCCGGACCATCCTCTTCGCCACCCACTACCTCGACGAGGCCGACGCGTACGCGGACCGGATCGTGCTGGTGCGGCAGGGGCGAGTGGTCGCCGACGGCACCACCGCCGAGATCAAGAACCTGGCCGCCGGGCGGGTCGTCCGGGCCACCCTCCCCGGGGCCGACCAGGCCGCGCTGGCCGCGCTGCCCGGCGTACGGGCGGTGGAGGTGCGCGGCGACGGTGTGCTGGTGCGTACCGACGACTCGGACGCGGTCGCCCGGCACCTGCTCACCCGCACCGCCGCCCGGGACGTCGAGATCACCTCCCGCAACCTCGAGGACGCCTTCCTCGCCCTGACCACCGACAGCCTGACCGCCGAGACCATCGGAGCCTGAGATGACCGTCGCCACCTCGCCCGCCACCACCGCACCCGCGCGCCGCGCCGACCGGCGGCCGCCGGCCCTGGGTGGGTTCTCCACCGCCGTGCTGGCCATCGAGATCCGTCGCCTGCTGCGCAACCGTCGAACGCTGATGTTCACCCTGGTCATGCCGGCGGTCTTCTTCCTCCTCTTCGGACTGCCGCAGCGCGGTGACGACCTGCCGAACGGCCGCCCCGTCACCGCCTGGATCATGATCAGCCTCGCGGTCTACGCCGCCATGGTCGCCACCACCAGCGCCGGGGCCGCGGTGGCCACCGAACGGGCGCTGGGCTGGAGTCGGCAGCTCCGGCTCACCCCGCTCCGGCCCGCCGCGTACGTGGCGACGAAGGTGGCCACCGCGATGGTGCTGGGGCTGCTCGGCGTCCTCGTCGAGTTCGCCGTCGGGGCGGCCGCCGGCGTACGGGTGCCGGTCCACGTCTGGCTGCTGGCTGGACTGGCCGCCTGGCTCGGTTCGCTGGTCTTCGCGGCGTTCGGCCTCTTCGTCGGCTACCTGGCCCCGGCCGAGAACGTCATGCAGTTCATGGGCCCGATCCTGGCGATCCTGGCCATGCTCGGCGGTCTCTTCGTCCCGCTCGAGATGCTGCCCGACGTGTTCCGGGAGATCGCCCGGTTCACCCCGGTGTACGGCGTCGGCCAGCTCGCCCGGGCCCCGCTGACCGGGGACGGGTTCGACCTCGGCGCGCTGGCCAACGTGGCCGCCTGGACGGCGGCGTTCGGCCTCGGCGCGGCCCGGTTGTTCCGCCGTGACACCGCCCGGGTCTGAACGGGCGGCGGAGGTTTAGCGTGTTCACGATGCAGCTTCCGTGGGACCGGAACTATCTGGCGACCCGCCACTGGCGGGTCACCGGCTGGTTGCTCGCCGCGGTCTGGCTCTTCTTCCTCAACATCCCGCTGCTCGCCGCCCTGCACCAGCCCGAGCCGTGGCGGCGGGTGGTCGGCGCGGGGACCCTGGTCGCCTTCGGCGTCTGCTACGTGTTCGTCTTCCAGTGGGCGCGCGGCCGGCGCCTGGCACACGCGGGCATCCCGCTGGGCCGGGCATGGGCGGCGGTGGCGCTCCTGCTCGGCCTCGGGCTGGCCGGTATCCCGGGTACCGGCGGCGACTGGTTGACCACCCTGGTCTTCGTCGCCGCCGCCGGGGTGTTCCTGCTGCCGTCGCGACAGGCGCTGGTGGTGGTCGCCCTCGCCGCGCTGACGCCGCCCGTGACCGCCGCGCTGGTGCCCGGCTGGGAGGCGGAGGGCACGGTGGTCTTCGCGGTGCTGCTCGCCTCCTTCGCCATGTTCGGGGTGACCCGGCTGACCCAGCGCAACAGCGAACTCCAGGCCGCCCAGCAGGAGATCCGCCGCCTGGCGGTGGCGGAGGAGCGGGCGCGTACCGCGCGGGACCTGCACGACATCCTCGGCCACTCGCTGACCGTCGTCGCGGTGAAGGCCGAGCTGGCCGGGCGGCTGCTGGAGCGGGACCCGATCCGGGCGGCCACCGAGATCGCCGACGTGGAGCGGCTGGCCCGGCAGGCCCTCGCCGACGTGCGGGGCACCGTCGCGGCGTACCGGGGAATCGGCCTGGCCGGCGAGCTGGCCGGCGCCCGCTCCGCGCTGGCCGCGGCGGGCATCGCCGCGGAGCTGCCGGAGACGTTGCCGGAGCTGCCGGTGGAGCGGGACGAACTCTTCGGCTGGACGGTACGGGAGGGAGTGACCAACGTGGTCCGGCACAGCGGGGCCCGGCGGTGCGTGATCCGGGTGGAGCCGGACCGGGTCGAGGTCCGTGACGACGGGCGTGGCC
>NZ_QGGF01000463.1 GCF_003857015.1 Micromonospora globispora | reverse complement strand
GCCGCGCCCTGGCCGACGCGCTGGGCGTGCGCCCGGCCGCGGTCTCGCTGCGCACCGGCGCGGCCAGCCGGGACAAGCTCTTCCTGGTCGAGCGTCCGGCCCCGGAGCTGCCGGACGTGCTTCGTCGACTGCGCGACGGATCGGCCGAGTGAGGACCGCTCGGGCCGGCCGCAGATGACCCCCGAGCTCGATCTCGCGCTGCTGCTCGGCGCATCCGTGCTGCTGGTGGCGGTGGGCGCGGTGCGCTTTTCCACCCGCCTCGGGGTGCCGAGTCTCCTCGTCTACCTCGCGCTCGGCGTGGCGATCGGCGAGGCGGGACTGGGTATCCGGTTCGACGACGTCGAGCTGACCCGGATCCTCGGCTTCTGCGCGCTGATCGTGATCATCGCCGAGGGTGGGCTGAGCGCCCGGTGGAGCACGCTGCGTCCGGTGCTCGGCCTGGCCGCCGCCCTCTCCACGCTCGGCGTGCTGGTCAGCATCGTGGTCGTCGGGCTCGCGGTGCATCTGCTGCTCGGCCTGGACTGGCGGCTGGCGCTGCTCTACGGCGCGGTGCTCTCCTCCACCGACGCGGCCGCCGTCTTCGCCACCCTGCGCCGGCTGCGCCTGCCACCCCGGCTGGTCGCCACGCTGGAGGCCGAGTCGGGCATGAACGACGCCCCGGTGGTGATCCTGGTGGTGCTGCTGTCCCGGGGCGCCCCGGCCGGCCACCCCTGGTGGTACGAGGTCCTGCTGGTCGGGTACGAACTGGGCGTCGGTGCCGCGGTCGGGGTGGCGGCCGGGATCACCGGCCGGTACGCGCTGCGCCGGGCCGCCCTGCCCTCGGCCGGCCTCTATCCGATCGCGGTGGTCGGCTTCACCGTGCTCGCGTACGCCGCCGGCGCGGTGCTGCACGCCTCCGGCTTCCTCGCCGTGTACGTGGCCGGTGTGCTGCTCGGCAACGCCCGGCTGCCGCACCGGCAGGCCATCCTCGGCTTCGCCGACGGGCTGGCCTGGCTGGCCCAGATCGGCCTCTTCGTGCTGCTCGGGCTCCTGGTCTCGCCGAGCCGGCTGGACGCCGCGGTGCTGCCCGCGGTGGTCGCCGGCCTGGCCCTGGTGCTGGCCGCCCGGCCGCTGTCGGTGGCGGTCGCCGCGCTGCCGTTCCGGTTCAACCTGCGCGAGCAGGCGTTCCTGTCCTGGGCCGGGCTGCGCGGGGCGGTGCCGATCGTGCTGGCCACCATCCCGTTGTCGGAGCGGGTGCCGGGGGCGGACCGGCTCTTCGACGCGGTCTTCGTGCTGGTGGTGATCTTCACGCTGCTGCAGGCGGGGACCCTCGCGCCGGCCGCCCGCCGGCTCCGGGTGACCGCCCCGGCCGAGCCGGCGGAGATCCGGGTGGAGACGGCGCCGCTGGAACGGATGCGAGCGGACCTGCTCCAGGTCGAGGTGCCGCCGGGCTCCCGGCTCGGCGGGGTGCACGTGGACGAGCTGCGGTTGCCGGTGGGCGCGTCGGTGACCCTGGTCCTGCGGGACGGGGCGGGTTTCGTACCCGGGCGGGACACCCGGTTGAAGGTCGGGGACAGCCTGCTCATCGTGGCCACCGCGGAGGTGCGGGACGAGGTGGAGCGGCGGCTGCGGGCGGTGAGCCGGCGGGGTCGGCTGGCCCGATGGTTTGGCGAGTACGGCGAGGACCGGGACGAATAATCTGCTAGCGTTCCCTCTGCCCGATTGGTGGGCATTCGAGGTTGAAATACGGCGCGACGGTGCGGCACGTTGTCGGACGCCTGTACGTTCCGTATTCTTGCCACCCTCCGGAGTGCGCGGCCCTCTCGCCGCGCGCCCGTTTTGTACATGGGGGACGCCAGGCCGGCGACCCCTGCTCAGGCACCGCTGACCGCCGCGTACCGCGGCTGAGGGAGCTGACGATGGCGAAGCCAGCCGACACCAGGACCGCCGGCCGCAAGCCGGTGGCGAAGGCCACCCGCAGCGCGGCGGAGACCGAGAAGATCCGGGCGGCGCTGGCGGCGCGGCGCGACGAGTTGCGCGCCGAGTACGATCAGACGCTGAGCGAGATCACCGAGCTGCAGCGCGACCGGCTGACCGACTCGGCCGGGGACGACCAGGCCGACACCGGGACGAAGACGTTCGAGCGGGAGCAGGAGATCTCACTCGCCAACAGCATCAAGGAGCGGATCACGCAGGTCGAGCGGGCCCTGGAGCGGCTCGACGAGGGTGGTTACGGCTGGTGCGAGCGATGCGGGAACCCGATTCCGGTGGAGCGCCTCGCCGCCTTCCCGTCGGCCACCCTCTGCGTGACCTGCAAGCAGCTGGAGGAGCGGCGCTGAGGTCCGCTCCCCGGCGGTCAGTGGAGACGGTGAGGGATCACCGCCGAGAGCGTCGATGGGGAGCAGATGACCGCAGCACGGCCCGCCGGATCCGGCACCGCTGAGTCGGGCGGCGGTACGCCCCGACGCAGGGCGGTCGGGGTCCTCCTCGGCGTCGCCCTGGTCGCCCTCCTGGCCGACCTGCTCACCAAGCAGCTCGCGCTGTCGACGCTTTCCGGTCGGGGGCCGGTGTCCCTGCTCGGCGGCACCATCTACTTCACCCTGACCCGCAACAGCGGGGCGGCCTGGAGCATCGGCTCCGGCCACACCTGGGTCTTCCCGCTGATCACCATCGGCGTGATCGGCTGGATCGCCTGGATGGCGCTGCGGCTGCGGTCGCTGCCCTGGGCCATCTCCCTCGGTCTGGTGCTGGGCGGGGCGCTCGGCAACCTGACCGACCGGATCTTCCGGGCGCCCGGCCACTTCGTCGGGCACGTGGTGGACATGGTCAGCCTCTTCGACCCGTACGGGCAGGTCTGGCCGGTGTTCAACCTGGCCGACAGCGCGCTGGTCTGCGGCGTGACGCTGGCCGTGTTGCTGGAGTTGACCGGCCGGCAGCGCGACGGTCGCCGGGCCGCCGACGCCGAGCCGGACGGCACCGCCGAGGTCGCCGACGAGGCGGCCACCGGCAGCGAGCAGCGGGGGCGGGCATGACCTCCGTCTTCGCCGCCGGCGGCGACCACCGTTCCCTGCCGGTGCCCGACGGTCTCGACGGGATGCGGCTGGACCAGGCGGTGTCCCGGCTCTTCGGGCTGTCCCGGACCGCGGCGGCGGCGCTGATCGACGCCGGTGACGCGCTGGTGGACGGCGTGGTCCGCGCCAACTCGTACAAGGTCAAGGCCGGCTCCTGGCTGGAGGTGACCCTGCCCGCGCCGGTCGCCCCGCCGACCGTCGTCCCGCAGGCGGTGCCCGGGCTCCGGGTGGTCTACGCCGACGACGACATCGTGGTGGTGGACAAGCCGGTCGGCGTCGCCGCCCACCCCAGCCCCGGCTGGACCGGCCCGACGGTGATCGGCGGGCTGGCCGCCATCGGCCACCGGATCTCCACCAGCGGCGCCGCCGAGCGGCAGGGCGTCGTACACCGGCTCGACGTGGGCACCACCGGGATCATGGTGGTGGCCAAGAGCGAGCACGCGTACAGCGCGTTGAAGCGGGCCTTCAAGTACCGCGAGGTGGAGAAGCGCTACCACGCCGTGGTGCAGGGCCACCCCGATCCGCTGCGCGGCACCATCGACGCGCCGATCGACCGGCACCCGCACCACGACTACCGCTGGGCGGTGGTCTCCGGCGGCAAGCCGAGCATCACCCACTACGACACCCTCGAGGCGTTCCCGGCGGCGAGCCTGCTCGACGTCCGGCTGGAGACCGGGCGCACTCACCAGATCCGGGTGCACTTCTCCACCCTGCGGCACCCGTGCGTGGGCGACCTCACCTACGGCGCCGATCCCACCCTGTCGGCGCGGCTGGGGCTGAGCCGGCAGTGGCTGCACGCTCGTTCGCTGAGCTTCCTGCACCCCGGCACGGGCGAGGAGGTCAGCTTCGTCAGCGACTACCCTGACGACCTGGCGCGCGCGCTGGAGATCCTCCGCGACTGATCATCGCGCCGACCCACCGACCTCCGACGAGGGGACCTGCCACCGTGTCCGCCGATGAACCGCCGCGCCCGGCCGGGCAGCGCCGCGGGCGGTCGAGGTCGGGGCTGCTCACCTGGGCCGCGCTGCTCGGCGCGGCGGCGGTCCTGCTGGCCACCGTGTGGGTGGGCCGGCGGGAGCCGGTGGGGGACCGCACGGTGGGCGAGGTGACCCGGGTCGGCGTGGCGACCGGTGACCCCATCGCGGCCTACCTGCGCGCCTCCGCCGAGGAACTGGCCCGGCTGACGGCCGGCTCGCCGGCGGCGGCCGGCGAGGGCACCTGGGCCCTGGTCTCCTTCTCGGCGTACCTGACCCCGCAGCGGCTCGCGTCGGCGCTCGGCGGGGTGCCGGTCTCGGCGGTGATCGCCCGGGTACCGCGGCCCGGCCGGCAGACCGAGATCGTCCGGATCGCCGCGATCCAGGTACCCGACGACGTGGTCGCCGGGATGGGGGAGGTAGCCGCGCGCAAGGACCGGGAGGCCGCCGACTACCGCGGGCGCGCCGCCGCCCCGAGCGGCGCCGCCGACCCCGAGTTGCGTCGGGTGTACGACACCGGCGGGCAGGTCTCGGCCGCGGAGGCGGCGGCGTACCGGGCCGGCTGCGCCTGCGTGTACGCGGCGGTGGTCCGGTCCACGCCCGAGGCGCTGCGCGGGCTGGCCGTCCGGCCCGGCGTGCGGGCCGTCGACCCGGCGCCCGAGGTGCTGCGGCTGGATCGCACGGTCTTCACCCCGCCGCTGCCCGAGCAGCGGGACGTGGTCCGGCCGCCGGCCGACGAGGGGCTGTCCGGACCCACCCCGACGCCGGGATTGGGCGATTCGTCGGAACCCGCACGGACAGTGAGCGGGCCGTCACCGAACTTCGGCGGGCCGG
>NZ_QGGF01000571.1 GCF_003857015.1 Micromonospora globispora | reverse complement strand
GCCCGGCGGCACCCGTACCGCCGCTCCGACGGATCTGGCCGGGCTGCTGGGGGCGGCCGGCGGCGGACCGGCCGGGATCGACTCCTCGGCGCTCGCGCCCGTCCAGGGCGGCCCGCCGCCCGGCGTGGACGACGCGGTGCCGGCCGGTGGCCGGGTCAGCGCCGGTACGCCCGTGCTGACCATCGTGGACACCGGCGCGCTGGGCCTGCTCGCCGAGGTCGACGAGACCGACGTGCTGCTGGTCCGGGCGGGGCTGGCCGGCTCGGTCGAGTTGGACGCGGTGACCGGCGCGACGTACGACGCCCGGGTGCGCTCGGTGGACGTGCTGCCCACCACCTCGGCCCGCGGCGGGGTGACCTACCGGGTGCGGCTGGCCCTCGGCGCCGGCCGCCTCGGCGAGGGGGAGGCCGCCCCCATCCCCCGCCCCGGCATGAACGCCGTGGTCCACCTCCGGGTACGCGAGGCGGCCGACGCGGTCACCGTCCCCGCCTCGGCGGTCTTCTCCGCCGACGGGCGGGACGCCGTCTGGGTGGTCCGGGACGGTAAGGCGGACCAGGTGCCGGTCACCGTGGGCGTGCAGGGTCAGGACCTGGTGCAGATCCTCAGCGGCGTGCAGGCCGGTGACCGGGTGGTGGTGCGCGGCGCCGACCAGGTCCGCGACGGCCAGGAACTCGGGTGACCGCGAGCCTGCCCGCCGGGGTACCGGCGATCGAGGCCGTGGACGTGTCCCGGACGTACCAGCTCGACGGGGTGTCCGTGCCCGCGCTGCGCGGCGTGTCGCTGACCATCGACCCCGGCGAGTACGTCGCCGTGGTGGGGCCCTCCGGCTCCGGGAAGTCCACCCTGATGCACCTGCTCGGCGGGCTGGACCGGCCGACCGGCGGCCGGCTGGTCATCGGTGGCCGGGACGTGGCGAGCCTCTCCGCTCCCGACCTGGCGACGCTGCGCAACGAGACCATCGGCTTCGTCTTCCAGGCGTTCCACCTGCTGCCGCGTACCTCGGCGGTGGACAACGTGGCGCTGCCGCTGGTGTACCGGGGGATCGGCGCCCGGCAGCGGCGGGAGCGGGCGGCGGCGATGCTCGGCCGGGTGGGGCTCGGACACCGGCTGAACCACCGGCCCAACCAGCTCTCCGGCGGCGAGCAGCAGCGGGTGGCGATCGCCCGGGCCCTGGTCACCGACCCGGCGGTGCTGCTCGCCGACGAGCCGACCGGCAACCTGGACAGCGTGACCGGGGAGGCGGTGCTGGCCCTGCTGGAGCAGTTGAACGCGGAGTCCGGCGTGGCCCTGGTGATGGTCACCCACGACCACGACGTGGCCGCCCGGGCCCGCCGGCAGATCGCGGTGCGGGACGGCGTGGTCCGCTCCGACACCCGGGCGGAGGCGATCGCGTTCCATGATCGACCGCTGTCCGGGCCCGGCGACCGACCTGAGACACTGAGCCCCGCTCCCAGCGCGGAGCCCCGATCCGCGTCCGGAAGCGGCCCGGGGCGCCCGTCCGGTGGCTCCGGCGCCGGAGCCACCGGACGCCTTCCGCACGGGACCGGCACCGACGGAATCGGCAGCTCGGACCGCGCCGGCCGGGAACCCTCCGGAGGCGCGGCATGAGGGTCGCCGAGGCCTGGCGGGTGGCGCTGGACGCGCTGCGGGCCAACCGGATGCGCAGCGCGCTGACCATGCTCGGCGTGATCATCGGGGTCGCGTCGGTGGTGGTGCTGGTGGCCATCGGCACCGGCACCAAGCAGAAGGTGGAGCAGCAGGTCGAGGGGCTCGGCTCGAACCTGCTCCTGGTGGTCCCGGGCAAGATCGACGTGGGCAACGCGCCGGTGGTCTCCCCACTGACCCTGAAGGACGTGGACGCCGTCTCGCGGGTGGTCGGCGACCCGAGCCGGGTGGCGGTCACCGTCGCCTCCGGCGCCACCGCCCGGGCCGGCAACCGGTCCGACTTCACCACCGTCCAGGGCGTACTCGAGACCACCCCGACGGTCTTCACCCGCTCGCTGGCCCGGGGTCGCTACCTCACCGGGGCCGATGTGGACACCAGCCGGCGGGTGGCGGTGCTCGGCGCGTCGGTGGCGGAGGCGCTCTTCCCCGATCGCGATCCGCTCGGTCAGCAGGTCGCCCTCGCCGGCGTCCGGTTCCGGGTGATCGGCGTCTTCGCGCCGCTCGGGCAGAGCCTCGGCGTGGACCGGGACGACGAGGTGCACGTACCGGTCACCGCGGCGCAACGGCTCTGGGGCACCCAGCGGGTGGACGGCATAGCGGTCAAGGCACCGGATCGGGAGCGGATCGGCGAGCTGGGCGACCGGATCGTCGCCGAGCTGTCCCGACGGCACCCGGACACCGAGTTCAGCGCGGTCACCCAGCAGCAGATCCTCGGCGTGCTCGGGGACATCCTCGGCGTGCTCACCGGGGTGCTGGCCGCAATCGCCGGCATCTCCCTGCTGGTCGGCGGCGTGGGTGTCTCGAACATCATGCTGGTCTCGGTGCGGGAACGGACCCGGGAGATCGGCCTGCGCAAGGCGGTCGGCGCCCGGCCCCGGGACATCGGCGTGCAGTTCCTGCTGGAGGCGGTGCTGCTCACCTCCATCGGCGGGTTGACCGGGATGGCGCTCGGCGTGGGCACCGCGCTGCTGGTCGACGCGGTCTCGCCGATCCCGGCGGCGATCACCTGGTGGTCGCTGGCGCTCGCGTTCGGGGTCTCGGCGGCGGTCGGGATCGTCTTCGGGGTGGTCCCGGCCCAGCGGGCCGGCCGGCTCGACCCCGTGGTGGCGCTGCGCGCCGAGTGAGCCGTGCCGGGCAACCGGACGCCGCGCTCATCGGGGAGGAAAGCGCCAGGTCAACACGGTGGAAACGCCGGCCCCAGCATGATCAGTTGCAGGAAGGGATCGCGCCGGTCACAACGGCCCCGCTACCGTACTGGTAACACGCGCGTTGCTCGCCGTGACGGAAGCATCCCGTCCGGACGGCACGCGCCGGGCATGGGAATGGGTCGGTGAGCCATGGCCGGGTCGCAGTCCGACGGTCGGCTGTCGGATGTCAGGTTCCTGACCGTCGCGGAGGTGGCGACGGTCATGCGGGTGTCGAAGATGACGGTCTACCGTCTCGTGCACAGCGGTGAGCTGACCGCGGTGCGGGTCGGCCGGTCGTTCCGCGTGCCCGAACACGCGGTGCACGAGTACCTCCGGGGCGCGTTTCAGGAAACCGCCTGAGGCACCACCCGCCGCGCCGCCGAGTGCGACGTAACGGGCATCGACGGGGGCGCGTTGGTCCTGCTGACGCACTCCGGCTACGCTGGACCCCGACCGTGACCGCACCTCGGTGCGCCCTGCCCACCACGCTGGTCCGGTCCGTTGTCCGCAAGCGGGCACGACGCCACCCGAGGTGGTGTCACCCGGTCCGCCCCGCACGTTGCATCGAAAGGCTGTCGTATGGGCTCGGTGGTCAAGAAGCGCCGCAAGCGCATGGCTAAGAAGAAGCACCGCAAGCTGCTGCGCAAGACCCGCGTCCAGCGTCGCCGTCTCGGCAAGTGACCGGGGCCGGGCCTCGGCCCGGCATCCGGCACCACCTGCCAACTGTCGACCCTCGGAGGCTCAGGTGATCCTGCCGCGGACGTCCCGGCTCGATCCCACCTGCCCGGCAAGGCGCACGACATGACCCCCGGTGGCACCACAGGTGCTCCGGGGGTCGTCGTCGTGACCGGCGTCGGCCGCTACCTCGGCGCGCACGTCGCCGCCCGGCTCGCCGCCGACCCCCGGATCGAACGGGTCATCGGCGTCGACCCGTCGACCCCCAACCCGGAGCTCACCGACCTCCTCGACGGGGTCGAACGGATCCGGCTCGACCTCGACTCGCTCGGCGGCCTCCTCGCCGACCTCGACGTCGACGCCCTGGTGCACCTCGCGCTGGTCAGCGCCCCCGACCCGCAGCACGGCGGCCGGGCGGCGATGAAGGAACAGAACGTCATCGGCACCATGCAGCTGCTCGCCGCCTGCCAGCGGGCGCCCCGGCTGCGCAAGCTCGTGGTCCGCTCCTCGACCGCCGCCTACGGCGCGTCGTTCCGTGACCCGGCGGTCTTCACCGAGGAGACCGAGCCGCGCGAGGTGCCGCGCGGTGGTTTCGGCCGCGACATCCTCGACATCGAGGGGTACGTCCGCGGTTTCCGCCGGCGCCGGCCCGACGTCACCGCCACCGTGCTGCGCTTCGCTCCGTTCATCGGGTCCATGGCGGACACCACGCTGACCCGGTACTTCTCCCAGCCGGTGGTCCCCACGGTCTTCGGTCGCGATCCCCGGCTGCAGTTCGTCCACTTCGACGACGCGCTCGAGGTGCTGCACCGGTCGGTCGCCGAGGACCACCCGGGGACGTACAACGTCGCCGGCCCCGGGGTGCTCTCCCTGTCCCAGGCCATCCGCCGGGCCGGCCGGGTCGCCCTGCCGGTGCTGGAGCCGGGCCTCTCCGGCGCCGCCGCGGTCGCCCGCAATCTGGGCTTCGGCCGGTACGGGTTGGACCAGGTCGACCTCTTCGTGCACGGTCGAGTGGTGGACACCACCAGACTGGAGCGGGAGTACAACTTCACGCCCCGCTCGACGGCCGCCGCCTTCGACGACTTCATCCGCGCTCACCACGGTGGCGTGGTGGTGACCCGGGACCAGCTCGCCGCGGCGGAACAGCTGGTGCTGGACGGGATCCGACAGGTCCGCTCGGCCGTTCGGGAGCGGTCGTGAGCGCCGCCGAGGAGCCCCGCAACGGCGCACCGGTCAACGGCCGGTACGACGTACCGCTGACCCCGGCCGGGCCGGACGCGCGGCCGGCGCGGCGCAACGGGCGTCGGCGGACGACCACCCCCGAGCACCCGCGCCCGAC
>NZ_QGGF01000778.1 GCF_003857015.1 Micromonospora globispora | reverse complement strand
GGTAGGCCCCGGGGTTCGGCGGCGGGTAGGACGCGGGGTTGGGTGCGCCGCCGAGCGGCGGCCCCTCGCGGTACGGGCCGCCGGGCGATCCGCTGGCGCCACCCATGGGCGGTTGGGTCATGTCTTCCCCCGGAGTGCGTGCGCCGTCGCCGCCCCAGGCGATCGACGCGTGATCGAGCATGGCGGGCGAGCGTGGGTCGCCCGTCCGACGGAAGGGTAGCGTTCAGCGGCCGACTTGCCAGCCCCGCGTCGCCCCCGGGGTCTCCCGGCACGCTGCCGCCAAGCGGCGCGGGGCGCCGCGATCGGATTGTGGACGAGTCATCTGTCGCATATGTGACTCGACGCGAACCGGCGTGCGCGCTTCGTTGTCCGGCTCCGGAATCGGTTCTACCTTCGTCGCTGCGGCGGACCGGCGGCGGCAGTCCGAGCCGGATGGTGGCGACGGTGACCAGGTACGACGGAACGCCCGGAGGCGGCGGATGCGCGACGCGGAGAACGTCCCCCGGGGGCAGTTCCCACCCGACGACCGGGCCGGGCGGCCCGGCTCCGACGGCATCGACCCCGTCAACGAGCGGCCGTACCACCGCTTCCCGGAGTCGACTGAGGTGATCCGTACGATGATCCGCCCCGCCGACCGAGGCCGGGACGAGGAGGAGTCGGGGTACGTCATCCACCTGCCGGTCCGGGTCCCCGACCTGGCGACGGCCACCGCGCTGGCCGCCACGGTGGCGATCTCGCTGGGTTTCCTCCGGGAGCTCGACGCCGGCGAGACCACCGTGTCCACCGCCGACGACCAGAACAACCGGCACCGCGTCTTCTGCGACCTGCTGCTGCCCGGCCGTGGCCGCTGCCCCCAGCGGTACGACCACGAGGGTCCGTGCGGCGAGGAGCCCGCGACGCCCGAGCAGCGTCCCGCGCCCCGGTCGACCTGACGAACCGTAGGCTGTGCCTGACCGAAGTCCATGCCAGGCAAGGGAGTAGTGCCTGATGTCGACTTCCTCCGCAGATCCATCTCCGGCCTACACCTCACAAGCCTGTCACCGCTGCGGTCGGCTCGGCCGACGCAACGGGGACCGGCTTCACTGCACCTCGTGCGGGGTGGTGTGGCAGGCTGACGTGAACGCGGCGATCAACATCCTGCAGCGAGCAGGCGATCCCGACATCGCCCTGCGCACCTCGCATCGCGTGGTGAGGCAGATCCTGCGGGACAGGACCGATCGCCACCGGACCAGACTGCCGGTCCAGGACTCCAGCCCGGCCCTGGCCGAGCGGAGAGCGAATTATCCGAATCGCTCAGTGATGAGCATCTAGTAGGAAGCAGCCTTCACGCGATGCAGAAGTGGGAATACGCCACCGTCCCGTTGCTGGTCCATGCGACCAAGCAGATCCTCGACAACTGGGGCGAGGACGGCTGGGAGCTGGTCTCCGTGGTTCCCGGCCCGAACCCGGAGCAGCTCGTCGCCTACCTGAAGCGCCCGAAGGCGTGACCGGCATGAGCAACGGACCGCACGCCAAGCTCGCGGAACTCGGCCTGACCCTGCCCGAGGTGGTGCCGCCGGTGGCCAGCTACGTGCCGGCCGTCCAGTCGGGCCAGCACGTCTACGTCTCCGGTCAGCTGCCGATGGCGGAGGGCAAGCTGCTCGCCACCGGCAAGGTCGGCAACGGCGTCTCCGCCGAGCAGGCCAAGGACCTGGCGCAGCGGTGCGCGCTGAACGCCCTCGCCGCGATCGACTCGCTGGTCGGCCTGGAGAACGTGGTCAAGATCGTCAAGGTGACCGGCTTCGTGGCCAGCGCGTCCGGCTTCACCGGTCAGCCCGGCGTCATCAACGGCGCCTCCGACCTGTTCGGGGAGGTCTTCGGTGAGGCCGGCCGGCACGCGCGCAGCGCCGTCGGCGTCGCCGAGCTGCCCCTCGACGCCCCCGTCGAGGTCGAGGTCATCGTCGAGGTCGCCTGACGCTCCGTACCCGCGATCTTGCGGTTGTCGTGCCGACAGATGGCCCGCAAGGGGACATACCTCGTGCCGAAACTGCAAGATCGCGGGGAGTGGCGGAGGGGGTCGTACGATCGCTGCCATGGGCGGGCGTGTGACGGGTGCGGCGGGTGCTCTGGCCGACGAGCTGCCGGGCTGGGTGACGCTGCTGAGGGCGCCGAACCCGGGCCCGATGACGCTCGACGGCACCAACACCTGGGTGCTGCGGGCGGCTCCCGGTGAGCCGGCCGTGGTGATCGACCCCGGGCCGGCCGACGAGGCGCATCTGGCCGCGATCGCGGGCCACGGGCCGGTGGGCGTCGTGCTGATCACCCACGGGCACTCCGACCACACCGAGGGCGCGCCGCGACTGAGCGAGCTGCTGGGCGGCGCGCACGTCCTCGCCGCCGACCGGGCGCACACCATCGGCGGGGAGCCGCTGACCGGCCCCGGCGAGCACTTCGGCGGCCTCGGTCTGGAGATCCGCCTGCTGCCCACCCCCGGCCACACCGCCGACTCGGTCTGCTTCCTGGTCGAGCAGGGCGACGAGCGGGTGGTCCTCACCGGCGACACCATCCTGGGCCGGGGCACGACCGTGGTCGCCCACCCCGACGGCCACCTCGGTGACTACCTGTCGAGCCTGGAGCTGCTCTCCACGTACCGGGGGATCCCGGCGCTGCCCGGACACGGCCCGGCGCTGGCCGACTGCGGTGCGGCCGCCGAGTTCTACCTCGCCCACCGCCGGGCCCGGCTCGACCAGGTCCGGGAGGCGGTCGCCGCGGGCGCCACCACCGCCCCCGAGGTGGTCGAGCGGGTCTACGCGGACGTCGACCGGTCGCTCTGGTGGGCCGCCGAGTGGTCGGTCCGCGCGCAGCTGGAATACCTCGGGGTGGAGCAGCCGTGACCTGCCCGGTGTGCGGAACGGTCGCCGTACCCGGCGCGCGGTTCTGCCACAACTGCGGTGCGGCGCTGCCGGCCGCCGCGACGCTGCCCGCCGCCGAGCGGCGGGTGGTCACCGTGCTCTTCGGTGACCTCTCCGACTTCACCTCCTGGTCCGAGGACCTCGACCCGGAACGGGTCGGTGCGGTCACCGACCGGGTGCTCGCCGCCCTCGCCGGCGCGGTCAAGACCTTCGGCGGGCACGTCGACAAGCTCACCGGCGACGGCATCATGGCCGTCTTCGGTGCGCCGGTTGCGCACGAGGACGACGCCGAGCGGGCGGTCCGGGCGGCGCTGTCCATGCAGCGGGCGGTCCGCCGGGTGCTCGACGACGAGCGTGGCGGTGGTGCCCCGCTCGGGCTGCGGGTCGGGCTGAACACCGGCGACGTGATCGCCGGCATCCAGGCCGCCATCGAGTACACGGTCATCGGCGACACGGTCAACACCGCCGCCCGGCTCGCCGACGCGGCCGCCGTCGGCGCCGTCTACGCGGGCGCCCGGACCTCGGCCGCGACCCGGCACGTCGCCTCCTGGCGGGCGCTGCGGCCACTGCGGCTCAAGGGCAAGCGCGAGCCGGTCGAGGCGTACGAGCTGCTCGGCCTCCTGGACGCGCCGGGCACCCGGTCCGGCCTCGGCGACGAGGCGCCGTACGTGGGCCGGGAGACCGAGATCGGTCGGGTGGCCGGCCGGCTCGCCGAGGTGATCGACCGCGGCGAGCCCCGGGTGCTGTTGATGACCGCCGAGGCGGGAATCGGCAAGTCCCGGTTCGCCGCCGAGGTGGAACGCCTCGCCGCCGGCTACGACGTCGGCCCCGGCCGGTACGCCGCGCACACCGGCGCCCGGGTGCTCTCGGTGCGCTGTGCCGCGTTCGGCGAACGACGCCGGCTCGCGCCCCTGGCCGACCTGGTCCGGGCCGCGGTCGGCCTGCCCAACGACGCCGCCACCGCGCTGACCCGGCCGGCGGTGGAGGAGCGGCTGCGGCGGCTCGGTCAGCGGCTCGCGCGGCTGCCCGGCGACCTGCCGCCGCTCGCCACCGACCAGCTGCTGGCGCTGCTCGGGTACGCGGAACTGCCCAGCCCCGCCGAGAACGGCGAGTGGAACCCCGCCGCACCGCCGCCGGACGCCGAGGCGGTGCCGAACGCGGTCGCGGACCTGCTCAGCGCGCTCGCCGTCGAGGCGCCGATGGTGATCGTGGTGGACGACCTGCACGACGCCACCGCCGAGACCATCAACGCGCTCGGGCTGAGCCTCTCCCGGCTCAGCGGCCCGGTGCTGGTGCTGCTGCTCGGCCGCCCCGAGCTCGTGCGTACCGCCGGCGCGCTGACCCGGGTCGCGGACGCCGAGGTGCACGCGCTGCCCCCGCTGCGCGGTGCCGACGCGTCCCGGCTGCTCACCAGCTACCTCGGCGGCGGGAAGCTGCCGCAGGCCGACGCGGACCGGCTGCTCGCCACCGCCCAGGGCAACCCGTTCTACCTGGCCGAGCTGGTCACCCTGCTGATGGAGCGGGGCGCGCTCACCGCGGGCGCGGGCCGCACCGACCCCGGCAGCTGGCGGCTGGTGCCCGGTTCGCTGGGCAGCCGACTGCTCTCCCGGGACCTGGCCGCCGTGCTGGCGGCCCGCATCGACGCGTTGCCGCCCGACGCCCGCTCGGTGCTGCGGGACGCGGCGGTGGTCGGCGACACCGTGCCGACCGGCGCCATGGAGGCGCTCCGGGATCAGCGCGCCGGGCGGGACGGGCGGCCGGCGGCGGTGGTCGCGGTCGAGCTGGACCGGGCCGTGGAGGAGCTGCTGCAACGGCGGATGCTGCACCGCACCCGCACCGGGTATGCCTTCGCCACCCCGTTGATGCGGGAGGCCGCGTACGCCGGGGTGAGCAAGGCCGAGCTGGCCGAGCGGCACGCCGCCCTCGCCCGCTGGGCCGCCCCCGAGACCACCGAGAAGGACCCGGGCGAGTTCGGCGGCGCGTTCGGCGTACTCGACGGCGAGGGCGGGCTCCCCGG
>NZ_QGGF01000181.1 GCF_003857015.1 Micromonospora globispora | reverse complement strand
GCGGCTGCGGCACGCGTTGCGGGAGTACTTCCCCGCCGCGTTGGCCGCCTTCGAGGACCTCGACGCCGCCGACACCCTGGAACTGCTCGCGAAGGCACCCGACCCGGCGAGCGCGGCGAAGCTGAGCCTGGCGCAGATCAGCGCGGCCCTCAAACGGGCCCGCCGCCGCGACATCGCTGCCAAGGCCACGGCGATCCAGGCCGTTCTGCGCGCCGAGCACCTCGGCCAGCCGGCCGTGGTCACTGCCGCCTACGCCGCGTCCGTGCGCGCTCTGGTCGCGCTGCTGGTCACCCTCAACGAGCAGGTCAAGGCCCTGCAAGGGCAGGTCGAGGCCCATTTTGGCCGGCACCCGGACGCTGAGACCATCCTGTCCCAGCCTGGACTGGGTGCCGTCCTCGGCGCCCGGATGCTCGCAGAGTTCGGCGACGACCACGGCCGCTACGCCTCGGCCAAGGCCCGCAAGAACTACGCCGCTACCAGCCCGATCACCCGCGCATCGGGCAAGAAGAAGACCGTCGCCGCCCGGTTCGTGCACAACGACCGGCTCATCGACGCCCTGATGACCCAGGCGTTCTCCGCGTTGAAAGCCTCGCCGGGCGCCCGCGCCTACTACGACCGGCAACGCGCCCGCGGCGCCAGCTACAACGCCGCACTGCGCCAGCTCGCCAACCGGCTCGTCGGCATCCTGCACGGATGCCTCAAAACCGGCACCCCATACAACGAGGCGACCGCCTGGTCCCACCACCTCGGCGAGGCTGCTGCTTGACATTCAAGCTCCTGGGATGTCTTTCAGCGCGCTTTGGCGAGCACACGATCGGTAGTCCCGCCTTGCGGTGGGACGGTCCCGGTCTGACCGGCGGGCGCCGTGCCGGGTTGACGTTTCACGGCCACCTGCCCGCCGGGACGGGTCTTACGGTCGGCTCCACGTCCTGCCACCGGGCCACTCCCGGCGGTGTCGTACTCGGCCGCGAGGGCGGCGAGGTTGCGTGCGGCATTGAGGTCCCGGTCGAGGACCAGGCCGCACGCGTCGCAGTGGTAGGTGCGCTCGGACAGGGCCAGCTTGGTTTTCACCGTGCCGCAGCCCGAGCAGGTTTTCGAGGATGGATACCAGCGGTCCGATGGCGTCCGCTCATGGCCGCCGGTCGTGAGCGTCGACCGCCCCACCCCTGGATCAATCAGACATATTGCGAACTTGCCGGGACAGTGACAGGGCCGGGTGGTCCCCGTCCGCGTCGGTGTCTGGCATGGAGGTCAGACTTTGGGGCATGGAATTTTTCTGCTACCACCGCGACCGGCCCAGCTCGGTGGCGTTGCGCGACGAGCTGCTGGAAGAGCATTGGTCCTACATGGACCGGTACTCGAGACAAATGATCGCTCGCGGCCCGACTCTTGCCGGCGACGGTGACACGCCCACCGGCAGCGTGCACATCGTCGACCTGCCCGACCCCGCCGCCGCGCGCGTGTTCGCTTTCGACGAGCCCAACTATCAGGCCGGCGTGTACCGGGACGTGCTGCTGCGCCGGTGGCGCAACGCGCTCGGCCGCACCATGTGGGACTTCCCCGGAGGCCGGACCGGTGGTAACCGGTACCTGGTGCTCGGCCTCGGCGCGGGTCAGGCCGCCGACCTCGCGGTGCCGCCTGACCGGGACGAGCTGATCGCGTACGGGCCGCTGTTGTCCGACGACGGCGCCACCTGGCTGGGTACGGCGGTGCTTGTCCGGGCGCCGGATCCGGACAAGGCGCGCGCAGTGCTGACCCCGGACCGGTACGCCGACATCGAGGTGCACAACTGGCAGTTTGGCGGGCGGCCGTCATGACCCGCGGGCTGGCTGTGGACTTGGTCTAGCGTGTCGACAGGCGTGGATGCGGCAGGTGGGGCCTGCTCGGTGTTGTCTGGCTTCGGAGATGCCTGTCAGCTTCCCCCGGGGCCAAGATCGAACGTCCGGATCTGCCGCCGACCGAGCGTCAAGGTTCGTCCCGGGTGGTTGGGCGGCGAATACCGCACCGTGCCGAATTGAGGATGTCGCCGCTCGCGCAGCGCCGGTGGAGGGGAGGCAGCTATCGAGGCCCGAGCCCCGTCTTTCCATCGATCAGCTCGCGCACGACGTCGAGGTGACCCGCATGACGTGCGGTCTCCTCGATCATGTGGAGAACGATGCGACGCAGGTCGGTGGCCTCCTCTCCGAGCGGACCTGGGTGACGCCCCCGGGCAGGCGCAGACAGCGGCGTAGAGGCAAGGACGGCGTTGGATCGCTCGCACTAGGCGCGGTAGAACGCGAAGACCACGGACGGTAGTCGTGGGGTTAGTGGCATGTGGTCGTCGTCGGGCCAGGCCAGCGGCTCGGCGGAGCCGGTGGCGATCTCCTGGAACCAGTGCCGCTCGGCGTAGCCGAGGTGTTCCAGGAGACCCAGCGGCGTCCATCCCGAGGGCAGGACGACGGTTGTCAAGGCTTCGATGTCGAGGCCGTCAATGATCGCAAGAATGCTGGCACGTTGCGCCTCCAGGAACGTCAACAGTGCGTTCTTCTCGCCGTTATCCACCCGGTCACGCCCTTCCTGGCCAGATGATGAAGTCTGTCGGGTCACGTCGCGCGGATCACTGCCGGCGAATCCCGAGACGTTAGCTATCCTGACCGACATCCTTCTGGCACAGGCGCGGCGTGCCTGCCAGGACGCCTCGGCAGAGCCGCCCCGGCCCATCCGCACATCAGCGCTGACCACGCGTCTCTCGGACCCCGTCGAGCTCGGCCCCTGGAGTCCGTCAGGGCAATCACTCAATGTGGCAGCGGCGACCCATCGCGCGGGAACCCGTCACCCGTCAAGTGGAACTGATGTGTCACGTATCAGGTGGAGCCCGACATTCTGGTAACGGTGTCTGCCGCCGTGTCGGGTCTCAGGACCTGCGTGGCAGATCGGTCTGCAGACGGACGTCTAGCGGGTCACGTCATGCACGTGGTGCTCGATGTCATGCAGGAAGTAGATCGCGAAGGTCTTCACCGTGAACAACGACCCGTTGCTCCGCCGACCCGGACGGTCCCACTGATCCGGCCTCACCCCGTCAAACGCTGCCGCTGTCGCCTCAGCCTCCGCAGCCAGTTGGTCGGCCACCTCCGGCGGAGCCTGATGGAAGTAATCCCCTTCAACGGCGGCAGCGTCCTGGTCCCAATTCGCGAACGTCGGATCGGCCTCCCTCAGCATCAACTCCAGCCGCTCACGGAAGATCCGACAGGTGTCGCGTACGTGACAGGCGTACTCCACGGGAGACCACACCGTCGGTTCCGGCCGCTGAGAGGCGTCCTCCCGGGATAGCGACTCCCGCCAGCGGGGAATCGTGGCGCGCAGCCGGTCACCCGTGGACGCGACGTCCTGCGCCGAGAACCCGCACTGCTTGCACCCCGTGCCAATGACGAAGGTCCAGTCAACGGTCTCAGCCGGAACGGCTGGTGGCTGCTGCATCATGCTACGCACCCTGCCTAAGTAGCGATCTTCCGTCAACGCACGCTCCTGCCGCTGCCCTTGCGACAACTCGCCGACGGCGTACTAACATGCCGCCGACCGGGCGTCACGGTGCGTCACGAGTGGTCCCCTGCAGCGAACACCCGGCCATGCCGAAGAGCGAATGTTCGGGCTCACCCGGGCCACCGAGCGTGGGGCGCCGGGCCTGCTCCGGACAGCGCCCGGCCGGCACACTGAGCCTGTAGATATGAAGAGTCTCTGTCGTACTAATCTGCGGATCATGGCCTTGCAACCCGATGAGTTCTATGACCACGCAGTCGCCGCAGCGGATAGCGCGCGCCGGCTCCCGCTGGCACGTATGACAGGGTGGGAGATCAGTCCGTTCGAGCCGGACGGGCTGCGCGTCGCGCCGCTGCGCCCGCCGGTTCTGCCCGAGCCGGCGCGGCACGGCGAGGACCCATCGGACTGCAACGACTGCCGCAACCGGGACGAAGGAATCTGGTTCGACGACCACTGGCGGCTGGCCCAGATCACGGGAGTCGGCGTGCCGCTGGTGCTCATGCTATATCCGCGCGATCACTACGACATGGCGGACCTTCCCGATGAGCTGGCCGCCGAGCTGGGACTGTTAAATACACGCATCGTCCGCCACATGCAGGCACTGCCGCACGTCTCGCGGGCCCACGTCTACCGCATCGGAGACGGTGCTGCACACCTGCACATCTGGTTCTTCGCCCGGCCCGAGGGACAGGCCCAGCTGTACGGGTCGTGGCTGGTCGTCTGGGACGACCTCTTGCCGGAGTACCCGGCGGACGTGGCGGAGGCAGACGCTGCGATCGTGGCGGACGCGTTGGTCGCCTCCTACGGAGGCCGCCGGTCGGCCACCAGCGAACCGCCAGCCGATCCTGGGCGACTGGATCAAACCGCGATGACCCACTAGCCGAAGTGACCGATGCCGACAACGTCAGCGTCCTGCGAGTGCCCTCCCGGATCCGCCGCCTTCCTGCGTTTCTGGTCGGCGACCATGCGGGCGTAGACGACGTTGGACAGCCGCCGTTTCAGCGCGCGCATGGCTTCCATGGAACTCTTCCCGGCGGTCTTCTTCGCGTCGAAGTGGGCGCGGCCTTCGGTGCGGTTGCGTAGCTGGACCACGGCCATGATGTGCAGCGTCCGGTTGATCCGCCGGTTGCCGGCGCGGGAGAGCCGGTGACGCTTCTGGTCGCCGGAGGACGCGTCCAGCGGGGCGGTGCCGTTCCAGGACGCGAACCGGTCGCGGTCGGCGAACCGGAGGATGTCGCCGACGTCGGCCAGCAGCCGAGCCGCACCTGAGGGGCCGGCCCCGTGCAGGTCCATCAACGTGGAGCGGGGCTTGACCCCTGATCCTGGACACGGGGTTTATGCGGCGGGGGCCAGCGTAGCCGGTGCCGGTCGGGCGTTTCTCTCGTAGGTGATCGGGGATTGCTGTCGGAGCCGGGAGTGGCGTCGGACGGT
>NZ_QGGF01000032.1 GCF_003857015.1 Micromonospora globispora | reverse complement strand
GGCTGCCGTGGTGGTGGGTCCGCCGCCCGGGGTGCGGGTGGCGATGCTGGCGGCCGCGACCAGGTCGCGGTGCCCGGAGAATCGACAGCGCGGGCAGGACAAGGTCCGGCCACGAGGTTTCGGAACGCGTGCGCGGCAGGCGGGGCAGGTGGACGAGGTGCCGCGTTCGTCGACCAGCCGGACGTGATGCCGGCGAGGGTGGCCTTGTCGGTGAGGACCTGCAGGAGCCGGCCGATCTGCCACTGCCGCAGCCGCAGGTTGTGCCGCCGCCCCGCAGCAATGTCCAGCACCCCGCGCGGGTCACCGACATGCAGCACACCCACCCGCCGTTCCACCGCCCAGGAGACAACCTGACGGGCGGCTTCGTGCTGGGCCTGACGGACCCTGCGCCGGTGCCGGCCCTCCACCAGGCGTGCCCGACGGCGGTATTTGCGCCACCGTCGCGAACCCTGCTCACCACGTTTCGGCGCCCGGCGGGCCACCGCACGGCGGCGGGCCTTGGTGTCGGCCAGGTGCATGCGGTGCTCGGCGCGGATCGCCCGCCCCGACACCAGCAACCCCTCCCCGTCGGGACCGGCCACGGCGTAGGGGTGAATGATTCCCAGGTCCACCCCGGCGAACCTGGCCGGGTCCGGTTTTTCACCGGGCGGGTAGACCGCCAACGGCACCTCGGCGGTCACGTCGAGGAACAGCCGGCCGCCCTCACACAGCAGGGTGATCGAGCGGACCTGCTCGGCCGGATACGGCACCTCCCGCGCCAAGCGGATCCACAAGGGGGCAGTGCCTTTGGCGGTGGGGATCCGGGCCCGGCGCCCGTCGAGGGTGAACGTGCCGTGGTACCAGCGCACCGGCACCAGCCCCCGCCGTCGACGCGGGAACCGCGCCGACAGGTCACCGTCCTTGCGGCGCTTCGCCGCCGCGAACCACGCATCGGAAAACCGGCGCAACACCGACCGGGCACCCGTGGTGTCCAGTTCTCCCAAGGTGCCCGGCCCCGACCCGGACAGCTCCCGACACAACTGCTGATAGCCCACCAGCGGCGCGTCCCGGCGCCGCCGCCGCCACGCGTTGACCTCCAGCAAGCACGCCCACACGTCACCAGCGGAGCGCAGCAGCCCGAAGCACCGCCGCCGCTGCCCGGGCGTCACCCGCACAGCGACGCGCGCGGTGCGATGCACGACCCGAGGCGCGGCGGGATCCCGACGACGAGGCACAACCCAAACCCAACACCACCGGTACGACAAAATCCCCCGGCCGCCAGCCGGCGAACGTTAGTGGACACAGCTCTAGCGCGGCGACCGACGCTGGCAATATTCTCCAACTCACGCGCCGATTCTGGAGCTCCTTTACTTGTCCCGTGCCCTCGCCGGCCACAGAGGAGATGCCATGCACTTCGACCACCCCGAGCTGGACCGTCGTACCCTGCTGCGGGCCGGCCTCGGCGCCGCCACGGTCGCGGTCGTCGGGAGCGAACTCGCATTCCCGGCGGCCGCGCAGGCCGCGCCGGGCGCGGACCTGGACTGGATCATCAGCTGCGACGAGTGGGGCGCCCGCCCGCCGGCGGACCCCCTGGTCATCAGCGCCATCCCCACCAACAAGATCATCGTGCACCACATGGCGTTCCCGAACAGCATCGACTACTCCGAGGAGCACGCCAAGCAGCTCGCCCGCGACTGCCAGGACCTGCACCTGGACGTCAACCACTGGTCCGACACCGGGCAGCACTTCACCGTCAGCCGCGGCGGATACGTCCTCGAAGGACGGCACGGCAGCCTGGACCGGCTCCAGGCCGGCGACCGGCAGATGGTCTCGGCGCACTGCCCGGGCGAGAACGGCCGGGCGATCGGCATCGAGAACGAGGGCACCTACGTCACCGAGACCCCGCCGCAGGAACTGCTCGACTCGCTGGTCAAGCTCTGCACCACCGTCTGCGAGCAGTACGGCCTGCACGCCCACGACATCTTCGGCCACTGGGACTTCCGGGCCACCCAGTGCCCGGGCGCGATGTTCTACCGGGAGTTCCCCGCCCTGCGGCGCCGGGTCTTCGCCAAGCTCGGCACCGACCTGGCCGACGTGCCGGCCCGCCGCTGGCCCGACATCTGGCGCTTCGTCGGCGGCCCGGTCGTCCGCGTCGCGCAGTACCTGCTCACCTTCCGCGGCTACACCGTTCCGCTCACCGGCGTCTTCGACGCCGCCACCGTGGCCGCCGTGCAGGACTGGCAGGCCCGCAACGCCATCCCGGTCGACATCGACGCCACGCTCACCGCGCCGACCTGGGAAACCCTCGCGCCGGAACTGGAGAAGGACGCCGCCGGCATCCCGGTCAGCGCGGTGCAGTTCATCCTGAACTGGAAGGGCTACAGCGACGTCGCCGTCACCGGCGAGTACGACTACGCGACCAAGAAGGCCGTCAAGGACGTACAGGAACTCCACGGCCTCGAACCGAACGGCAAGGTCAGCACCACCACCTGGTGCGCCCTGGTGGGCGGTGTGGTGCGTCAGTCGTTCCAGCAGAACTGACGCGCCGGCGGGGGAACGCGGTGGAGGTGGCAACGGCGCCACCTCCACCGCGACCGTTTTCTCCCGTCGCGCCTCGTTGCCCACGCGGTCGCAGTCTGCGACGATCCGCTGGTCACGACCGAGGAGGCGACGTGAGTTCGAGACTCAACCCATACCTCAGCTTCACCGACGACGCCCGTCCGGCGATGGAGTTCTACCAGCGGGTGTTTGGCGGCACCCTGTCGGTGAGCACCTTCGGCGAGTTCGGCAATCCGGATCCGGCCCTGGCCGACCGGGTCATGCACGCGCTGCTCGAGACCGGGCAGGGCTTCACCCTGATGGCGTCCGACACGCCGCCGGGCATGGAGCGCACCGTCGGCAACAACATCGCCATCAGCCTGAGCGGGGACGACGCCGACGATCTGCGGCGGTACTGGGAGCAGCTCTCCGAGGGCGGCGTGGTGTCCATGCCGCTGGAGAAGCAGATGTGGGGCGACGAGTTCGGCATGTGCGTGGACCGGTTCGGCATCGGCTGGATGGTCAACATCAGCCAGCCGGGGTCCTGACCGGATGGGACGGCGGCCCGATCGCCACCAGCGCCGGGCCGGAGCGGGGCGCGCGGCGGTAGCAGCCGCCGCCCCGCCCGCTGAAGCGACAGCCACCGCAGCCGCCGGACGCGCAGGAACCCAACTCGTCGACCACCAGTTCGCCGCGCCGAGCCCAGTACTCGACCATCGCGTCGACCTCCTCGCGGGACACCCCGAGATCGCGGGCGATGTCGTCGAGGCCGCTGCCCGGCGCGGCCGTACGCACCCGCCGCAGCACCTCACGCAGCACGCTCATGTCAGCAACCTGCCGATCTGGAAGACCGCGACGGCCAGCAGGAACGCCACCGCCAACTGCATGACCACGCCGATGCCCGTCCACCGCCCGCCGATCTCCGCCCGTTGCGCGGCGAGCGTCGCCATGCAGGGCGTGTACGCGAGCAGGAAGACCAGGAACGCGAGCACCGCGGCGGCCGGGTGTCCGCCGGAGGTCCGCTCGAAGGTCGCGCGCAGCTGGACGCCCAGGTCACCGGCGTGCTGCGGGGCGTCCGGTTCGGCGGCGTGGTAGGTCTGGGCGAAGGTCGACACCACCGCCTCCTTGGCCACGAACCCGGTGACGAGCGCGCCGGTGGCGTGCCAGTCGTCGAACCCGGCCGGTGCGAAGGCAGGCGCCACGGTCCGGCTGATGCCGGCGTAGAGGCTGTCGGCGACGTCCACCCTGCCGAACTGGCCCGACCCGGTGGGGATGGCGGTCAGCAGCCAGACGGCGGTCACGGTCGCCACGATGATCCCGCTCGCGGTACGCAGGAATCCCTGAAGCTTCTGCCAGGCCTGGCTGGCCACCACCCGGACGGTGGGGCGCCGGTACGGCGGCAGTTCGAGCAGCAGCGCGCCGCGCGGCAGGCGCCGCAGCAGGGTGTGCCGCAACGCGACGCCCACGCCGACGACCAGCACGACGGAGAGCACGTACAGGGCGAAGACGACGGTGCCGGCGTGACTGCCGAAGAACACGTCGGCCAGCAGCAGGTAGACGGTCAGCCGGGCGCTGCAACTGATGAAGGGCACCAGCAGCGCCGTCATCAGGCGGTGCCGGGTGTCGGCGAGGATCCTCGTCGCCGCGATCGCCGGCACGTTGCAGCCGAACCCGACGATGAGCGGCAGGAACGCGTGCCCCGGCAGGCCGACCAGGCGCAGGAACCGGTCGGCGACGAAGGCGGCCCGCGCCAGGTAGCCCGAGTCCTCCAGCAGCGCCAGCAGGACGAACATGATGGCCATGAGCGGGACGAAGGTGAGCAGCTGACCCACGCCAGAGACCAGCCCGTCGAGCACGAGGCCGGCGACCCAGGTGTCGTCCAACCCGGCCCGGGCCAGCAGCCACGCCGCGGCGCCGCGTACCGGCCCGTCCACCAGGATCGACAGGCCGTCCTGCAGGGGCGCCGCCACCCGGGTCGTCGCCTCGAAGACCCGCCACATGACGAGCAGGAAGATGGGCAGGCCGAGCCAGCGGCCGGTCAGCACCCGGTCCACGCGGTCGGAGAGCGTCGGCCGGTCCTCCGCCGGCCGGTGCACGCTTGCCGCGACCACGCGCCGGATCCACCCGTACCGCTGGTCGGCGACCGCCGTCTCCAGGTCGTCCTCGCCGTCGGCGGCCAGCCGCTCGGCGACCTCGCGGCGAAGGTCTGACGCTGGGGCCCGCAGCGCGCCGGCCGACGAGACGCAGCACTCCGGTACCCACTCGTCGTCGCCGCTGAGCAGGTTCACCGCCAGCCAGCGGGGGTTCACCCGGTCGGCTGAGGGGTCCGCCTCGATCAGGGTGACCAGCCGCTCGACGGCGTCCTCGACCGCCGCACCGAGCGGGACCGGGCGGGCGGGGCCGGCGGCGGCGGCCGTGGCGAGCGCGTGGGCCAGGCCGTCCAGGC
>NZ_QGGF01000322.1 GCF_003857015.1 Micromonospora globispora | reverse complement strand
GCCACACACCTCCCCCACCCGCCAGATCCAGCACCAGCAGCACGACGGCGGGCAGCAGCGGTCGCCACACCCGGCGCCGGCCGGACCGCAGTACCGGCACCAGCACTCGGCGGGCCAGCAGCAGCGCGCAACCGGCCACGACCGCGCCGCCGGCCAGCATCACCATCCACGCGCCCCAAACCAGCGCGCGCACCGTGCCGGTAGCACTCGGTACCGGTGGGTCGAGCAAGGCCCGGGCCACCACCGGAACCGTAAGCATCCCGACGCACCACGCCACCCAGGTCGCCGACAGCCCGGCCTGTACCCGCAGCCGGACCCGCCCGGACGGCTCCCCAGTAAACGCCGGGCGCAGCCATGCCGCCGCCGCGCCCACCGCGACGTTCCAGCACACCCGCGGTCCCGCGCCGGCGTCCTCGACCAGCGCGGCCAGCTCAGCGCCGTACCGCTCACGGAACGACGGCGGGTAGCAGGCCAGCAGTACGCGGATCACGGGTGCGCCGCCGACAGCCTCGCCAGCCCGGTGCGCGCGAACCGGGACATGTCTTTCAACCGCTCCGACAATGCCTGCGCTCCGGCGGCGGTCAAGCGGTACGGGCGGCGGCGCTCGTCGCCCGGCAGCGCCTCCACCAGGCCGCGCTCCTCCAGCCGGGCCAGCGCCCCGTACAGGGTCCCCGGGCCCATCGTGATGCCCGCCTGCTCAGCGACGTCCTGCACAATCGCGTACCCATGCTTCGGCCCGCCGGCCAGACTGCCGAGGATCAGCAGCGGCGGGTTCCCCCACGGCAACTGATCGGCACGACGCACCACGGCGACACCCCCTCTAGTACGTCATACGATACAGGCTGGCCGCAGAAGCGTGGTGTTCCGCATCGACTCCGCCAGTCTCCCTGGGCCCCGAGGTCAGCTACACGCCCACGCGGCCAAGCGCGGTCACCGCCCCGAAGGTTGGCCAGGCTAAAGCGGACCGGACAGCCCGGACCGACCGGACGACCCCTTCGGAACACGAATCAGAGCTGGCCCACCGAGGTGATCCGGACGACGGCGACGCCCGCCTCGTCGGAGGCCGCCAGGTCGACCTCCGCGCTGATGCCCCAGTCGTGGTCGCCCTCCGGGTCGTCCAAAATCTGCCGGACGGCCCACCGCTCCCGGCCCTGCTCGATCATGAGCAGCGCCGGCCCGCGCGCGTCCGGCCCCACCCCGATCGAGTCGTACGACTCGAAGTACGGCTCCAGCGCGTCCGCCCAGGCGTCGGCGTCCCAGCCGTGCTCCGCGTCGAGTTCGCCGAGGAGGTCCCAGCGGCGCAGGGCGGCCAGCTCCACCCGGCGGAACAGCGCGTTGCGTACGAGCACCCGGAACGCCCGCGCGTTGCGGGTGACCGCCGGTGCCCGTTCCGCCAGGGCGGCGTGGGCGGCGGCTACCTCCGCCACGTCGGACGGGTTGCGCAGCCGCTCCCACTCGTCGATCAGGCTGGAGTCGACCTGGCGGACCAGCTCGCCCAGCCACTCGATGAGGTCGACCAGCTCCTCGGTCTTGGCGTCCTCGGGGACGGTCTGCCGCAGCGTCTTGTACGCGTCGGCGAGGTAGCGCAGCACCAGCCCCTCGGAGCGGGACAGCCCGTAGAACTGCACGTACTCGGCAAAGGTCATCGCCCGCTCGTACATGTCCCGGACGACGGACTTGGGGGAGAGCTGGTGGTCGGCGACCCAGGGGTGCCCCTGCCGGTACATCTCGTACGCCGACTCCAGCAGCTCGGCGAGCGGCTTGGGCCAGGTCACCTCGTCGAGGAGTTCGAGGCGGGCCTCGTACTCGATGCCCTCGGCCTTCATCGCGGCGACCGCCTCGCCACGGGCCTTGAACTGCTGGGCGGAGAGCACCTGGCGCGGGTCGTCGAGGATCGATTCGATCACCGAGAGCACGTCGAGGGCGTACGACGGGGACTCCATGTCCAGCAGCTCGATGGCGGCCAGGGCCAGCGGGGAGAGCGGCTGGTTGAGCGCGAAGTCGAGCTGGAGATCGACGGTGAGGCGGATCCGCCGGCCGGTCTCGTCCGGCTCGGGCAGCTCCTCGACCACGCCGCCGGCCTTCAGCGCCCGGTAGATGGCGATGGCCCGGCGGATGTGCCGCCGCTGGGCGGCGCGGTCCTCGTGGTTGTCGGTGAGCAGGTGCCGCATCGACGCGAACGCGTCGCCCGGTCGGCCGATGACGTTGAGCAGCATCGAGTGGCTGACCTGGAAGCTGGACGTGAGCGGCTCCGGCTCGGCTTCGACGAGTCGGTCGAAGGTGGGCTTGCCCCAGCCGATCGAGCCCTCCGGGGGCTTCTTCCGGACCACCTTGCGGCGCTTCTTCGGGTCGTCGCCGGCCTTGGCGAGGGCCTTCTCGTTCTCGATGACGTGTTCGGGGGCCTGCACCACGACCCGGCCGAGGGTGTCGAAGCCGGCCCGCCCGGCCCGGCCGGCGATCTGGTGGAACTCGCGGGCCTTGAGCAGCCGGGTACGCGTCCCGTCGTACTTGGACAGGCCGGTGAAGAGCACGGTGCGGATCGGCACGTTGATGCCGACGCCGAGGGTGTCGGTGCCGCAGATGACCTTGAGCAGCCCGGCCTGGGCCAGGGTCTCCACCAGCCGGCGGTACTTGGGCAGCATGCCGGCGTGGTGCACGCCGATGCCGTGCCGGACCAGCCGGGACAGGGTCTTCCCGAAGCCCGAGGTGAACCGGAAGTTCCCGATCGCCTGCGCGATCATGTCCTTCTCGGCGCGGGTGCAGACGTTGACGCTCATCAGCGCCTGGGCGCGTTCCAGCGCGGCGGCCTGGGTGAAGTGCACGACGTAGACCGGAGCCTGCTTCGTCTCCAGCAGTTCCTCGAGGGTCTCGTGCAGCGGCGTCATCGCGTACGAGAAGAGGAGCGGGACCGGCCGCTCGGCCGAGCGGACGACGGCGGTCGGCCGCCCGGTGCGCCGGGTGAGGTCGTCCACGAAGCGGGTGGTGTCGCCCAGCGTGGCGGACATCAGGATGAACTGCGCCTGCGGCAGTTCGATCAGCGGGACCTGCCAGGCCCAGCCCCGGTCCGGCTCGGCGTAGAAGTGGAACTCGTCCATGACCACCTGGCCGACGTCGGCCCGGGCGCCCTCGCGCAGCGCCAGGTTGGCCAGGATCTCGGCGGTGCAGCAGATGATCGGGGCGTCGGCGTTGACGCTGGCGTCGCCGGTGAGCATGCCGACGTTCTCGGCGCCGAAGATCTCGCAGAGGGCGAAGAACTTCTCCGACACCAGGGCCTTGATCGGCGCGGTGTAGAAGGTGGTCCGGTCGTCGGCCAGGGCGGCGAAGTGCGCGGCGACCGCGACCAGGCTCTTGCCCGAGCCGGTCGGCGTGTTCATGATCACGTTCGCCCCGGAGACGATCTCGATGACCGCCTCCTCCTGGTGGGGGTAGAGGTCGAGGCCGCGCTCCTTCGCCCAGCCGGCGAACGCGTCGTAGAGGGTGTCGGGGTCGGCGCTTCTCGGGAGCGCGGCGGTGAGCGTCATAGCGGCTCCATCGTGCCTGGATCATGGCCCCCCGCGCCAACCGGCCGCCGCGCTGCCGCCTTCCGGCCGCTCAGCGGCGGTGGTGGATCAGGTCGAAGATCTGCCGGCCGGCGGTGAGGGCGCGCCGCTCGAACTTGGTGACCGGGCGGTGCGCCGGACGGGGGGCGAAGCCGCCGTGGGTGTCGACCAGTTCGGGGTCGGCGGTGAGGGTCTCCCGCATCGACTCGGCGTACTCGGCCCAGTCGGTGGCGCAGTGCAGCGCCCCGCCGGGGGCCAGCCGGGAACGCAGCAGCGCGACGTGGCCCGGCTGGATCAGCCGCCGCTTGTGGTGGCGGGCCTTCGGCCAGGGGTCGGGGAAGAAGATGTGCACCGCGTCCAGCAAGCCCTCCGGCATGACCCGGACCAGGTCCAACGCGTCGCCCCGGGCCACCCGCACGTTGCCCAGGCCGTGCCGTTCCACCAGGTCGAGCAGGTTGGCGATTCCGGGCGTATGCACCTCGACCGCCAGATAATCTCGGTCCGGGTCGGCCGCCGCCATCGCGGCGGTGGCGTCGCCCATG
This sequence comes from Micromonospora globispora, assembly GCF_003857015.1. Classification (GTDB taxonomy): domain Bacteria; phylum Actinomycetota; class Actinomycetes; order Mycobacteriales; family Micromonosporaceae; genus Micromonospora; species Micromonospora globispora. The sequence continues at coordinate 884 of NZ_QGGF01000322.1, read as the reverse complement.
CCGGAACCGATCTCCAGCACCAGCGGGGCCCGCCGGCCGAACAGCGCCGCCGGATCGCACGGCCCGTCCAGGTCGGCGATCTCCAGGCCGTACGCGGGCCAGAGCCGCTGCAGCGCGTCGCGCTGGCGGTCGCTCATCCGGCCGCGGCGCGGGTGGAAGGTCCGGATCCGGGCGGCGTGGACGGGCGGCGCGGCGGGGGTCTGGTCGATGGAGGTCACAGCGACCCGAGCGTACGCGACGGTTCTGGTGGATCGGATGTGATGTGCGCCCGACGGTGAGAGGATTCATCCCGTACGGCAGGACGGGCGGTCCGCTGCCCGGTACCGTCCTGTGGCGCCGGGAGGGGACATGGTGTCAGTGACGCGCCGCGCGGCACTGGTGATCGCGGGCGCCGCGTTCGCCGCCCCGCTGTTCGGGGCGGTCCCCGCCGTGGCCGGTCCGCTCCCGGCCGCCGAGCCGGTGCCCGTCGAACCGGCGTCCGACGAGACACCACCCGCTGACCGGATCTTCGTGGAGGTCACCCCGAGCACCGTTCAGCGGGGCTTCCTGGTGGGCATTCGGGCGAGCTGCCTGGACAATTCCGTCCCCGCGACGGTGGAGTCGGACGCTTTCGGGGCGATCCAGATGCAACCCCAGCGGGGCCTGTTGACCGCCTCACCGATGGTCAAGGAGCGCGCCCTCCCCGGCAACTACCGGGTCAAGCTGGAGTGCCCGAGCGGGCAGACCGCGTCGACGATGCTTCAGGTGGTCGACGGGGTTCCGGGGACCCCTGACCCGGCAACCGATGACCCCCGGCCCAGCCGCGGACCGGCGACCGGCTTCGGCGGTACCGCCGGGCCCGGCCTCGGCGACCTGCTGGCGCCGCTGGGCCTGGCCCTGACCGC
>NZ_QGGF01000331.1 GCF_003857015.1 Micromonospora globispora | reverse complement strand
CCCGCGTGTCAGGGCCCACGAGGGGCGACTGGGGGAACCGGTGCCCGCGGTCTCGGCGAGGACCGGTGGCCGGTGGCCGTCATCCGCCGCCGTACCGGCACCGGTTGCCAGCTGATGCCCAGCCTGACCGTCCGTCGTGGCGATCGCGCCGGTGGGCCGGGCGTCGGCGGGTGCCGGGTCCGCGAAAGCCACCCCGAGCAGGACGAGGAGCAGCAGCAGACCGAGCAGACCTGCGGGACGCGGCCAGCGGCGGCCGGGGCGGTAGGACACGGCGCATCCGTTTCGTTGATCGACAGGCGTTGCAGCCTAACGGCATTCGGCCTGCCGCGATGTCCGTGGTGCCGTCACGGGTGCCGTTGCCCGAGCGGGCGACCGTGCCTGAGCCGTTCGTCCGGTGGTCGCCTGATAGTCCCTTCAGGAGGGTGGAGCGACGTCTACCACGGGGGATTTACATGACTGAGTTGAATCGACGTGCGCTGCTGCGTACCGCCGCACTCGGCGCGGCTGCGGCGACCGGACTGGCCGGCGGGCTGACCGCCGTGGCGCCCGCCGCGGCTGAGGAGTCCACCGAGGTGGTCAACGGTCCGTGGCTGGTCAGCGTCGGCTCGGGTGTCCTCCAGATCAACCCGGGGCACACTACTCCGCAGCAGCTGCTGACCACCGGCGACCAGGCCACCACGTCTGCTGACGGCCGACACGTGGCCGTCATCAACCTCAGCTACCCGAACGAGGCCGTCGCGCCCAACCTGTCCCTGCTCGATCGGGTCACCGGCGAGGTCCGGAAGCTGATCAGCGACCCGTTCGGCGTCTACTACGAAAGCCCGACCTGGTCCCCGGACGGCACGCAGGTCGCCCTGGTCGTCAACCACGACACGCTGGTCACGGTCGACGTGGCCACCGGCGCTCGGCGGGTGCTCGTCCAAGGGCACAACATGGCCCGACCCAACTGGTCGCGGGACGGCTCCATGATCGTCATGCGCTGGGTCAGCCGTTCCGAGGGCCCGCAGTTGCGTGCGCTCGAACTGGCCACCGGGAAGGTTCGGCGAGTCTACGTACCCGACGTCGGTGAGAGGTTCGACTGGCCGGTCTTCATGCCCAACTCCGAGCGGGTGGTGTTCTGCACCAACCGATGGACCCGCGATGTCGACATTGTCGGCGGGTCGCTCGGCTCGGTGCGGATCGACGGCACCGGCCTAAAGCGGCTCACCGACGAGCCTCGGGTGTACCTGTCGCCGGTGTTCTCGCCCGACGGCCGCTACTGCGCCGCGCTGTCGGTGCCGCCCACCAACGAGTACCCGGACGGCGGCAACATCATCGTCACGACCCGGGGTTTCGACGCGACGTGGTGGATTCCCGGCGACGAGTACGACGACAGCAGCCGGCTGGACTGGGCGCGCGCCCTCTGACCTCGGCGGGACCGACGCGGCGGCCGGAAATCCGGTCGCCGCGTCGTCGTTCCTGAGCCCGATTCCCCGTCGCCGTCCGGCTGCGGTGCGAGGCTGAGGGGCGGGCGCCGCCGCCCGGCGGACGACCGCAGTGGAGGGTGCGATGGTCAAGCCCCGGAGCGGGGCCACGTCGGGCAGCGCCCAGGCGCACGGCCGGCGGGCCAACCGGCGCAGCTACCACGACGGTATGCAGGTCAACGGGTACGTCGACGACCCGTACCACCGGATCCGGCGGGCGGTCGCGGCCCGGATGGTGGCCGACGGCCTGGTCGTAAACGGGCCGGTGCTGGAGTTGGGCTGCGGACCGCGGAGCATGCTCGACCCGACGGACCTGCCCGGCCCGCTGGTGGTGGCGGACATGGCAGAGCTCGCCCTGGCCGACGCCCGGCGGGCCGCGGGTGCCGGCGCGCTGCCGGTCTGTCTGGATGCGACCCGTGGCCTGCCGTTCCGGGCGGGCAGCTTCGCCGGGCTGGTGGCCGGTGAGTTGATCGAGCACGTCTACGATCCGGTGGCGCTGCTGCGCGAGTGCCACCGGGTGCTGGCCCCGGACGGGTTGCTGGTGCTCACCACCCCGAACCTGGCCACCGTGCAGGACCGGCTGGGCTTCCTGGTCGGCCGGGCGCCGCGCCAGGTGGACCCGTTGCACCCCTACCTGTGGCTGCACATCCGGCCGTTCACCGCGTCGCTACTGCGCCGGGTGCTGCGGCGGGCCGGGTTCGCGCCGCTGGCGATCCGCTCCAACCACGTCGGCTGGCGGCTGCCGAGCGGCCGCTGGCTCACCTCCCGTCTGCTCGCCCAGCTGGCACCCGGGCTGGGCGGCTCACTGATCTGCGCGGCCCGCCGCATGGCCGGACCGCCGTCACCCAGCGTCACGGGGCGGCGGAACGACCGCCGATTGTGATATTGACATAGGGCTATCATGGGGGAACCGCCAGTGACCGGGGGACGTCATGGCCCGCCTCTTCGCCTGGGTCGTCAACAATCTCGATGCCTTCATCGGGCTGCTCCTGGCCTTGACCGTCGCCGTTCTCGGCCTCACCAGCACGGTCAGCCAGGAGGTGGTCAACAGCGCCATCCTGCTGATCCTCGCCCTGCTCGCCCAGGCCATGCTGCGCGACCGGCTGCACCGGGAGACCGCCGAGACCGAGGTGCAGCACGTCATCACCGACACCCGGGACCGGCTCACCGAACTCGTCCCGCAGATGCGCGAGATCACCGGCCCGGAAGGCGCGCTGAACCGGGCCCGGGAGGCGATCGACAGCGTCTCGATGGTCCGGGTGCTCAACGGCACCGAGGTCGGACAGGCGCTCGCCGACGCCCGCCGGCACACCGACCGGTGGACCTTCAAGGGCGGCACCGGCACCTACACCCGGGCGGTCACGCTGCCGGAGTGCCTGGAGCACGCCCGCCGGCGCAACGCCACCCTCCACTTCGCCATCGAGATCATCGACCCGACCGATGAGGACGTCTGCGAGCGGTACGCTCGGTTCCGGCGCAGCCTGGCCCCCGACGCGCCGGGGGAGCGGTGGACGGTCGACCGCACCCGCAAGGAGTCGTTCGCCACCGTGCTGGCCGCCTGCTGGCACCTGCAGCGTTCCGGCCTGCTCACCATCGACGTGCGGCTCTCGTCGCAGCTGACCACGTTCCGCTACGACCTCTCGTCGAGCTGCGTCATCATCACCCAGGAGAATCCGCAGACCCCGGCGCTGCGCATCGACCGCAAGGAGCTCTACTACAACCGGTACAACATCGAGCTGCAGTACAGCCGCGAGCAGAGCCGACGGGTGCCCATCGAGGCGGCCGCGCCGGTCAAGCTCGACGACGAGCCCTCCGTCGAGCAGGTCCGTCGGCTGTTCACCGCGCTCGGCCTGCCGGTGCCCCGTTCGTTCGGCGACCGCGAGGTGGCCGACATCGTGGGCAAGGCCATCCAGGCGAGGAACCCGTACGCATGATGACCTACACCGACCTCGAACGGGAGATCGACCGGGGCACCCGTCCGGAGTTGCTCCGCCGCTGGGTGCTGGACGTGCTCACCGACGTCGCGGAGGGCCGCCGGCCGCTGCGCGCGGTACGCCACCCGCTCGGCTTCACCTGCCTGCCCGTGGACCGCACCGGCCCGGACGGGATCTGCGTGCACGCCTGGCCGGCCGAGCCGCCGGAGATCAGCCCCACCACGTCCACCATGCACGCGCACAGCTGGGACCTGCTCAGCCACGTGCTGCACGGGCGCGTCCACAACGAGCTGATCGAGGTGACCGACGAGGCCGCCGACCCGGCCTGGCGGGTGTACGAGGTGCGCAGCCGCGACGACGTCGACGAGATGGCCGCCACCGACCGCCTGGTGACCGCGGCGACCGCCACTGTGGAGACACACTCCGCGGGCGACTCGTACGCGCTGCGCGCCGGCGGGTTCCACACCTCCGAGGTGGATCCTGGGCAGCCGGCCGTGACCGTTGCGCTCGGGCGGACCACCCCCGGCGGCTGCGACCTGAGTCTCGGCGCGCTGGACGGGCGCAGCCACCGGGTGCGCCGGGACCGGTGCGGCGCGGCGGAGACCGCCCGGGTGGCCCGGGAGATCGCTCGACTGGTGGCACGGGGCTGAGGGGTGGAGGAGCCATGAACGAGGAGCCCGGCAGAAGCGGCCTCGACCTGGATGAGGCGCACCGGTTTGCGGTGGACACCGCCCGCGCCGCCGGGCACCTGCTCCGCCGGGGCGTACGGGGCGACGTGCACGCCCGCGCCAAGAGCGCCTCCGGTGATCTGGTCACCGACCTGGACCTGGCCGCCGAACGGCTGATCGTCGACCGGATCCGGGCCCGCTGGCCGCGGCACGGGGTGATCGCCGAGGAGGGCGGCGAGTACGCGGTCGGCGACGCCTGGTCGTGGCTGGTGGACCCGCTGGACGGCACCAACAACGTGGCGATCGGACTGCCCGCGTACGTGGTCGGCATCGCGCTCTGCGACCGGGGTTCGCCGGTGCTCGGGGTGGTGCACGATCCGGTCGCCGGCCGCACCTGGTCGGCGGTCCGCGGGCAGGGCGCGTTCGTGCACGCCGGCGGCCCGGCCGGTGTGCCGCTGCGGGCGCCACGCCGTCCGGTACCGGCAGCGCCCGTGCTGGCCTGGACCCAGGGCCACGAGGTACGCCGGGACGACAGCACCGCCCGCGCCTTGAAGGTGGTGCTGGACTCCACCGCCCGGCGGGTGCTGCAACTGTGGGCGCCACTGCTGTCCTGGGTGATGCTGGCCCGCGGCGACATCGACGGGATCGTCGGCTACCGCCCCGAGGCGGTGGACCTGCCGGCCGGGATGCTGCTCGCCGCCGAGGCCGGCATGGCGGTACGCGGGCTCGACGGCGGCTGCTTCGACGACCGGTACGGCTGCCCGGCGGAGCGGCGCAGCTTCGTCGCCGGCCCACCGGAGACCATCGACCGGCTGGTCAAGCTGGTCACCGCAGCACAGTGGATCGAGCCGCAGGTCCGCCAGCTCACCCCGATCACCCTCACCACCGTCGGCTGGTGAGCGAG
>NZ_QGGF01000423.1 GCF_003857015.1 Micromonospora globispora | reverse complement strand
GGCCGGGACGTGCCGGCGCAGCTCGGCGGCCGGCTCACCGGGGCCCGGGCGGAGCGGGCGGCGCGGTCGCCACGGTTCCGCGACGGCACCTTCCACAACCCGGAGAGCACCCGCACGATGGTCGCCGACCCGGGCCGCAACCTGCTCAAGGAGCTGGTCTTCGGCAAGCAGAAGCGACGGCCGACCAGTGCGGTGCCGCTGCTGCGCCCCGCCGCCGCGGACACCGCGGACACCGACCGGGAGCTGAGCGTCGTCTGGTACGGCCACGCCTCGGCGCTGATCGAGATCGAGGGGCGGCGGCTGCTCGTCGACCCGGTGTGGAGCGAGCGCTGCTCCCCCTCGGCGGCGATCGGGCCGCGCCGGATCCACGAACCGCCGGTCCGCCTGGAGGAGCTGCCCCAGGTGGACGCGATCCTCATCTCCCACGACCACTACGACCACCTGGACATGGAGACGGTCCGCGGGCTGGTGACCCACCAGTCGGCCCCGTTCCTCGTTCCGCTCGGCGTCGGCGCCCACCTGGACCGCTGGGGCGTACCGGAGGAGCGGATCGTCGAGCTGGACTGGTCGGAGAGCCACCGGATCGGCGGGCTGACGATCGTCTGCACGGCCGCCCAGCACTTCTCCGGCCGGGGGCTGCGCCGCGACGGCACCCTCTGGAGCTCGTGGGTGGTGGCCGGGGAGCACCGCAAGGTCTTCTACACCGGCGACTCGGGCTACTTCGACGGGTACGCGCAGATCGGCGCCGAGCACGGGCCGTTCGACGTGACGCTGATGCAGATCGGCGCGTACGACCGGGCCTGGCCGAGCATCCACATGTTTCCCGAGGAGGCGGTCGCCGCCCACCTCGACCTGCGCGGCGGGCTGTTCATCCCGGTGCACTGGGCCACGTTCAACCTCGCCCTGCACGACTGGGCGGAGCCGGTGAACCGGCTCTGGGTGGAGGCCAAGGCGCGGGACGTCCGGCTGGCGGTGCCGCGCCCGGGCGAGCGGGTGGTGGTGGACGACCCGCCGCCGGTGGACGGCTGGTGGGAGGCGGTGGCCTGAGCCGCCGCCTCGCCCGGCGCCGCCCCGCCGGCTGATCAGAGCACGAACGCGTCCGTCCAGAGGGCGCCGGAGCGGCCGGAAAGGGAGTCCAGCATCGCCACCGCCTGACCGTCGGTGAGCTGCGCGACGAAGTCGATGATCGCCCGCCCCCGGGCCCTGCCGATCCGGTCCGGGGTGCGCGGGTGCAGCTCCGCCTCGGCCAGCTCGACCAGGTCGTGCAGCCGGCGGGGCAGCCGGGACTCCTCCTCCGGGTCGAGCAGCCACTCCCAGAGCGCCTCGACCAGGGTGCCGAGCAGCCGGGCCTGACCCCGCTGGTGCAGCGCCAGGTCGGGGCGGGCCAGCACGAACCGGTGGTGGACGAACTTCAGCACCTGCACCTCGTGCCACTGCGCCTTGGCCAGCAGCACGTGACCCGAGCGGACGTCCGGCTCCGGGGTCACCGTGATCGAGTCGACGAACCGGGTGGACCAGCGGGCGGAGAACCGGGCGACGTACTGCTCGGCCTCGATCGAGCCGTCGAAGGGGAGCGCGAGCAGCCCCTCCACCAGCTCCTCCCGGACGTGCTCCACGGCGGCGGCGAACGCGTCGTCGTCGGCGATCCAGGCGTCCTTGCGGTGCAACTGCCGGCGCAGCCGCTCGATCGCCGCGCCGGGCCGGCGGGCCGCCGCGGCCAACGCCGGCTCGGTGATCGCCCGGAAGTGGCCGCTCTCCCGCTGCCAGGCCATCAGCTCCGCGGCCACCGCGCCCTGCTGGAGCACCCCGACCCGGTAGAAGTCCTCCACGTCGTGGATCGCGTACGCGATGTCGTCGGCGGTGTCCATGATCGACGCCTCGACGGTCTGCTGCCAGTCCGGAATCCGCCCGGCGAACGGCTCCCGGGCCTGCCGCAGGTCGTCCACCTCGGTCCGGTACGCGCCGAACTTCGACGACCCGCTCTCCGGCTCGTCCGGTGGCTCGGCGGCGCCGCGGGGCGCCGGATCGAGGTGGCGGGGGTGCGGGTCCGGGTGGTCCAGCCGGGTCCACGGGTACTTCAGCATCGCCGCCCGCACCGCGGCGGTGAGGTCCAGACCGGTGGTCGCCGCGCCCCGGATCTCGGTGCTGGTGACGATCCGGTACGACTGTGCGTTGCCCTCGAAGCCGTCGGCCAGGCCCAGCCGCTGCCGGGCCAGCCGGTCCAGCACCCGCTCCCCCAGGTGCCCGAACGGCGGGTGACCGAGGTCGTGGGCCAGCGCGGCGGCCTCCACCACGTCCGGGTCGCAGCCGCCCAGCTTCTCCAGCAGCGCGCGGTGCTCGTCGTCGGCGGTGAGCCGCTCGGCGACCGCCCGCGCCACCTGCGCGACCTTGAGGCTGTGGGTGAGCCGGTTGTGCACCAGCAGGCCGGAGCCACCCGGGCTGACCACCTGGGTCACCCCGTTCAGCCGGGCGAAGAAGGGCGAGGCCACGATGCGGTCCCGGTCGGCCCGGAACGGGCTGGCGGCCAGGTCACCGAGGGCCCGGGCGCTGCCGCCGAAGAGTCGCCGTGCCCGCGGATCGGCAGGTGGTTCCATGATCGCCACGGTAACGCAGCGTGCGGGCGGTGGCGAAGCGTCCGCGTACGGGTGGGACGGGTGTGCCGGATGGGCCGGCGGGTGCGGCGCGGCCGGCCCGGGCGGGGACGGCACAATGCAGGGCGGAACCCACCCGAGAAGGCGGATCAAGATCGTGACCCAGTCTGTGCACCAGCGGATCGCCGACGAGCTCGGCGTCGCCGAACGGCAGGTACGGGCGGCCGTGGAGCTGCTCGACGGCGGCGCCACCGTGCCGTTCATCGCCCGCTACCGCAAGGAGGCCACCGGCCTGCTCGACGACGCGCAGCTGCGCACCCTGGAGGAGCGGCTGCGCTACCTGCGCGAACTGGACGAGCGGCGCGCCGCGGTGCTGGAGTCGATCCGCAGCCAGGGCAAGCTCGACGACGCCCTGGAAGCGCAGATCATGGCGGCCGACTCGAAGTCCCGGCTGGAGGACATCTACCTGCCGTACAAGCCGAAGCGGCGGACCCGGGCGCAGATTGCCCGCGAGGCCGGGCTGGAACCCCTCGCGGACACGCTGCTGACCGACCCGTCGCAGGACCCGCGCGCGACGGCCGCCGGCTACGTCGACGCGGAGAAGGGCGTGGCCGACGCCGCCGCCGCGCTGGAGGGCGCCCGGGCCATCCTCATCGAGCGGTTCGCCGAGGACGCCGACCTGATCGGCACGCTGCGCGAGCAGATGTGGTCGCGGGGCCGGCTGGTCTCCCGGGTACGCGACGGCCAGGAGGCCGCCGGCGCCAAGTTCGCCGACTACTTCGACTTCGCCGAGCCGTACACCAAGCTCCCGTCGCACCGGATCCTGGCCATGTTCCGGGGCGAGAAGGAGGGCGTGCTCGACCTGACCATGGACCCCGAGGGCGACTCCGACGCGCTGCCGACCGGCCCCAGCCGGTACGAGGCGGCCATCGCCGGCCGGTTCGGCGTCAGCGACCAGGGTCGCCCGGCCGACCGGTGGCTCGTCGACACGGTGCGCTGGGCGTGGCGTACCCGCATCCTCATCCACCTCGGCGCGGACCTGCGGATGCGGCTGTGGCAGGCGGCCGAGGAGGAAGCCGTCCGGGTCTTCGCCACCAACCTGCGGGACCTGCTGCTCGCCGCCCCGGCGGGCACCCGGCCCACCATGGGCCTGGACCCGGGGCTGCGCACCGGCGTGAAGGTCGCCGTGGTGGACGCCACCGGCAAGGTGGTCGCCACCGACACCATTTACCCGCACGAGCCGCGCCGGCAGTGGGACGCCTCGGTCGAGACCCTGGCGAAGCTGGCCGGGGCGCACGGCGTCGAGCTGATCGCCATCGGCAACGGCACCGCCAGCCGGGAGACCGACAAGCTCGCCGGTGACCTGATCAAGCGGTACCCGCAGCTCAACCTCACCAAGGTGGTGGTCTCCGAGGCGGGCGCGTCGGTCTACTCCGCGTCCGCGTACGCCTCGCAGGAGCTGCCGGGGCTGGACGTGTCGCTGCGCGGCGCGGTCTCCATCGCCCGCCGCCTCCAGGACCCGCTCGCCGAGCTGGTCAAGATCGACCCGCGGTCCATCGGCGTCGGGCAGTACCAGCACGACCTGTCCGAGGTGAAGCTCTCCCGGTCGCTGGACGCGGTGGTCGAGGACTGCGTGAACGCGGTCGGGGTGGACGTGAACACCGCCTCGGCTCCGCTGCTCACCCGGGTCTCCGGCATCGGCGCCGGGCTGGCGGAGAACATCGTGCTGCACCGGGACGCCAACGGGCCGTTCCGCTCCCGCTCGGAGCTGAAGAAGGTGCCGCGGCTCGGTCCGAAGGCGTTCGAGCAGTGCGCCGGCTTCCTGCGCATCCCCGGCGGGAACGACCCGCTGGACTCCTCCAGCGTGCACCCCGAGGCGTACCCGGTGGTGCGGCGGATCCTGACCAGCACCGGCCGGGACCTGCGCTCGCTGATCGGGCAGAGCGCGCTCCTGCGCGGGCTGAAGGCCACCGACTTCGTCGACGACACGTTCGGCCTGCCCACCGTCACCGACATCCTGCGCGAGCTGGAGAAGCCGGGCCGGGACCCGCGGCCGGCGTTCAAGACGGCCTCCTTCGCCGAGGGCGTGGAGAAGATCAGCGACCTGGTCCCCGGCATGCTGCTGGAGGGCGTGGTCACCAACGTGGCGGCGTTCGGCGCGTTCGTGGACGTGGGCGTGCACCAGGACGGCCTGGTGCACGTGTCGGCGATGTCGCACACCTTCGTCAAGGACCCGCGGGACGTGGTGAAGTCCGGTGACGTGGTCCGGGTCAAGGTGCTCGACGTGGACGTGCCGCGCAAGCGGATCTCGCTGACCCTGCGGCTGGACGAAGAGACCGGCGCCGCCGGCGGGCGACCGCAGGGCGACGGCGGCCGCCGCGAGCGGGGCGACC
>NZ_QGGF01000197.1 GCF_003857015.1 Micromonospora globispora | reverse complement strand
GCGTACGCCCCGGCCGGGTCGCCGGCGTTGACGATGCCGACCGGGGCCATGTACATGGCGGCGCCGCAGTTGACGATGTTGCCCACGCCGGCCTCGCGGGGGTCGGCGTGCGCGTGGTGCAGGCGGGTGACCAGCCACCGTTCGGCCGCGGCCAGCCGGTGGAAGGTCACCCCCTCCCGCTCCAGGTCCGGGATGTACACCACCCGCTCGATCAGGTCGGGGACGAGCAGTTCCACCACGTCGTACGCGTCGAGGTGGTCCCGCTTGGCCGCGTACGCGCGGACCAGGGCGTGGGTCATCAACGTGTCGTCGGTGATGTGCCCGTCGCCCTTGTGGTACGGCGCGAGTGGCCGCGCGGTCGCCCAGTCGGCGTGGAACGGGGGCACGATGCCCTCGACCCAGCCGCCGTAGCGGGCGCGGATCTGCTCGGGAAGCGCTGTCTCGGTGGCCCCGCCGAGGGCGTCGCCCACCGCGGCACCGACCAGGCAACCGACCGACGTGTCGAGCAAGAGTGACATGGTTACCTCAGAACCTGCTTGCCACCGTCGACCAGCTGCGTGCCGAGCTGATCCAGGGTGATCTTGTTGGCGAAGTACTGCTGCAGCGCCGGGGTGGCGTACTTGGTCTTCCACTCCGGGTAGGCGTCGACCTTCTGGAACGGCGCGACGGTCAGGTCGGCGGCGCTGTCCGCGGCCACGTCCCAGCCCTGCTTGCCGCCGGTGGCCTTGACCAGCTCCTCGTTGGCCTGCTTGCCGGTCGGCACCAGCCAGTCACCCTTGGCCAGGGTGGCCATGTTGGTGGGGTTGAGGAACCACTGGAGGAATTCCGCGGCCTGCTTCTTGTGCTTGCTGTCCTCGGAGATGGACAGCGTCTGCGGGTTGGCGGCCTGCTTGCTGGAGAGGCCCTTGATCGGCGGGAGGGTCACCCACTCGAAGCCGGCGGGGGCCTGCTCGACCATCTGCTGGCGCAGCGAGACCGAGCCGGGCAGCATGGCGTACTTGCCGCCGAAGAAGCCGGGCAGGGTGTCCGCGCCGCTCATGCCGAGCGCCTCCGGGGAGGCGGACTTGGTGGTGTAGAGCATGTCGTGGATCCGCTTCGGCACCTCCTTCTCGGGGTCGCCGACCTTCACCTCGGTCTTGCCGCCGTCGGTGTAGAAGAACTTGCCGTCGTAGTTGAGGGCCAGGTTCATCACCCGGTTGGTGGGCGACTTCAGCGCCCAGGCCACGCCGTACTGGCCGGGCTTGGTGAGCTTCTGCGCGTTGGCCTGGAACTCGTCCCAGGTCCAGCCGCCGTCGGTCGGCGGCACCGCGACGCCGGCAGCGTCGAGCAGCTTCTTGTTGGCGATGACGACCTGCGACTCCAGCAGGAACGGCACGCCGGTGACCTTGCCGTCGTAGGTGACGGTGTCCCAGACGCCCGGGTCGATCTGGCCCTTGAAGTCGTCGCTGAGCAGCTTGGAGACGTCGGCCAGGTAGCCCTGCTTGCTGAACTCGCCGATGGCGGAGGCCTCGTAGTGCACGATGTCGGCGGCGTCGCCGCCCTCGAACGCGGTGAGCAGCTGGTCGTGGACGGAGTTCCAGTCGCCCTGGACGTACTCGACCTGGATGTCGGGGTGCTCACTGTTCCACTTGGCGACCAGGTCCTTGTTGGCCTGCAGCGACTCCTTCTGCCAGGCGAGGCTGAGGAAGCGCAGCTTGACCGGACCGGACGACGCCTTGTCCTCGCCGCCGCCGTCACCGCACGCGGTGAGGGCGCCGAGGCCGACGACCGCGACCGCGGCGGCCGCGGCGAGTCGACGGAATCTGCTACGGAGCATGGGGGATTCCTCCTTGGTGGTGGGTGGGGGGACGGGTCAGCCCTTGACCGCGCCGGCGAGCGACCCGGACGAGAGCCGGCGTTGCATGAACGCGAAGAAGATCAGGCTGGGCAGGGTGGCGAGCAGGGATCCGGCCGCGAGCGGGCCGAGTCGGGCGGTGCCCTCGATGCCGACGAACCGGGCCAGGGTGACCGGCAGGGTGGCCAGCTCGGGGGTCTTGAGCAGCACCAGGGCGAAGAAGAACTCGTTCCAGGCCGAGATGAACGAGAACAGCGCGGTGGCCACGATGCCGGGCGCGAGCAGCGGGAACACCACGCGGCGCAGGATCTGCAGCCGACTGGCGCCGTCGACGCTGGCGGCCTCCTCCAGCTCGCGGGGGATGTTGCGGACGAAGCCCTGCAGCATCCAGAGCGCGAACGGCAGCGCCCAGACCACGTAGATCAGCACCAGCCCGGCGTGGCTGTTGGCCAGCCCGACCTCCCGCAGGATCAGGAAGATCGGGATGATCAGCAGCACGAACGGGAAGAGCTGCGACAGCAGCACCCAGCCCAGCGCGGCGGTGCCGAGCTTGGTCCGGAACCGGGCCAGGGCGTACGAGGCGGGCAGCGCGACGAGCACGGTGAGCACCGCCGAGGCGAGCGACACCTGCAGGCTGTTCAGCGCGGCCCGGCCGAGTTCCTGCTCGGTGAACGCCTGCACGAAGTTCTGCGCCGTCGGGTTGGTCGGGATCAGCGTCGGGTGCAGCTGGACCAGCTCCCGCGGCGGCTTGAACGCCGTGGAGACCAGCCAGACCAGCGGGAACCCGAGGAAGATCAGGTAACCGGTGAGGGCGACGTACTGCAGGGTCCGCCCGGTACGGCTCGGCTTTCCGAACATCAGTTGGCCTCCCGGAGTCGGCGCCGCAGGTAGACCGCGAGCAGCGCGACGATGATCACGACCATCACGTTGCCGAGCGCGGCCGCGTAGCCGTAGTTGCCGTAGCGGAACGCCTCCTCGTAGGCGAAGAGCATCGGCAGCATGGTCTTGCCGCCCGGCCCGCCGGCGGTCAGCACGTAGACCAGCCCGAACGAGTTGAAGTTCCAGATGAAGTCCAGCGACGTGATGGCCACGATCACCGGCGCGAGCGCGGGCAGCGTCACGTTGCGGAACCGGTGCCAGGTGCCGGCGCCGTCCACCGCGGCCGCCTCGTGCAGCTCGCGCGGCACGCCCTGCAACCCGGCCAGCAGTACGACGGTGGTCTGCGGCATGCCGGCCCAGACGCCCACGATGATCACCGCGGGCAGGGCGGTGCTGAAGTCGCCGAGCCAGTTGGTCCGCAGCCCGTCGGCGCCGACCCGGTAGAAGAGTTCGTTCAGCAGCCCGGCGTCCGGGTGGTACACCAGCTTCCACAGGATGCCGACGACCACCGGGGGCATCGCCCAGGGCACCACGGCGAGCACCCGGGCCGCGCCCCGGAACCGCAGCTGCTGGTTGAGCAGCAGGGCCAGGCCGAGGGCGAGCAGGAACTGCAGCACGGTCACCCCGACCGCCCAGAGCAGGCCGATCTTGAAGGAGTTCCAGAACAGCTCGTCGCCGAGCAGCTCCCGGTAGTTGGCCAGCCCGGTGAAGCTCACCTCGACGTTGCGCCCGGCGCGGGCGTTGGTGAAGCCGAGGTACATGCCCCGCACCAGCGGGAACACCGACAGCACCACGATGGGTAGCAGCGACGGCAACAGCAGCAGGTAGATGCCCATCCGGTCGGAGCGGGACCGGGCCGCCCGGGGGCCGTCGGCGTGGGCGACGTCGGGCCGTTCGGCCACCGTGGTCATGCGGTCACCTCCGGCGTAGGCGGCGCGGCCGGCGCGGGGACGAACAGCGGTGAGACGTCGGGGACCGCGGCGCTGGACGCGCGGACCGCGAGGCTCGGCGGCACCTGCTCCCGCCGAGGCGGCAGGGTCGGGTCGGCGATCCGCTGCAGGAGCAGTTCGGCGGCGCGGCGACCGCGCTCGGCGGAGCCGAGGGAGACGCTGGACAGTTGCGGGAACATCATCCGGGCCAGCTCGGTGTCGTCCATGCCGACCAGGGCGACGTCGGAGGGGACCCGGTGGCCGGCGGCGAGCAGGGCGTGCAGGGCGCCGACGGCGATCAGGTCGTTGGCGCAGACCAGCGCGTCCGGTCGGGCCCGGGCGAGCAGCCGCTCGGTGGCGGCGCGGCCGGCGGCGTACTGGAAGTCGCCGACCTCGACCAGGCGCTCGTCCACCTCGATGCCGTGGGCGGCGAGGGCGGCCCGGAAGCCCGCGTCGCGGGCGGCGCCGGGGACGGTGTCGAGCGGGCCGTTGACGAAGCCGATCCGCCGCCGCCCGGCGGCGACCAGGTGGTCCACCGCCAGGCAGACACCGGTACGGGAGTCGGTGCGTACGTTGTCGACGGGGGCGTCGGCGCCGAGCTGACCGATCACCACCACCGGCACCGGGCTGTCGACCAGTGCGGCCAGGTGGTCGTCGGTGACCCGGATCGGCGAGACGATCATCCCGTCGACGTAGCGGTGGGCGAGGCGGCGCAGCAGCGCGGTCTCGTTGGCGATCTGGCCGCCGGTGGCGTGCACCAGCAGCTGGCGTCCGGAGGCGGCGACCACCTCCTCGATCGCCCGCATCATCTCGACGTACACCGGGTTGCCGATGTCCTCGACGGCGAGCGCGATCAGGCCGGTGCGCTGCGACTGGAGCGAGCGGGCGATGGCGTTGGGCACGTACCCGACCTCGGCCGCCGCCTCGCGGACCTTCCTGACGGTCTCCGGGCTGCCGCCGACGCCATTGAGCACGCGGGAGGCGGACGCGATGGAGACGCCGGCGCGGGCGGCGACGGTGTGGACGGTGGGTCGACCGTCGGCCGACTCCTGTAAACGTTTACGACCCACGCCCGGCACCTCCAGCTGATTGCTGTAAACGTTTCCGGGAGTTTGCGCCTGATTCGACGGTCAGGTCAAGGGCTCGTTACGAAAACGTTTCCGACCGCGTCGGCTGCGATCCCGCGCAGCCCACGTGACGGAGGGCGGCCGGTCAGCGCGTTGCGGCCGGCACCCGGGCGGCCAGCGGACGGCCGGTCAGCCGGCGGATCGCCAGGTAGCCCTCGCAGCCGAGGCAGACGTCGAAGGCGGCGTTGAGGAACGCCGGCGCGACCGCGGCGCCGG
>NZ_QGGF01000152.1 GCF_003857015.1 Micromonospora globispora | reverse complement strand
TCGCCCTCAACGGCACCGACCACCGCAGCCACACCGAACAGGACGCCGCCATCGGCGACTACATCCGCTGGCGCAACCAGCGCGCCAAACCGAAAACGTCATTCGCCACCCGCTCCAAGATCCGCCACCCGGATTACCCGTTCAAGGCTGCATGACGGGGCACTAGGAGCGGGACAAGGCCGCAGGCCGGTACTCGCGTTGGCCGCGTGGGCAGTGGGCGTTTCGCCTACGCTGGGCGAGTGGCGATCAGAACCGGCCGGCTTCGGTTCGGCCCGGACAACGGCCGCATGCTGCTGCGCACGGGCCGCAAGGGTGTCGGCTCGACCGTCGGCCACGATCTGACCATCGAGGTGACCGACTGGTCGGCGGAGCTGAACGTGCCCGAGGCCGGGCCGGCGGACGCCAGCGCGAGCGCCCGCGTCGAATTGGGGTCCCTGGCCGTGCGCGAGGGAACGGGCGGCGCCGTACCGCTCACCGACAAGGACCGGGGCGAGATCGAGAAAAACGCCCGGCGGACGCTGGACGTCGATCGCCATCCGACGGCCACCTTCCAGTCCACCCGAGTCGTCACCGACGGCGACTCCACCACCATCAGCGGAACTCTCACTCTGCACGGGGTCGCCGCCCCCATCCAGGTCGCGGTGCGCGAACTGACGCCCGATCGGTACCGCGCCACGACGGTGGTGACCCAGTCGGCGTACGGAATCAAGCCGTACTCGGCCTTCCTCGGCGCGCTCAAGGTCCGGGACGACGTCGAGGTGGAGATCGAGGTCCGTCTCGGCGGCTGACCGGCCGCCGTGTCCGCTGCCGACCGCGATCGTGTCGCCGCCGGCGTCGCCCGTCGTCTCCGGCGACGCATCCGGACCGGCCCTGCGGCGGAGACATGACCAGGCCGGGTGACGCGGACCAGTTGCAGAGGGCGCCCGGCCGCGGCATGGGGCGGCTACCCTGCGCGGGTGACCGTGCTGCGCTGGCGACCGGCCGTGCTGACCGATGTGGACGCTCTGACGGATCTTTTCGCCGCCTGCGAGCAGAAAGATCCCGTCGGCCTCGACGTCGAGCCCGACCGGGTGCGTGCCCGGCTGGCCATGCCCGGCCTGGACCTCGCCCGCGACACCCTCGTCGCCGAGGACGCCGGCCGGATCGTCGCCTACGGGGAGACGGCCGACATGGGTACCGGGCCGGGCGTGCTGCGCATCCGGCTCACCAACGTGGTCGACAAATCGGCGCGCGACCAAGCGACCCGTCGCCTGCACGACTGGCTGATCGAGCGGGCCTCGCAGCTCCGGAAGGAGCGCTGGCCGGACCTCCCGGCGATGCTCGGCACCCGCTGTGGCGCCGGCGACCCGGAACGCCTGCAGCTGCTGGCCGACGCCGACTTCTCCGTGGTGCGCTGGGAATGGACCCTCGTCCGGGACCTGAACGCGCCGGTTTCGGCGACCGCGGCTCCGGGCGGCGTCGAACTCGTGCCCTTCGATCGGCGGTACGACGAGGAAACCCGGCTCGCCCACAACGAGGCCTACGCCGACAGCCCGACCGCCATGATTCCCGACCGGGAAAGCTGGCCGTCGCACGCCACGGGCCTGCCCACCTTCCTGCCCGACGCCTCCGTCCTGGCGCTCGATTCGGACAAGCCGGACGGCAATGAGGTCGTCGGCTTCCTCTTCACCCTCGACCACGTCGGCGTCGACGGCCGGCCGGCGGTGCTGCTGCACTGTCTCGGGACCCGGCCCTCGTGGCGCCGTCGCGGCCTGGCCAGCGCCATGATCGGCAATGCGCTGACCGCCTGCCGAGCGGCGGGCCACCACCGGGCGGAACTGCACGTGGGCGGCGACAACCGGGAGGCGGTCAGGCTCTACACCCGCCTCGGATTCGCCCACACCGGCCGAGGACACGCCATCCTCACCTGCCGGCCCCCCACGGACCGCTGAGTGCGCGACGCCACGCGTCCCGGTGCAGGAGCGCTCGGACGCGAATCACGAGATCCTTGTCTGACAGTGGGCGATTCATTACTAAAGTTCCAGGAATGGACGTCGACGCGAGCACTCGGCTTGAACGCATCCTCGGCGTACCGCTGGCGGAGGATGCGGTACGTCACTGGCCGCAGTCCGGCGAACTGATCCGGGGCCGGGTGCGGATCGCGGAGGTGGAGTCGCACTTCGTCGGGCTGCGGCTCGGCGTGGGCCGGCGACACTCCTGCGGAAACACCGTGGTCGTCGAGTGGAGCAACGACTACGGCGACGGCCGGATCTACCGCAACGTCTCGATCGCCGAGGTGCGGGACGGTGAGGCGGTGGCGGTGACGGACTACTGGGGTGAGCCGTTCACCGCGCCCGAGTGGCGGCGGACGCTGGCGGAGCGCCTCGACATGCCGGCGGGCGGCGTCTGGCCGACGTCCGACGACCTCACCATCACGTGACGCAGGTCCCCATCCGGCCGCCCGCCGGTCAGGCGGTCGTCGGCGGCAGGGAGTCTGCGAGTTCCGCGATCATTTCGGCGTGACAACGCTCCGGCACGCACCAGCAGCCGAGCCGGCGCCCCCGCAGGTCGGGGAGGAGGGCGAGGAGGTCCGGGCGGCCGAGCAGGTACGCGCGGTACTTCTCGAGGACCTCGTCCCGGCTGCCGTCGGGGCCGGGACGGTACGGGCTGGACAGGGGAGAGGCCGGGAGACGCCAGCCACCGCGATACATGGCCCGCCCGATGTAGACCACGTCGGCGTACGCCGGGTCGCCGCGGTGGCCCTTCAGGTTGACGACCGTGGTTGCCTGCACAATCAGCTCCTCAGTCTCCCGCCGGCAGCGCCAGAACCGTCGGTCCGGCAAGCGATCCGGACGATCGGACGAGCGTAACCACCGTCATCAACCGCGCCAATCGCCCGGCAGTCGCAGAGCCAGCTCTGCCCGGGCCGGTTCGGGGATAGGGTCTGCCCCTATGCGGACTAAGCAGGAACTGGGCGCGGCCATCCGACGGGAGCGGCGTGTGGCGCTGGTCGTCAACGCCCACTCCCGCCGAGGCCGCCGGCTCTACGAGGGCGCCCGGTCACGGCTCACGGCGGCCGGGTTCACTCTGCTCGGCACGTACCCGGTCGACCGCCCCGACGAACTCGAGCGGACCCTCGCCGCGGCCGCCGACCTCGGACCCGACCTCCTCGTCGTGGGCGGTGGCGACGGCACCATCGGCGCCGCCGCCCGCCTGCTGGCCCACCGCGACATCGCGCTCGGCCTGCTGCCGCTGGGCACCACCAACAACTTCGCCCGTACGGTCGGCATCCCGCTCGACTTCGACGCCGCCGTCGCGGTCCTCACCGACGGCAAGGTGATCGACGTCGACCTCGGCCTCGTCGGCAATACGCGCTTCACCAACCACGTCGGCGTCGGGCTCTCCGCCGACGTGATGCGCGCGGCGCCGCCGCGGCTGAAGCGCGTCACCGGCCGGCTCGCGTACCCGATCACCGCGCTGGCGCTGCTGACCCGGCACCGGCCGCTGCGCGCCACCGTGCGCGCCGAGGGGAGGGAGCACGAGTTCGTCACCCACCAGCTGTACGTCGCCAACGGCGGCTTCCACGCCGGCCGGCCGATCACCGCAGACGCGGACGCCGACGACCGGCTGCTGGTCGCGTACCCGGTGGGCGGCCGGGCCCGGCGGGAGCTGCTGCGGGACACAGCCCGCAACGCGGCGACCGGGCATCGGCGCACGGTCCGCGACGACCCGTTCCTCCCCGTCCGCCAACTCTGGCTGGAGACCGACCGGCCGGCGCCGGTCGAGGTCGACGGCGAGCTGTACGGCGAGACCCCGATCCGGATCGGCCTGGACCCCAACGCGCTGCGCGTGATGGCCCCCGCCGACACCCCGGACCGCTAACCTCCGAACGCCGCGACCGTTCCCGGCCGAGACGACTCCTCGGCCTGGCGCCGGCTCATGCGGCGAGCACGAACTGGTGCTTCGCGTTCACGACGGCGAGGTGCAGCGGCCGGTCGCCGAGGACGACACCGCGCGCCGAGAGCAGCTTGTCCTTGTCGGCGTCGACCGCGACGGCTCTACCGCCCATGCTGGTCGACCGGAGCGGCGCCGCGGTGAGCCGCTGGATGAACGCCCGCGCCCGGTGGCCGGGAGTGGGCTGCGGCGGGGCGAGACGCGCGTCCATGGCGACCGCCGACAGCAGGGATTTCCACTGCTCGGCCAGCGTCTGCGGGTCGTCGTAGACCTCCAGCAGCACCGGGTGACCGGCCGCGCCGATCAGCACGCCGCGCTGCCCGTACAGCGGTCGGATCGTGCGCAGAACGCTCTTCAGTTCCGCCGCCTGGCGGTTCTGCAGATCCACGAGAGACGACGTCGGGGAGTTGCCGAGATCGCGCTCGTAGCGGCTCACCCGCCGCCACACGTCGCCCTGGTCGACGCTGGTCCCGTGGACGCCGGGGGAGTGTCAACTGTTGCCGGTTGAGTAGGCGTTGGTATGTGTTGGTGATCTTGGAAGAGTGGCTTGCGGTGTGGGTGGTGCATCGCGACAGGGTTCCGGTGGTCGGCGGTGCGGGTGCCGTGGGGGCGGTTGCCTGGCGTTGGTGGTTGGGGGTGAGTGTCGTATTGGGTGGTTATTGTGCTGGGCGTGGCGGACGGGGTGCGGTTGGGTGTGGTGCAGGCGTACCGGTTCGCGTTGGACCTGACCGCGAGGCAGGAGCGGGTGGTGCTGGCCCATGCGGGGGCGGCGCGGGTGGCGCACAACTGGGCGCTGGCCCGGGTGAAGGCGGTGATGGATCAGCGGGCCGCCGAACGCTCTTACGGCATCGACGAGGCGGACCTGACCCCGCAGGGCTGGTCGCTGCCGGCTTTGCGCAGGGCGTGGAATCGGTCGAAGAGCGAGGTGGCGCCGTGGTGGCGGGAGTGCTCGAAGGAGGCGTTCAACACCGGCCTGGACGCGCTGGCCCGGGCGTTGAAGAACTGGTCCGACTCCCGTAGCGGCAAACGCGCCGGGCGGCCGGTGGGGTTCCCCCGGTTCAA
>NZ_QGGF01000273.1 GCF_003857015.1 Micromonospora globispora | reverse complement strand
TCCCCGGCGGGCGGCCCGAGCAGCCCGCCCGCACCCGTCTCCCCGCCGCACCGGCGGCGGAACGCGGCCGTTTCCGGCCCGAAAAGGCGCCTTGTAGGGTACGAGCCATGCCAGAGATCCTCGACCAGGCCCGGACCCAGGTGCTGGAGAACGGCGTCGGCCTCGACGAGGCCGGTGTCCTCGCCGTGCTCACCCTGCCCGACGAGCACCTGCCCGCCGCCCTCCAGCTCGCCCACGAGGTGCGGATGCGCTGGTGCGGCCCGGAGGTCGAGGTCGAGGGCATTGTGTCGCTGAAGACCGGCGGCTGCCCGGAGGACTGCCACTTCTGCTCGCAGTCGGGCCTGTTCACCTCGCCGGTCCGCTCGGTCTGGCTGGACATCCCCTCGCTGGTGGAGGCGGCGAAGCAGACCGCGGCGACGGGGGCGACGGAGTTCTGCATCGTGGCCGCCGTGCGCGGCCCGGACGCCCGGCTGATGAAGCAGATGCGCGAGGGCGTCGCCGCCATCAAGGCGGAGGTCGACATCCAGGTCGCCGCGTCGCTGGGCATGCTGACCCAGGAGCAGGTCGACGAGCTGGTCGACCTGGGTGTGCACCGCTACAACCACAACCTGGAGACCTGCCGCTCCTACTTCCCCAACGTGGTCACCACCCACTCGTGGGAGGAGCGCTGGGAGACCTTGAAGATGGTCCGCGAGTCCGGCATGGAGGTCTGCTGCGGCGGCATCCTCGGCCTCGGCGAGACGGTGGAGCAGCGGGCCGAGTTCGCCGCGCAGCTCGCCGAGCTGGACCCGCACGAGGTGCCGCTGAACTTCCTCAACCCCCGTCCGGGCACCCCGCTCGGTGACCGCCCGGTGGTCGAGGGCAAGGACGCGCTGCGCGCCATCGCCGCGTTCCGGCTGGCCATGCCACGCACCATCCTCCGGTACGCGGGCGGCCGGGAGATCACCCTCGGCGACCTCGGCACCCGGGACGGGCTGCTGGGCGGCATCAACGCCGTCATCGTCGGCAACTACCTGACCACCCTGGGCCGGCCGGCGACCGACGACCTGCAGCTGCTGGAGGACCTCAAGATGCCGGTCAAGGCGCTCTCGGCGACCCTGTGAGGCAAGGCGTGACCGAGCTTGTCGAGCCCGCGGCGGCGCAGCACTGGTGCGACCGCTGCGGTACGGACGCGGCGGTCGGCGGGCACGCGGCGTGCGCCGCGGCGCGGAAGCTGGAACCGCCGCGCTATTGCGGCCACTGCCGGCGCCGGATGAAGGTGCAGGTCCTGCCGGTGGGCTGGTCGGCGGTCTGCGTCGAGCACGGCGAGATCAGGGGCTGAGTCCGGTGCTGCGGGGGCGGGCGGTGACGCTGCGACCGGCGACGGACGCGGACGTGCCGGCCCTCGCCGCGATCCGGGCCGATCCGGAGGTACGCCGGTGGTGGCGCGGCGGCGACGACCTGGCCGCGGCGGTCCGCGCCGACCTCGCCGACGACGAGCTGACCGTGTACGCCGTCGAGCACGAGGGCCGGGTCGTCGGCGCGATCCAGTGGTACGCCGAGTCCGACCCGGACTACCGCCACGCCAGCCTGGACATCTTCCTCGACCCGGCGGTACGCGGCGCCGGCCTCGGCGGGGACGCCATCCGCACCCTGGCCCGACACCTGATCGACGAGTACGGCCACCACCGGTTCACCATCGACCCGGCGGCGGCGAACACGGCGGCGATCCGCGCGTACGCGAAGGTGGGTTTCCGCCCGGTCGGCATCATGCGCCGCTACGAGCGCGACGCGGACGGCCGGTGGCACGACGCCCTCCTGATGGATCTGCTCGCCGACGAGCTGGCGGACTAGCGGCACCATTCGCCGCGTCACGTCCCGGATGTCCGAATCGGCGTCCCGATCCGAGGGTGGCTGGTCCATCCGGCCGGCCATCGGCCACCACCGCTGCTGGTTCTACCTGGTCGGCGGGCCACCGGGGCCCGCGGATCAAGGAGGAACCATGTCCCGTCCCCTCAGCCGGTGGCGTGACCCGCTGACCGCGCTCGGCCTGGCCGCCGGGCCGGTGGTGGCGCTCGGCTTCACCCGCTTCGCGTACGCGCTGCTGCTCCCCGCCATGCGCGGCGACCTGCACTGGACGTACGCGCAGGCGGGCGGCATGAACACGGCGAACGCCGCCGGTTACGTGATCGGCGCCGGCACGGCGGTCCTGTGGGCCCGGTGGATCGGCGACCGGGCAGCCTTCCTGGGCGCCCTGGCGGTCAGTGCGCTCGTTCTGCTGCTCACCGGGACCACGGCGGACTACCCGGCGCTGAGCCTGCTGCGGTTCGCCGGTGGGGTCACCACGGCGGTCTCGTTCGTGCTCGGCTCCGCACTCGCGGCCCGGATCGCGGCCGGAAGCGGGCATCGGCGGGCGGCGTCGCTCGTCGCCCTCTACATGGCCGGGGTTGGTGTCGGCGTGATGCTGTCCGGGGTCCTCGTACCGTCGGTCCTGGCGGACGGGGGCGACGCCGGCTGGCGGGCCGGCTGGCTGACGTTGGGCGTGATGGCCGTACTGGCGGTCGTCCCGGCCCTGCTCGCCCTCCGTCGGGTGCCGCCGGTCGCCGTGGCCGCCGGCTCGGGTCTGTCCCGGGCGGCGCTGACCGGCCTCGCCCCGGGCATCGCCTGGTACGTGCTCTTCGGCGCCGGCTATGTCAGCTACATGACCTTCGTGATCGCGCTGCTGCGGGAGCAGGGCCTGGGGACCTCCGGCACGGCCACATTCTTCGTGGTCCTGGGTCTGGCCTCGGTGCTCGCCACGCTCTTCGTGTGGGGGCGGCTGATCGGCCGGCTGCCGGGGGGCCGCGCGCCGGCGCTGGTCTCCCTCCTGGTGCTGCTGGGCGTGCTGCCGGTACTGCTGCTGCCCGCCGGCCTGCCCGCGGCGCTGGTCTCGGCGGCCGTCTTCGGCAGCTCGTTCATGGCCGGCCCGACCGCGGCGACGGTGCTGGCCCGCCGGGCCCTGCCACCGGCTGGCTGGACCGCCGGCATCGCACTGCTGACCGTGGCGTTCTCGGTGGGTCAGGCAATCGGGCCGCTGGTCTCGGGGGTGCTGTCGGACTCCGGCGGTGTCGCCGTCGGGCTCTGGCTCTCCGTCGGCCTGCTGGCCGCGGCCGGGCTCGTCGCGCTGTTCCAGCGGGACACCGGACCGGCGGCGGAACCGGAGCGGCCCGCGGGATCCCCGGACCGGGCCGCGGCGGCTGCGGTTCGCTGACGGCGGGCGCCACCGGGGACGGCGCGCTGCCGGCACCCGGCCGCTGGGCGCGCCGCCGCCGGCCGCTACCGGTGCTTGGCGACTCCGGTCGTCCGGAATCGGGACCGGTAGGCGCCGGGGGTGACATCCAGCTCCCGCAGGAAGGCCCGTCGCATCGTCTCGGGTGAACCGAAGCCGGTGCGGCGGGCCACCACGTCGAGGGTTTCGTCGCCGCGCTCCAGCAGGCTCCGCGCCGACTCCACCCGGATCCGGTCCAGGTACCCGGCCGGCGTGGTGTCCAGTTCGGTGCGGAACAGCCGGCCCAGATGCCGCACGCTCACCCCGGCCAGCGTTGCCATCGTGGCCAGGTCCCAGGACCGGCCGGGATCGGCGGCCACCGCGTCCAACACGTGACGCAGCAGGTCGTTGCGGGTGCTTCCGGCGCTCGTCCGGACGCTGAACTGGGACTGGCCGCCGGGGCGTTGCAGGAAGACCACCAGGTGCTGGGCGACGGTCCGGGCCACCTCGGGCCCCAGATCCGACTCGACCAGGGCGAGGGTCAGGTCAATGCCCGCGGAGATGCCCGCCGACGTGATGATCCGGCCATCGGCGACGAAGATCGGGTCCGGGTCGACGGTTACCCTCGGGAAGTTCTCCGCGAGCTGGTCGGCCAGGTCCCAATGGGTGGTCGCCCGGCGGCCGTCGAGCAGGCCGGCGGCGGCGAGCGAGAACGCCCCGGCGCAGACCGAGGCGATCCGGTCCGAGCCTGCGGCCAGCCGGCGGATCTGGTCCAGCAGCGCGGCGTCGGCAGCGGCCCGCCAGTCCGGTGCGCCGGGCACGACGAGCGTCCCCACCGGTCCGGTCACCGCGTCCAGCGCCACGTCGACGCCGAGGCGGACGCCGGCGCTGCTCACCACGTCGCGGCCGTCCGGAGAGGCCAGCACCAGGCGGTACGCGCCGCCGTGCTCGTTGGCCACGGTGAGGACCTCCACCGGCCCGGTGACGTCGAGCAGGCGTACCCCGTCGTAGACGACGAAGAGCACGGTGGACGGTCCCGGGGCTCGCACGGGTCGAGCTTAGGCGGGCGGTGCTGCGGCGGGGCGGCCATCGGGAGCGCGGTCCCAGATCAGGTGGCCGTCGGGGAGCCGACGACCGCCGTCGGCCGGACGGTGCGGGCTGAGCCGGCCGTCGGGCATCAGGTGGCACACCGGCACCCCGCGACCCAGCACGGCGACGTCGGCGATCAGTCGCCGGTGGCAGCGCCACCACACGTTCTCGCTGCACATCACCACTGTGGTGCGCCGGGCCGCCTCGGCCAGCACCCCGTCCAGCGCCGCGTCGAAGTCGGCGGTCCGGGTGTACACCGCGTACGCCCGGAAGGCCGCGACGGTCCACCAGGTGTCGGGCTCCGGCTCCCCGGCCCGGACGTGCCGCCGGCCGCCGAGCCGCGGCTCCCAGCAGTAGTCGATCCCCACCTCCGGCAGCCGGCGTTCGAGCGCCTCGCGCCGCACGTCGGGGTTGGTGCGGCTGCCCGGATAGCGCCGGACGTCCACCACGAGGTCGATCCCCGCCCCGCCCAGCAGCTCGGCGAGTCGGGTGCGGTCCGCGGATCCGTGGCCGACGGTCAGCAGCGCGTGCTCCATCCGCCCAGCATGCCGCTGTTCAGCGCGGTCAGCCTGGGATGCCGGCCGACCAGGGCGGACCGGGCGGCGTGTCCCGTGGGCCAGGGGCGGCGGGGTGTCACCAGGTCCACTATGCTGCCTGCAGCTATCGGGACGTCGCGGAGAAACGGGGAACATGCCGGACTTCTTGCGTTCCGCACCTGCGCCGTCAAGTGACGGGCGGTGACTGCTGACCCACGGTCGGCGAATTCCGTGAACGCGTAACGATGTCGGTACCTCACGGCGCTCAATCAGTATCGACATCGGGCCGTTCAGGGGATGCGCTGCGTCCTAACAGTCAGTGATCCTTTAGCGTCCCTTAAATCAACATCCCGGAGGACTTCCCATGCGACAGCGTCGACGCCTCGGGCTCGCGCTCAGCTCCGCAGCAGCCGCCGGCGTTGCGTCCCTCGCGATCGCCACCCCCGCGCTTGCCGCAGACCCGAACGGCGCGAATGGCACGGTCAAGATCGATGGGCCTGAGTACCAGCTGGACAACCGGAACGAGCCCCACGTCACCTGCGAGTTCCAGGTCGAGTTCTTCAACTTCGACAAGGACGAGCCGGCGACCCTCATCTTCTCCGCACAGCCGCCGTCCTCCAGCGATTTCCACGAGGTCGGGCGCCTCGCGGACCAGGTCGTCAGCGATGACGAGGCTTCGGGTGGCGCCTACACCCGGGACCCGGACAACGTGTACAAGTTCTCCATCAACACCGGGGCCCCCGACAACGACCCCTACACGCTCGACCTCGCAGGCGCCTACCTGCACCCCAAGCAGGGCTACCACGTCAAGCTGACGGTTGACCGCCAGAACCACCCGGGGTGGACCGAAAAGCACAAGGTCTTCTGGGTCAAGCCGTGCACCACGTCCACGGAGTCCCCGACCCCGACCCCGACCTCGTCCGAGTCGGAGTCGCCGTCGACCCCGTCGTCGCCGGGCGCTTCGCTGAGCGGCGGCGCCGGTGGCGGCAACGGTGAGAACGGTGGCGGCAGCCTGCCGCTGACCGGCGTGGCTGCGACCAGCACCGCGCTCACCGGTCTCGCCCTGATCGGCGGCGGTGCCGCCCTGATGGTGCTCCGTCGACGTCGGGACAAGATCACCTTCACCAGCTGATCGCAGCCGGTGACCTGAACCGGCCGTCGGACTTCCGTCCGGCGGCCGGTTCCGTCATTTTCCGGACGGACGCCGTCAGCGGCGGGTTGAACTGGACGGGGCGCTGATCCGTACCGATCGGTAACCCGGTCGACGACGCCCGGAGCTGGATCACATCATCGATATCTGCTGATCGATTTTGCGCGTACGCCCAGGTCAGAGCCGGTTGGGGGGGGCCGCGAGTGGACGCGGCGGCCGTCGACCGGCGGGCCGGGTGTCCTGGCATACGAGCGTACGGTTGCCGCCGCGCTCGACGGCGCGGGACAGTACGCGACACCAGCGGTGCCATCGACGCCGCCGCTCCCCCGGTCAACGCTGAGGAGATCGCGATGGCTCTCAGACTCGCCGAAGGCACCGCCTGGTCCGACACCCTCGCCCGCGCGGTGGCCGCCGCACCGGAGGCCTTCGGGTCGTCCGCCGACGGCCGCGCCACCCTGCACAACCTGATCGAGGGCGACTGGCGCGCGGTCGGGACGCCCACCCCGGTCCGCACCCCGGTCGACAACACCGTCCTGGTCAACCTGGCCCGGCTGGACGCCGACACCGCCCGCGCGGCGGTCGCCCACTCCGCCGCCGCGCACCGCGACTGGGCGCAGACGCCGCTCGCGGAACGCAAGGCCCGGGTGACCGACGCCCTCGACGCGCTCACCGCGCAGCGCGACCTGCTGGCCCTGCTGCTGGTCTGGGAGATCGGCAAGCCGTGGCGGCTGGCCTGCGCCGACGTGGACCGCGCCCTGGACGGCGTCCGCTGGTACGTCGAGGAGATCGACCGGATGCTCGCCGACGGGCGGGAGCCGCTGCCCGGACCGGTCAGCAACATCGCCTCCTGGAACTACCCGATGAGCGTGCTGGTCCACGCCGAGCTGGTGCAGCTGCTCGCCGGCAACGCGGTGATCGCGAAGACCCCGTCGCAGGGCGGCGCGGTCTGCCTCACCGTCGCGCACGCCCAGATGCACCGCGCCGGGCTGCCCGCCACGCTCGTCTCGGGCAGCGGCGAAGAGCTGTCGGAGGTGCTCGTCCGCGCCCCCGAGATCGGCGCGGTCGCCTTCGTCGGCGGTCGCTCCAACGGCGGCAAGGTGGCGGCCGCCCTGCTCGACTCCGACAAGCGGCACTTCATCGAGCAGGAGGGCCTCAACGCCTGGGGCATCTGGAACTTCTCCCAGTGGGACATGCTCGCAGCCCACGTGAAGAAGGGCTTCGAGTACGGCAAGCAGCGCTGCACCGCGTACCCGCGGTTCGTGGTCCAGCGCGACCTGGTCGACGAGTTCCTCGACATGTACCTGCCGGTGGTGCGCTCGGTCCAATTCGGACACCCGCTCGCCGTCGGTGACGACTGGGCGGCCGGCGACCCGCTCCCCGAGCTGGACTTCGGCCCGCTGATCAGCGCCGCCAAGGCCGAGGAGCTGCGCCGCAAGGTCCACGAGGCGGTACGCGGCGGGGCGGTACCGCTGCACCGCGGCAAGCTCGACGGTGCGCCGTTCCTCGACGGTCAGGACACCTCGGCGTACGTGGCGCCGGCCGTGCTGCTCGCCCCGCCCGGGCACTCCCGGCTGATGCACGCCGAACCGTTCGGCCCGGTCGACACCATCGTCGTGGTGGACACCACCGACGAGCTGCTGGCCGCGATGAACGCCTCCAACGGCGCGCTGGTCGCGTCCCTGGCCTGCGACGACGAGGAACTGGCCGGGAAGCTGGCGGTCGACCTCCAGGCGTTCAAGGTGGGCATCAACAAGCCGCGGTCCCGCGGCGACCGGGACGAGCCGTTCGGCGGCCGGGGCGCCTCGTGGAAGGGCGCCTTCGTCGGCGGCGACCTGCTCGTGCAGGCGGTCACCCAGGGCGGCGACGACCGGCTCTACGGCAACTTCCCGGACTACAGCAGCTACCCGGCCACCTGAGCCCGGGCAACAGCAGGGCCCCCGCACCGGGGGCCCTGCCGTTGCACCGCCCCCGTACCGGAGGACGGCCGGGTCCACCGGCGCCGGTGTCACCCGGCGCCGGTGCTGCTGTCGGTCAGCGTGCCCGGTCCGCCGGGACGGCCACCGGGACGGCCAGCGGCACGGTCGCTGTGACCACCGGACCGTCCCGCTCCACGGGCGCCGGCCGGCCCAGCCGGGCCAGCGTCCGCAGCATCGGCGCGTTCTCGGCGTGGACGTGCAGCACCAGCGCCGCGTACCCGGCCCCCTCGGCGTGCCGGACCAGCCGCCGGAGCAGGGCCGACCCGACCCCGCGCCGCTGCCAGTCGTCCCGCACCAGCAGCGCCACCTCGGCCTCGTCCCCCTCCGCGATCAGATTCGCCATCGCGACCACCGAATCCGCCTCGCCACCGGAGCTGGTCTCGGCGGCGACGAGGGTGAGGCCGCGCGCCGGTTCCAGCAGCTGGCGCAGCCGCGGCGCCGACGGGCACGGGATCGCGCTCAGGTAGCGCCGGTACCGGCTGCGCGTGGAGCAGAGCTCGTGCAGCTCCACCACGCCCGGCACATCGTCCGCCGTCGCCGGCCGTACCAACAGCTCGGCGCCATCCGGCAACAGCAGGTTCACCTGGTCCGCCGCCCGGCGGACCACGGCCGCCGCCAGCTCGACGAGCGCCTGCGCCCGGGCGTACTCGGCCGGGGTGAAGCTCGGCGCGCCCCGGTGCAGCTCGTACGACCCGCCGCTCGGGTCGGCCAGCAGCATCCTGGCGGCGCCGATGCCGGCGCGGGCACCGGCCGGCATCGGTCGCCAGGTCACCGTGTCCGCGCCGAGCAGGACGCGCAGCGCCTCCCCGGTCGCGTCCGGGTCCCGGACCAGCCGGGCGGCCAGCCCGAGCACCCGGGTGGGCTGATCGACCAGGCCGCGCGCCTCGCTGCGCGCCACCCAGCAGTCCCGTCCCCTCCCCCGCTCGACGGCGGCCAGCAGGTCGGCCTCGTCGAGGCCGTCCGGCGCGTCGACGAGGAAATCGTCGACGGCCCCCGCCTCCGTCGTGTGCACCTGCACGGTGAGGATGTTGACCCCGCGCAACGCGAGGCTCGCCGTGAGCACCGACAGGTAGCCCGGCCGGTCGTCCACGGTGGCT
This sequence comes from Micromonospora globispora, assembly GCF_003857015.1. Taxonomy (GTDB): domain Bacteria; phylum Actinomycetota; class Actinomycetes; order Mycobacteriales; family Micromonosporaceae; genus Micromonospora; species Micromonospora globispora. The sequence continues at coordinate 18,392 of NZ_QGGF01000273.1, read as the reverse complement.
CGGATCCGCCACAGCGCCATGTCTGCTCCCTTCCTCACCACAAGACCCTGCCGGTCGGCTGTTGCGGCGCCGTTGCCCGCCGGTGACGCGACGGGATCCGGTCAGGTGACGCTGGTCACGGGCGGCGCGCCGACCAGGTCGAGACGGTCGCCCAGGATCACCGCGCCGGCCCGGACGAGCTGGGCCAGCCGGTCCACCTCGGTCGTGTGGAACGCGGCGGCGGCCAGCGGCTCGGTGCGGTCCCGCGCCACCACCAGCACCAACCCGGCCCGGCCGAACGGCGTCACCGCGTAGTGGGTGCCGGCGGGAGAGGTCAGCGCGCGGGCCCGCAGCGGGGTCACCTCCGGCAGCGCGGGCGGCGCCGGGGCCCGCCAGCTGGCGTACCCGATGGTCGCCTCACCGGCCCCGCCGCTGCGGGAGGCCCAGTCCAGGGGTACGACGGCGGCCACCGCCCAGTCGGCGGCGACCAGCCCGGGCACCGCGTCGACCAGGGTGGCCACCCCGTCGGTGGGGTTCGCGGCGATCTGGGCGAGCAGCTCCGCGTCCTGGCCGGTGGTGGTCGGCGCGCCGATGGCCCGCCATACCCCGTCCACCCGTACGCCGGGGATGGCGGCCAGGCCGGCCATCAGCCGTTCCACCTGCGCCGCGCCCGGCCAGACCACGGTGAAGTCGTCCACCGCCCGGCCGCCGAGCCGTTCCAGGACCACCACTTGGACGATGTCGGCGCCGGCGACGCCGAGCGTCCGGGCCACCTGGCCGAGCGTGCCGGGTCGGTCCGGCAGGGTCACCCGAACTCTCAGCAACATGTCTGGTCCCTCCGCTCGGCGGGCCGGCCGTCGCGGCCGGCAGGCTGGGCACCAGCCTGCTGGTTGACCATTTCGCCCCTGTTGCCGCCGGATATCCCAGGGGAAAATCCGACCTTGACAACAAGGCTGAGCTGCCATCAACTATTCGGATGACCGAACCGGCCGTCGACGCACCCCAGACCCCGACCGGCACGGAGTCCGGCCGGTCACCGAAGGGGCTGGACCTCGACCGGCTCGCCGCGTACCTGGCCGAGCACCGGCCCGACCTGGCCACCGGCCCACTGTCGGCCCGGCTGATCGCCGGCGGCAAGTCCAACCTGACGTACCTGGTCCGCGCCAGCGAGCAGGAGTTCGTGCTGCGCCGGCCGCCGCTCGGGCACGTCCTGGCCACCGCGCACGACATGGCCCGCGAGCATCGGGTGATCTCCGCGCTGACCCCGACCGAGGTGCCGGTGCCGGCGGCGCTGCTGTACTGCGCCGACGACCAGGTGATCGGCGCACCGTTCTACCTGATGGAGAAGGTCGACGGCGAGGTGTTCCGGAGCCGGTCGCAGACCGACCCGCTCACCGCCGGGCAGCGGCGCGACCTGGCGATGGCGATGATGGACACCCTCGCCGCGCTGCACATGGTCGAGCCGGCCTCAGTGGGGCTGGCCGACTTCGGCCGCCCCGACGGCTACCTCGGTCGGCAGGTACGCCGCTGGGCCGGCCAGCTCGACCGCTCGCGCAGCCGCCCGCTGCCCGGGATCGACGAGCTGCGGGACGGGCTCGCGGAGACCGTACCCGAGGGCGCCAACGCGGGGCGGATCGTGCACGGCGACTACCGGTTGGACAACCTCCTGGCCTCGGTCGACCCGGTCTCCGTCCGGGCGGTGCTGGACTGGGAGATGGCCACCCTCGGCGACCCGCTGGCTGATCTGGGGCTGCTGCTGACGTACTGGGACGTGCTCGGAAACAGCGACGCCGCCGACGGCAACCCGGTGGCCGACGGGCTCGGTCCGCGGGCCGGCTTCCCCACCGGCGCCGAGCTGATCGAGCGGTACGCCGGCCGCAGCGACGTCAACGTGGGGCCGCTGCACTGGCACGTCGCGCTCGGCTGCTTCAAGCTCGCGGTGATCTGCGAGGGGATCCACTACCGGCACACCCTCGGGCAGACCCTCGGCGGCGGCTTCGACCGGATCGGCGACATAGTCGCCCCCCTGGTCGACCACGGCCTCCACGCAGTCCGCGAGAGGTAACCACCGCCGGGCTCGGGCCCGCCGGTCAGGCGGAGGCGCGGTGGATGAGTTCGGTGGGCAGGACGACGTGCGGGGTGGGGACCTCCTCGCCGCTGATCCGGGAGACCAGCAGCCGGGCCATCTGGCGGCCCATCTCCTCCACCGGCTGGAAGACCGTGGTCAGCGGCGGCTCGGCCTGCCGGGCGATCGGGGCGTCGTCGAAGCCCACCACCGCCACGTCCTCGGGGACCCGCCGGCCGGCCTCGCGCAGCGTACGCAGGGCACCGAACGCCATCAGGTCGGAGGCGACGAAGACCCCGTCCAGGTCCGGGCAGATCTCCAGCAGCCGGCGCATGCCGGCGGTGCCGCTGCCCTCGCTGAAGTCCCCGTACGCGATCAGGTCCTCGTCGGTGCCGGCACCGGCGGACCGGATCGCCTCCCGATAGCCGGCCAACCGCGCCACGCCGGCGCCCATGTCCTGCGGGCCGGCGATGTGGGCGATCCGGCGGCGGCCCTGGCCGGCCAGGTGCTCCACCGCCTGCCGGGCTCCACCGACGTTGTCCACGTCGACGTACCAGGCCGGCTGGGCGCCCGGCTCCAGCATCCGGGCCGGGCGACCGCCGAGCACCGTCGGCAGGCCCCGCTCCTCCAGCAGGGTGGGCAGCGGGTCGGCGTCGTGCAGCGAGAGCAGAAGGACGCCGTCGACGTGCTGGTTGGTCAGGTGGTGCTCGACCCGTTCCCGCTCGATCGGCGACTGCACCATGGCCAGCCAGAGCTGCATCGGGGTGTCCAGCAGGCCGGAGCTGACGCCCCGCACGATGGCGGCGAAGAACGGCTCGGTGAAGACCCGCTCACCGGACTCGGAGACCACCAGCGCCACCGAGTCGGTCCGCTGCGTCACCAGCGCCCGCGCAGCCCGGTTCGGCACGTACCCGAGCTCGGCGATCGCCGCTTGGACGGCGGCCCGGGCCTCCGGGCTGACCTGGGGCGAGCCGTTGACCACGCGAGAGACCGTGCCGCGCCCCACGCCGGCGCGGGCGGCGACCGCGTCGAGGGTCGGGCGCCCGAGCGAGCGGGTGCGCTGCGTTGTCATCGTCTGCTCCTCCGACGTCGGACGGACCCGGCACCTCCAACGGCGTCGGTGCCGGACCGCCCGTTACTGGCTGACCTGGAGCCTATTGTGCGGCCAGCCCGTTGCGTCGGATCACGTCGGCGTACCACCGGGCGCTGGACTTGGGGATCCGTGCCTGGTTGTCGTAGTCGACGTAGACCATGCCGAAGCGCTTGGTGTAGCCCCACGCCCACTCGAAGTTGTCCAGCAGTGACCAGGCGAAGTAGCCCTTGAGCGGCACCCCGGCGCTGATCGCCGCGTGCGCGGCGCGCAGGTGCGCGTCGAAGTACGCCAGCCGCTCGGGGTCGTCGACCCGGCCGTCGACCACCCGGTCGACGAAGGCGGAGCCGTTCTCGGTGACGTAGAGCGGCAGGTCGGTGTAGTCGCGGTGGACCCGTTGCAGCGTCTCGACCAGTCCGGGGGCGTCGATCTCCCAGTCCATGTCGGTGACCGGGACGCCCCGGGTGACGAATCGGACGTCCTCGCTGCCCGGCCAGCACGACGGCGCCCGCCAGTACGCCTCGGGCTCCGCGCCGGGCATCGGCGCGGCGACCACGTGCCGGCTGTAGTAGTTGACCCCGACCAGGTCCAGCGGGGCGGAGATGATCTCCAGATCGCCGTCCCGGACGTGCCCGAAGTCGCTGACCCGGCGCAGGTCGGCCGTCAGGTCCGTCGGGTACCACCCGCGCAGCACCGGATCCAGGAAGAACCGGTTCGCCAGCCCGTCGATGCGCCGGGCCGCGTCGATGTCGCCGTCCGCGTCGGTGGCCGGGGTGACCGGGTAGAGGTTGAGCGTGATGCCGAGCTGGGCCTCCGGGCGGGACGCCCGCAGCGCCTGCACGGCCAGCCCGTGGCCGAGCATCAGGTGGTGGCCGGCCCGGACGGCGTCCGCCCCGTCGGAGCGCCCCGGCGCGTGGACCCCGGAGCCGTAGCCGAGGAACGCCGAGCACCACGGCTCGTTGAGGGTGGTCCAGTGGCGCACCCGGTCGCCGAGGGCGTCCGCGACGAGCTGGGCGTAGTCGGCGAACCGGCCGGCGGTGTCCCGGGCGGGCCAGCCGCCGGCGTCCTCTAGCGGCTGGGGCAGGTCCCAGTGGTAGAGGGTGAGCCAGGGCTCGATGCCGTGCGCCAGCAGTTCGTCGACCAGTCGCCGGTAGAAGTCCAGCCCCTCCTGGTTCGCCGCGCCCGCGCCGCCGGGCTGCACCCGCGGCCAGGAGATCGAGAACCGGTACGAGGTCAGCCCCAGCTCCGCCATCAGCCGGACGTCGTCGGGCATCCGGTGGTAGTGGTCGCAGGCCACATCGCCGGTGTGCCCGGCCACCGTCCGGCCCTCGGTGTGGCTGAACGTGTCCCAGATCGACGGGGTGCGTCCGCCCTCACGGGCCGCCCCCTCGATCTGGTACGCGGCGGTGGCCGCGCCCCAGTGGAATCCGGGCGGGAAGGCGAGCTCCCGTCCCGGGTCGAGGAGGCCGAGCGGGGTGGCTGGGTTGCTCACGACGTGACGGCACCTTCCAGGCAGGGTCGGCAGAACTCCCATGAGCCTGTCGGCCGGCGTCACGTGTGTCAACGCATGCGTGGGAGCGTTCCCATTTCGTTACCGGCCCACCCGAGGGCAGCAACCGGGCGCGCCTCGCCGCAGTCAGCAGAGGCGGCGCAGCAGGGTCGAGGCCCGGGCGGCGTCGAAGGCGTCCGGGTCGAAACGCTCGCCGGCCCACTCCCGCATCGCCCCGTGCTCGGGGTGACCCGGATCGGCCAGGGCGGCCAGCAGGACCAGATAGCCGGAGGGGCCGCCGACGTCCTCCGGCGGGCAGGCCCGCTCCCCGTCCATGCAACAGGGGTAACGCTCGTCCGGATCGGCGGTGCAGACGTCCTCCACCAGCAGGTCGTGCTCCCACCAGTCGCCGAAGTCGTACGTGTAGTGGAACCGGCTGCCCTTGCTCACCACCTCGTCCAGGCGGACGTCCAACTCGTCGCGGAGCGCCAGCTCACCGTCGGGGTCAGGCTCGCCGTACTGGAGGCCGTCGATCTCGAACGAGTGCAGGTGGCAGTCGCGCCAGCCCATCGCGTACTGCACCACCCGGTGCAGCCGGTCCAGGGTGTACCCGCCGGGCACCAGCACCCGCCGCCACACCGGCGGCCGGACCCCGGCCAGGGAAACGTTCAACTGGAAGATCTGACGCGGCATCGTTGTCCCAACCTCCCTCGGCATAGGCTGCCAGCATGATCTGCCGAGCGTGCCGCGAACGACGGCACGACGAGTGTCCAGGGCGGAAGTGGTGCGACTGCCAGCACCGTACCCCCCGACCCACCCCTCCGGTCACCGGTCCGGCCAGCGAATGACCGTTGGAACAGCGATTTCCCGGATCTGGCCGACGCCGGCGACCGGACCGCTGACGGATGCTGAACTCGCCACGCTCTACGGCCGCGCCGACGGACCGCACCTACGGGTGAACTTCGTGGCCAGCGCCGACGGGGCGGTCACCCTCGACGGGTACTCCGCCGGGCTGTCGGGCGAGCCGGACAAGCGGGTCTTCGGGCTGCTGCGGATGCTTTGCGACGGCCTCGTGGTGGCCGCCGGGACGCTGCGGCACGAGGGCTACCGGGCCGTCCGGCTCAGCGAGCCGCGCCGCGCCTGGCGGCGGGAGCACGGTCTGGCCGAGTACCCGACGCTGGTGGTGGTCTCCGGCTCGCTCCGGCTGGACCCGACCCAGGCGGCGTTCGCCGACGCACCCGTCCGGCCGCTCGTGCTCACCCGGTCCGCCGTCGAGCCGCCGCCGGGGCTGACCGAGGTGGCGGAGCTGATCCGCTGCGGCGACGACCGGGTGGACCTCGCTGCCGGCCTCGCCGAGCTGCGCCGCCGCGGGCTGCACCAGCTGCTCTGCGAGGGCGGCCCGTACCTGTTCGGTGCGCTCACCGCGGCCGACCTGGTCGACGAGCTCTGCCTCACCGTGGCGCCCCTGCTTGCCGGGGCCGGTCCGGGCCGGATCACCGCCGGCGACGCCAGCCCGCCCCGGGAACTACCGCTGCGCCACGCGCTGGCCGCCGACGACGGGACGCTGATGCTGCGCTACGCCCGCGAGTGACGCCGTCAAGCAGCGAACGGAGGCCACCACCGGCTTGTACGCTGGCGCCCGGGCGTCAACCGGAGCCGGGTACGACGAACGGGGGCGGCGCTGTCCGCGCCGCCCCCGTCACCGGGTCGTGTTGCTCAGTTGACGCTCACGGCCGACCAGGCGGCGGCGACCGTGTTGTACTCGGTGCTGCCGCTGCCGTACAGGTCGGCGGCGGCGGAAAGGCTGGCGGCTCGGGCACCGGCGTAGTCGGTGCGCGAGGTCATGTAGACCGTCAGGGCGCGGTACCAGATGGCGCCGGCCTTGGCGTTGCCGATGCCGGTCACCGTGCTGCCGTTGCAGGTCGGGCTGTTGCCGTACGACGACGCGCCGCTGCCGACGGCGAGCAGGTAGAAGAAGTGGTTCGCCACGCCCGAGGAGTAGTGGACGTCCAGGCTGCCGACCCGGCGGGACCAGCAGTCGGCCGAGGAACCGTCCTTGGACGGCTTGTCCATGTAGCGCAGCGGCACGCCGTTGGTGCGCAGCTCCTCGCCGATCAGGTAGTCACCCGGGTCGTTGCTGTTGGCCGCGTAGAACTCGACCATGGTGCCGAAGATGTCGCTGGTGGCCTCGTTGAGGCCGCCGGACTCACCGCTGTAGCGCAGGCCGGCGGTGTTGCTGGTGACGCCGTGGCTCATCTCGTGCCCGGCCACGTCCAGCGAGGTCAGCGGGGTCCAGCCCTGGGACGGGTCACCGTCGCCGTACGTCATGCAGAAGCAGGAGTCGCTCCAGAACGCGTTGACGTAGTTGGTGCTGTAGTGCACCCGGCTGTAGGCGGCCACACCGTCGTTGCGGATGCCGTTGCGGCCGAAGGTGTTCTTGTAGTAGTCCCAGGTCTCGGCCGCGCCGTAGGCCGCGTCGGCGGCGGTGGTCTGGCGGTTGGCCAGGGTGCCGTCGCCGAAGACGTTCGAGGCGTTGGTGACCAGGGTGCCGGTGCCGCTGGTGCCACCGTTCAGGTCGTAGGTCTTGTGACCGCCCCGGGCGCCGTCGTTGAGCTGGTAGGTGCCGCCGGAGAGGGTGGTGCCCACCGGGACGGAGCCGGAGTGGAAGGTGTTGCCGGTGCCGTCCGCCTGGATGGCGTCCCACGCGTCGCGGACCGCGCCGGTGGTGGCGTCGACCAGCACGTTCAGCTGGCTGGGCGTGCCGTCGGCACGGACCCCGCTCACCACGACCTGGTAGGCCAGGGCGGTGCCGGAGCGGCCGGCGTCGTAGACCAGCTGGCTGCCGTCGACTTTGGTGCCGGTGGCGGTGGAGGCGGCCAGCGCGATGCGGCCGGCGGCCGCGGCGCTGATCGTGGCCTTGGCGCCCCGGGTGGGCGCCGCGGTCAGGGTCTGGCTGGCGCCCCGCCAGGTGTTGCCCTTGCCCAGGTGCACGACGGTGTCGCCGCCCAGGACCGGCAGGCCGTCCTGGTAGCGGTGCACGCGGACGTGCTCGGTGCCGTCGGCGTCGGTGAGGACGTTCTGGAGGGTGAAGCTCTGGCCGTCGGCGACGAGCGCGCTGCCCGCGTGAGCCTTGAGCTGGGCCACCGCGCGGGTGAACGCGTCGGCGGAGGTGGCGGGCGCGGCGGAGGCCGTGGCCGGCAGCGTGCCGGCCGCGGCCAGCAGCGCGGCCGTGGCCAGCCCGCCGAGGAGAGTGGTACGACGCATGAAGTTCCTACCTTCACTAGGACTGCCAGTCGGGGGGTGCCGACTGACGGGTGATCCGTCGGTGGTGGACAACGGACCGGTCGCGACTCCGCAGGTGACGGGCGCGACGGCGCAGCACGGATCGATGGACAAAAGATCCTCGATGCGCTGTTGCATATTTTTGCGTCACGGTGCCCTTCCCTGTCACGAGTTGCGGCCAAGATTTTTTCCACAACTTTTCGTGCCGCGTTCACCACGTGGTGCAACGGAGGCGGTTCGGATGGGCGCGGTGGTCGGGCGCCGGCCAGCTCAGCGGGCCTGGCAGACGCGGCCGGTGAAGGCCGGGTCGGCCTCCCGGGTGGCCGACCAGATCGGGTTGACCGACAGCGCGAGCGGGGGAGGCTGCCACGCGGCACCCAACCGCTGCAGCAGGCGGTACTCCCGCCTTGGTCGGTCGATCTCACCGCCGGCGAGGAAATCCACCACGCGGGTCTCAGCGGCCCGCCGGCCGAGCAGGCCCCCGTGGAAGGCGGGCAGCTGGAAGACCGGGATCTGGCTGTACTCGCCGGGCGGCGCCTCCACCGCACTGACCGTCGGCAGGAACGCGATCATGCGTACCCCTGGCACCGGGCAGAGCGTGCGGTTGCGAAGGAAGGGCGCATCGACCAGGACCGAGCGGACGAACGGCTGGTCGGGGTTGCTCTTCACCTTCTGCGGCAGGTTCGCCAGCGCGAAAATGCCCCGCAGCTCCCAGCCCACGGCCAGCCCCCAGCCGCTGTGTCCCGGCGGCGGATAGTAGGCCCGGCCCGGCTGGACCAGCGGGCTGAACAGCATCACCGCCTCCACCGGGGACGGCTTCGGCCACTTCTCCAGGTACATGCGGGCCACCATGGCGCCCTCGCTCTCCCCGAGCAGCGCGACCGGCCGGCCGGTACGCCGGTGCACCTCGTCGACCTGCGCCGCGAGCAGGGCCGCGCTGGAGCCGAGCGACTGGTGGGTGTCCCTCGGCCCGTACTGCAGTGGCCTGCCCTGGCCGTCGAGCCCGCGATAGGAGAAGCGCTCGACCCGCGGATCCGCCGGCGGCCGTCCGTCCCAGCGCGAATCGTGCCCGGCGATCGCGATCAGCGCGTGCGGGACCCGGTCCGGCAGCGGCTGGGAGATCACCGGGGGACGCCACTCCTTCGGCCCGCTCACCACCAGGCCGAACAGCGACTGCCACCCGACCGCGGCGGCCATGGTGAGCAGGATCGCGATCGGTGCCACCGGGACCCGCGGCCAGCGGATCCGCCGGGGCAGTGCGGCCGCGGCCACGGTCTGGCGCCAGAGCAGCGCGTTCGCCGCTCCGGCGAGGGCGACCACCGCGACCGACCACCAGCCCGGAACGCTCACGACGAGGGCGGCGGCGGCTGTGAGCAGCGCGAAGTTCAGCAGCGACCAGCCGAGCAGTTCGACCGTGGGCAGGCCCCGCCACCAGTGCCCGACCACCCCGGCCCGCTGGAGGAACGGGGTCAGCACCAGCATCGGGATGAGCGAGGCGAGCAGGTACCAGGAGAGCGCGACGGTGGAGAACGCGACCGAGAGCGCGGCCCAGGGCGAGATGATCACCGCGGCGAGCGCGGCCACCTCCAGGTTCCGCTTGACCAGCCATTCGAACGAGGGACGGTTCACGCTCGCGGGCCAGGCCAGCGCGGTCAGCCCGGCCGACAGGACGCCCCGGAAGGCGATGAGGGCCAGCAGGCCGAGCAGGAACGACCACCAGGAGTTGTGGTAGACCAGCAGCCAGCGCAGGTCGTGGTAGGAGTCGTACGGCCAGACGGCGGTGACCTGGGGAGGCAGGCCGCGAGCGCCGTGGAAATTGATGGCCATCAGCGCGGCGGCCTCCAGCACCGGGGGCAGCACGGCGAGGGCCAGCAACGCGGCCCATCGGCCACCTGACGAAGTCACGGTCGCTCCTCGCGCCCGGGATCTGGGCTACCTGCATGTTCTCCCGGATGAGCGCGGCCGGGGCGGAAAAGGGGACGATCCGGTGACGGAACGCGCACGCGCCGTTCCGCTGGGCCAGGATCCCCGAGGTGGTGGCGTGGCGTCCGCCGCGTCGCGTGGCAACCTGTCGCATCCCTCGGGCAGGATGCTCCACGTGCCCCGCGACCGAGACGACCAGCCGACCGGAGTCCGCCGATGACCGACGACCTGCTCGACGGCCCCGGCGAGGCGGTCGGCCGGGTGCTCGGCACCGCCGACGCCACCCCGCTGACGTTCTGGACCGCCGTCTCCCCCGGCAGCTACCTCCAACTCGACGACGTGGTGGTCACCCGCCGCGAGCTGCCCGACCGGGAGCCGGTGACCATCGCCGGCGTGGTCACCCAGGTCCGCGCCCGGCACGAGGGTGCCCAGTTCGACTCCGACGTCTTCGCGATCGCCGACGGCACCCTCCCGGCGCAGGTGCAGGAGGCGGCCGAGGTCACCACCACCCGGGTCGACCCCGAGCTGTACGTGCCGCCCACCCCGGGCGCGGTGGTGCACCGGGCCGAGGGGGACGCCCGGGCCCGGGCGCTGCACTTCGACCGGATGGAACGGCGCATCCCGATGGGCATGGGCCGCGACGGCGTCCCGGTCTACCTCAACGCCGACTTCCTCGACGGCACCCGGGGCGCACACGTCTCCATCTCCGGCATCTCCGGGGTCGCCACCAAGACCAGCTTCGCCACCTTCCTGCTCTACTCGGTCTTCCGCTCGGGGGTGCTCGGCGGCGACGCGGTCAACGCCAAGGCGCTGATCTTCAACGTCAAGGGCGAGGACCTGCTCTTCCTCGACCACCCCAACACCCGGCTCGACGACGCCACCCGGGCCGAGTACGCGCGGCTCGGGCTGGACGCCGGCGCCTTCCCCGACGTGCGGGTGTACGCGCCCCCCCGGGTCGGCGACTCCTCCGGCACCCCGGACGTGAGCAGCCGGCTCACCGGCGTCGACAGCTTCTACTGGACGCTGAGCGAGTTCTGCGCCGACCGGCTGCTGCCGTACGTCTTCGCCGACGCGGACGACGAGCGCCAGCAGTACACGATGGTGGTGCACTCGGTCGCCGCCCACCTGGCCCGGTACGCCCAGCCCGCCGACGGTGGAGTGAGCATCGACGGGGTCCGGCTCGGGTCGTACGCCGACCTGGTCGACCACATCGTCGAGCAGCTCAACGACGATGAAACCCGGAGCGACTGGGCCGGCAGCGCGGTCGGCCTCGGCACGGTCAACGCGTTCGCCCGCCGGCTGATCGGCAGCAAGAAGGACCTGGGCCGGCTGATCCGGGGCGACCTGGCCACCCGCCGCCCACACAGCATCAACACCGCGGAGAGTGCCCAGGTCACCGTCGTCGACCTGCACAACCTGCCGGACCGCGCGCAGCGCTTCGTGGTCGGCGTGACGCTCAAGAGCGAGTTCGAGCGCAAGGAGAAGGCCGGCACCGCCAAGCCGCTGCTCTTCGTCGTCCTCGACGAGCTCAACAAGTACGCCCCGCGCGAGGGCTCCTCCCCGATCAAGGAGGTGCTGCTGGACATCGCCGAGCGGGGCCGCTCGCTCGGGGTGATCCTGGTCGGCGCGCAGCAGACGGCGAGCGAGGTGGAACGGCGGATCGTCACGAACTCTGCGATCCGGGTGGTCGGCCGGCTCGACCCGGCCGAGGCGTCCCGCCCCGAGTACGGCTTCCTCCCGCCGGCCCAGCGGCAGCGGGCGCTGCTCGCCAAGCCGGGCACCATGTTCGTCAACCAGCCGGACATCCCGGTGCCGCTCTGTCTGGAGTTTCCCTTCCCGGCCTGGGCGACCCGGGTCTCCGAGGCCGGCCGTGCCCCCTCCGAGACGCTGCGCTCGATCACCCAGTCGGCGGACCCGTTCGCGGTGGTCGGCTCGGGCACCACCGACGACGACATCCCGTTCTAGGGAGCGCACCGATGAAGATCCTGCACACCTCCGACTGGCACGTCGGGAAGGTCCTCAAGGGCCAGTCCCGGGCCGAGGAGCACAAGCAGGTGCTCGCCCAGGTGATCGAGATCGCCCGGGCGGAGCGGCCCGACCTGGTCATCGTGGCCGGCGACCTCTACGACACCGCCGCGCCCACCCCCGAGGCGACCCGGCTGGTGACCCGGGCGCTGACCGCGCTGCGGCGCACCGGGGCGGACGTGGTGGCCATCGGCGGCAACCACGACAACGGACCGGCGCTGGACGCGCTGCGCCCCTGGGCGGAGGCGGCCGGGATCACCCTGCGGGGCAGCGTCCGGGACAACCCGGCCGAGCACATCATCGACGGCACCACCCGCGACGGCGAGCGCTGGCAGCTCGCCGCGCTGCCCTTCCTCTCCCAGCGGTACGCCGTCCGCGCCGTGGAGATGTACGAGCTCACCGCCGCCGAGGCCAACCAGACGTACGCCGACCACCTCGGCCGGGTCCTCGCCCGGCTCACCGAGGGTTTCACCGAGCCCGACCGGGTGCACCTGGTCACCGCCCACCTGACCGTGGTCGGCGCGAGCACCGGCGGCGGCGAGCGGGACGCCCACACCGTCCTCGGGTACGCCGTACCGGCCACGGTCTTCCCCGGGAACGCGCACTACGTGGCGCTGGGCCACCTGCACCGCTCGCAGCGGGTGATCGGGCCCTGCCCGGTGCGGTACAGCGGCAGCCCGCTCCCGGTCGACTTCGGCGAGCAGGAGAACGTCGGGTCGGTGACCGTCGTCGAGGTCACCGCGAAGACCGCCGCCCAGATCCGGGAGGTACCGGTGCCGGGGGCGGTCCCGCTGCGCACCGTCCGGGGCACCCTGGCCCAGCTCGCCGAGGTCGACGCGCCGGAGGGCTGGCTGCGGGTGTACGTTCGCGAGCAGCCCCGGGCCGGGCTCCGCGAGGAGGTGCAGGAGCTGCTCCCCCGCGCGCTGGAGATCCGGATCGACCCGGAGCTGGTCCCCGTGCCCGGCAGCGGCACCCGCACCGCCCAGCGGGCCGGCCGCTCCCCCCACGACCTCTTCGCCGATTACCTGAACAGCCGGGGGCACGCCGACGAGGGCGTCCAGGAGCTCTTCGACGAGCTCCTCGAGGGGGTCGACCACTGATGCGACCGATGCGGCTGGACATGGCCGGCTTCACCGTCTTCCGCGAGGAGACCACCGTCGACTTCACCGACGCGGACTTCTTCGCCCTGGTCGGCCCGACCGGCTCCGGCAAGTCGACGGTGCTGGACGCGATCTGCTTCGCCCTCTACGGCACCGTGCCCCGCTGGGGCGGCACCCGCGGCCTGGCGAACGCGCTGGCCCCGTCCGCCAACGAGGCCCGGGTTCGGCTGGTCTTCGAGTCCGCCGGCGCCCGGTACGTGGCCACCCGGGTCGTCCGGCGGGACGGCCGGGGCACGGTCAAGACCGCCAACGCCGGATTGCAGCTCATGCCCGCCGGCTTCGACGTGACGAAGCTCGACACCGGGCTCAGCCCGGAGGATCTCGGCGAGGTGGTCGCCGGCACCCCCGCCGAGATGGAGCGGGCGGTGCTGGAGGCGGTCGGGCTGCCGTACGAGCAGTTCACCAGCTGTGTGCTGCTGCCACAGGGGCAGTTCGCCGACTTCCTGCACGCCAAGCCCGCCACCCGGCAGCAGATCCTGGTCAACCTGCTCGGCCTCGGGGTCTACGAGGAGGTGCAGAAGCGGGCCGTCGAACGCGCCGGGCACCTGCGGGCCAACAACTTCGAGCGGTGGCTGCTGGCTGAGGCGTTGGATCTGCTGGTTGACGGCGCGTCGAGGATCCTGCGCGAACTCTCCAACGGCCAGTACGACCTGGTCCACGACAAGGGCGAGTTCTTCGTGGTCGACCACCACGACGCCGGTCTGCGCCGGGCCGTCCGCACCCTCTCCGGCGGGGAGACCTTCCAGGCCTCGCTGGCGCTGGCGCTCGCGCTGTCCGAGCAACTGGCCGGGATGTCCACCACCGCCGCCAGCCTGGAGTCCATCGTGCTCGACGAGGGCTTCGGCACGCTCGACGCGGCCACCCTGGACACCGTCGCCGCCACGCTGGAAAACCTGGCCGCCCGCGGCGACCGGATGGTTGGCGTGGTCACCCACGTGCCGGCGCTGGCCGACCGGATCCCGGTCCGCTTCGAGGTCCGCAAGGACGCCCGCACCGCCCGCGTCGAGCGGACCGGCCTGTGAGGGGTACAGCGTGACGCGGTTCTTCGTCGACGCCTGGGATCCGGCGTACGGGGCGTCGTTCGAGGCGGGCGGCGGCGGCCCGGCGGCACCGAGCAGCGCCCAGGTCGACGCGGACGTCGAACTGCCCGCGGTGGACTGGCGGGCGATCGGCGTCCGGCGGGACGTGCTCGCCCCGGAGGTGGTGCTGCTCGTCGACGGGGTACGCCGGATCGACGCCAGCCTCTGGACGGCCGAGGAGGACGGCGGCTCGTTCCCCGGCATCGCCGCCTCGTACGCGGCCGGGGTGGTCCGCTGCGACCTGGAGCGGGGTGCGGCCGAGCTGGCCGGCGCCCGGGTCAGTCGGGGCCTCTTCACCGCGAGCCCGTCCGCCGAGGACGTGGTCGCCGGGCGGGTGCGGTACCCGGTGCACCGGGTCGGCGGCACGGGTGAGCTGAGCAAGCTCCCGCCCGCGGTGCAGGGCCCGCTGACCGCGCTGGAGGTGGAGGTCTCCAACGCCGCCCGGATCGACGGTGACCTGCTGGTGGTGGACGGCCCGCTGCGCAGCCGCCGGCAACTGCCGCGCACCCTCGGCTACATCAAGACCCAGCACAGCCAGTACCTCGACGCCCGGCTCACCGCCGTGGTGACCGGGCTGACGCCGGGTCAGCGGTCCCCGGTGTTCCGGCTCGGCACCGCCTGGGGCGGTTACTCGTGGTATCTCCGGCTGCCGGTGACGAGTGGGGCCCCCTGGGCCGGCATCGTCCGGGTGGAGTGTTCGGCCGAACTGACCGACGCCCAGGCGATCGAACTGGCCGACCTCTCCCTGGTCACCCTGCCCCGGTTCGCCTCCACGCCGTACAAGGACCCGCGGGCGCCGCAGAATCTGATCCCGATCGCTGGGCTGGAACGCCGGCTGCGCGGGCTGCTCGGCGACGCCCGACTGCTGCACCGGGTGCTGACCGCGGCGGCCCGGGGGATCCGGCGCTGATGGGACGCCGACGGGGCGCCGACCGGGTGGTCGAACAGGTCGACACCGGGCAGGCCGAGCTGGTGCCGGCCGCCGACCGGCCGGGCTCGTGGACGCTGCTGCTCGACGGTACCCCACAGTCCCACGTGGACCTGGCCGACCCGACCCACCTGGAATTCGAGTACGTCCGGCGGCTCGCCGCGGCGATCGACATGATCGTCCCGGCCGGCGCGCCGCTGCGCGTGCTGCACCTCGGTGGTGGCGCGCTGACCCTGCCCCGGTACGTCTCCGCCACCCGACCCGGGTCCACTCAGCGGGTGTCCGAGGTGGACGGCGCCCTGGTGGACCTGGTGCGGCGGGCGCTGCCCTGGCCCACCGACCCCCGGTTGCGGGTGCGGGTGGCCGATGCCCGGGCCACCCTGACCGCCGGTCGGGACGGCAGCTACGACGTGGTGGTCGCGGACGTCTTCGCCGGTGCCCGCACCCCGGCCCACCTCACCTCTGTGGAGTACGCCGCCGAGGTGGCCCGGGTGCTCCGCCCCGGCGGCTTCTATCTGGCGAACATCGCGGACGGCCCACCGCTGCGGCACGCCCGCGCCCAGGTCGCCACAATACGGTCGGTGCTGCCCCGGGCCTGCCTGGTCGGCGACGCGGCGGTGCTGCGCGGCCGGCGCTACGGCAACCTGGTGCTGGTGGCGTCCCGGGTCGAGCCGCCGGTGCCGGAGCTGACCCGGCGCGCGGCCGGTGACTGGTTCCCCGGCCGGGTGCTGGCCGGCGTCGAGTTGGACCGGTTCGCCGGCGGCGCCCCGGTGGTGCACGACGCGGACGCCACCGACTCCACCCCACCCCCGCCCGGAATTTTTTCCGTGCGCCGTTGATCCGCTCGGCGGATCACTCCGTATCACCGGGCGGCCACGCCCGTGGGGCGCCGGCTGATGTCATCTGGACACCCGGAGGTCTGCATGCATGCGGTGGCGGCCGGCTGGCAGGGCGACGTGGTCAGGCCCGAGTGGATGTTCGCCCGGGCCCAGCCGCATTCGCGCGCATCGGGGTCGGGCCGTGGGGTCGACGCTCGCCCCGCCGGTCGCCAGAATGACCCGGTGACGCCGCGACCGGCGCCCGGGCGCCACCAGGCCGCGTCCCCTGAGGCCAGTCATTCCGACCAGCTGATCCGGCTGCTCTACGCCGAGCACGCCGGGCCGCTGCTGATGTTCGTGATGCGGCTGACCGGGGGCGACCGGCAGCGCGCGGAGGACATCGTCCAGGAGACGCTGTTGCGCGCCTGGCGCAACGCGCACCGGCTGGGCACCCAGGGTCAGGGATCGCTGCGCCCGTGGCTGGTCACCGTGGCCCGGCGGATCGCCATCGACGAGCACCGCAGCGAGCAGGCCCGCCCGGCGGAGACGTACGACCGGGATCTCACCGCGTTCGCCGAGGCGGACAGCACGGACCGGGTCCTGCGCACGATGACGGTCGCGGACGCGCTGCGTACGCTGAGCCAGTCGCACCGGGAGATCCTGGTGGCGACGTACTTCCGGGGCCGTACGGTGCCGGAGGCGGCCGAGGAGCTGGGCCTTCCGCTCGGCACCGCCAAGTCGCGCGTCTACTACGCGCTGCGCGCGCTGCGCACGGCTCTGCAGGAGCGGGGGGTGACGGAATGAGCCGGGCAGACCACCTGGACGTCGCGGCGTACGCGCTCGGCGTGCTGGATCAGGCGGACACCGAACGGTTCGAGGAGCACCTCGCCACCTGCTGGGCGTGCGCCGCCGAACTGGAGACGATGGTCCCGGTGGTGGGGCTGCTCTCCGGCATCGACGGCGAGACGATGAGCGCGCTGGAGCAGACCCACACCGACCCGGCGTTGCTGGACCGGACGCTGATGGCGGTGCGGCTGGACCGCCGGCGGGACCGGTTCCGGCAGCTGCTGGCCACGGCAGCGGCCGTGGTGGTCTTCGGCGGCCTGACCGGCGTCGGCTTCGCCAGCATCGCGGGGACCGACGACGGTCCGCAGGTGGTCGCCGAGTCGACCCTGACCGCCCCGGTCACCGGCCCGCCGAGCAGCAAGCCGTCCGACCCCGACGACCCGGGCGACGGCGGTACCGAACACGAGGGCGAGCAGCACAACCAGGTGGACCCCACCACGGGCGTGAAGACCACGATGTGGCTGGCCAAGAAGGAGTACGGCACCCAGATCGACGTGTATCTCACCCGGCTGCCCGGACCACGTACCTGCCGGCTGGTGGTGTTTCGGAAGAACCACACCACCGAGGTGGTGTCGACCTGGGCGGTGCCGAACGGCGGCTACGGCACGAACGTCAACCAGCTTCCGCTGGAGCTGAGCGCGTCCACCTCGGCCGGCCGGGACGACATCACCAAGATCCAGGTGCAGTCCGTCGACGTGAAGGGGGTCGCCAGCCCGCTGGTGACGCTGGCCGGCCTCTGACCCGCCACGATCCCCGGCGCCGGGCGGTCCACGCCCCGCGCCGCTTCGGCGTGTCCACAGCGGAACGCCTTCCGTGCTCCGGCACGCATCGACGGACCGGACGGTTCAATCCGTCCAATGTGAAATGGAGCACCCTTTCTCCTTCAACCTTGACAGCGAGCCGGCCGTACTACCCGGTGAACTGCCAAGAATGAGGAGGGCACGTGGCACAGCTGAAGCGAACCGTCATCGTCGCGAGCGCGATGGTCGCACTAACGGCCTGCGCTCCCGCGGGTTACGACGGGGCGAACTCGAGCGCGGCCGAGCCGGTCGCCGTCGCCGCGGCCGAACCCACCGCGGCCGAACCGGAAGCCACCGCCACCGCGGAGGCCGCCGATCAGGCGCCCCCGGCCGACGTCCGGCTCACCGAGCAGCTGGTCGGCAAGAAGCTGCCCCGGATGGGCGCCGTGGTGACCGACCAGGACGGCTGGGTCCTCTACCGCTTCGACAAGGACTCGGCCGACCCGCCGTCGTCCAACTGCGTGGACAAGTGCGCCCAGGTCTGGCCGCCGGCGCTGACCGACGGCAACCCGCAGCTGCGGGGCGTCTCCGACGACAAGGTCGGCACCATCACCCGCCAGGACGGCACCCGGCAGCTCACCGTCGGCGGCTGGCCGGTCTACCGCTACATCGGTGACAAGAAGCCGGGCCAGTGGAAGGGCCAGGGCGTCGGCGGCACCTGGTTCGTGGTCGACCCGAACGGCAAGAAGAACCTCACCTGCGTGCCCACCGGCACCCCGAAGCCGGTCGCCCCGCCGTCGACCGGCGACTCGGGCAGCTCCGACGGTGGCAGCTCCGGGTACTCGTACTGACCCGTCGCCCCTGGACACGGTGGCCGGTCGCAGCCGGGGAGGGCGCGGCCGGCCACCGTCGTGAGCCCGGACGCCGGCGTACCGGCAGCGCCCCCGCGTCCCGGCGCGGCGTCTGTC